>JACQES010000262.1 GCA_016200495.1 Gemmatimonadota bacterium
AGCAGCAGGCGACCGAGCGTGGCGGCATACGACCGCGGAAACGAGGTCGAACCGACGAACGGCACCGGCGTGATGACGAGGTCGCCGGTGGCGATGACCCCCGCGTCGGGCACGTCGACCACCACGTCCGCCGCCGTGTGACCGGCCCCGATCACGCGCGCGACGACGCGGCGCGCGCCCAGCTCGAGCACGAGCGAGTCGTCCACGGTGCGCGTGGGCGCGACGTGCGGCACGAGCGCGCTCTCGGCCGCGAATCGCTCGATGAGCTTCGCGTAGCGGACGTACGCCGCCGTCTCGGTGCTGTCGGTGGCGGCGCCGTCGAGGCCGCGCCGCTTGGCGGCCAGGTCGCGCAGGTAGGCCACGGTGCCCGGAATCTGGCCGAGGAAGCCGGCGCGGTTCTTCGCGCCCTGCGTGGCCATGTCGGCCGCCATCCGCGTGCCGCCGACAATGACGATGTCCGGCACGGCGCGCTGCCATTCCGCGGCGCCGGCCACGTGATCGTCGTGCCAGTGCGTGTGCACGAGGTAGCGCACGGGGCGCCGCGTCACCGCGCGGACGGCCGCGATGACCGCGCGCGTGCTCGTGGCGCTCATCTGCGCATCCACGACCAGCGCGCCGGTGCGCCCCTCGACCACGAGCGAGTTCGCGTCCATGCCGAAGCCGACGGAATCGACGGGCCGCACGGCCCACACGCCGGGCGCGAGCCGCTCGGTGAGGAAGCGTGGTGCGACGGGCTGGGCGTGCGCGGCGCGCACGGACATGACGACGAGGAGGGCCGTCGCGAGGGCGCGAACGGCGTGGAACCGGATGCGATCGGGTGGCGTCACGGGCGTGCGAGCGGGCGAGAGGTGGAGGAGCCTGTTACCGCACATGCGCGCGTCGGGGTCCCATCGCCATGGCGACGACGGACCTGTGCCTGGTGCGGGCGTGTCATATGGCGTCACCGCGCGCCCTTGTGTCGCGGAAGACGCCCCCTGAACTTGCTCGGGCTCGACGTTGACGCATCCGACACCCCCATGCCCATGAGCGTTTCCCTCCGCATTGCCATCCTGGCGGCCGGGATCCTGGCCAGCGCGCCGGCGCCAGTCGCCGCGCAGGCGCCCAAGCGTCCGGCCTCCCCCGCATCGCCGAAGGCCGATCGCGCCGCGATCCTCCGCGCGCGCGCCGACTCGGCCCAGCTGCCCTACACGACCGCCGACATCGCGTTCATGCAGGGCATGATCCACCACCACTCGCAGGCGATCGTGATGTGCCGGCTCGCGCCGACGCACGAGGCGAGCGAGGCGGTGCGCACGCTGTGCGGGCGCATCATCAACGCGCAGCAGGACGAGATCGCGGTGATGCAGCAGTGGCTGCGCAACCGGAACCAGACGGTGCCGAGCGGACCGCCGCCAGCGGGCGCGTCGAAGCACCAGGTGGCGGGGATGTCGCACGACATGCCCGGCATGAAGCACGACAACGCGACGGCGGACACCCCGATGATGCCGGGGATGCTGACGCCGGCGCAGATGGCAGCACTCGACGCCGCGCGCGGGCCGGACTTCGACCGGCTCTTCCTCAGCGGCATGATCCAGCACCACAACGGCGCGATCGGGATGGTGAAGGACCTGCTCTCCCACGAGGGCGCCGCGCAGGACCGGTCCGTGTTCAAGTTCGCGGCCGACGTGAACGTCGACCAGACGACAGAGGTCGAGCGCATGCGGAAGATGCTCGCCGGCCTCCTGTTCGAGCGCGGCAGCCGCTGAGGGCGGCCGCGCCCCCGAAGTCCGTCCGATTCACCCCCCAAACCAACGTGCAGATGTCCACACCCGCTTCCTTACTCGTCCGCCACGCGCCGCGCCGTGCGGCTGCGCTGCTCGTGCTGGCCGGCGCGCTCGCCGCGCCGGTCGCCGGCGCGCAGACCATCCGCGCGAAGTCGGTCGGCACGATGCCCCCCTCGCCCGACCCGCGCATCGGCCTCAAGCCCGGCCGCTGGGACGCCGGCGAGGCGATCTGGAACCTGAACCTGATCTCGGCCACGCGCCCGAGCGAGAAGTTCACCGACGGCATCAACTCCGACATCGCGTTCAGCGGCACCCGCGTCATCCAGGGGTCGTTCAACGGCTGGCAGATCTGGGACATCGCGAACCCGGCCAAGCCGGTGCTCGCGGAGTCGTGGTACTGCCCGGGCTCGCAGTCCGACGTGTCCACGTACAAGAACCTGCTCTTCGTCTCCGGTGAGGGGAGCGAGGGCCGTCTCGACTGCGCGGGCGGCGGCGTGAAGGAGACGGTGAGCAAGGAGCGCCTCAAGGGGCTCCGCATCTTCGACATCACGGACATCAAGAACCCGAAGCCGATCACCGCGGTGCAGACCTGCCGCGGCTCGCACACGCACTCGGTGCTCGTGGACCCGAAGGATCCCGAGAACGTGTACGTGTACATCTCCGGCTCGGCGCCGGTGCGCCCCGAAGGGGAGCTGCCCGGCTGCGTGAAGGACACGCCGGACAAGAACCCCAACTCGGCCCTCTTCCGCATCGAAGTCATCAAGGTGCCGCTCGCGCACCCGGAGCAGGCGGCGATCGTGAGCTCGCCGCGCATCTTCAACGACCTCGTCGCGCCGCCGACGCACGGACTGGCCGAGGAGGACAAGATCCAGTCCGCCAAGGTTGCGGCCGAGGCGAAGGCGAAGGGCCGCTTCACGGTCGAGATCCAGGGGGCCACGCAGGTGCTCCCCGACCAGTTCGCGATGCACATGCTCGACAGCCTCGTGAAGCTGCGCAACGGCACGGGCGCGCCGACGGCCGCCGACTCGGCCAAGCTGCGCGAGGACCTGCCGGGCTTCGTGAAGAAGCTCTTCGGCGAGGACGGCCCGAACCGCGGCCCGAAGCCGGGCCCGACGCAGTGCCATGACATCACGCTCTACCCCGGCATCGGTTACGCCGGCGGCGCCTGCGAGGGCTACGGCCTGCTGCTCGACATCCGCAACCCGGCCGCGCCCGTGCGCATCGGCGCGGTGTCGGACTCGAACTTCTCGTACTGGCATTCGGCGACCTTCAACAACGACGGCACCAAGGTGCTGTTCTCCGACGAATGGGGCGGCGGGATGGGTCCCAAGTGCCGCGCCTCGGACCCGAAGGAGTGGGGGGCCGACGCCATCTTCACCCTGAAGGACGGGAAGATGGAGTTCCAGTCGTACTACAAGCTCCCCGCCGCGCAGACCAGCGTGGAGAACTGCGTCGCGCACAACGGCTCGATGATCCCGATCCCCGGGCGCGACGTGATGGTGCAGGCGTGGTACCAGGGCGGCATCTCGGTGTTCGAGTTCACGGACCCGAAGCACCCGACCGAAATCGCGTTCTTCGACCGCGGCCCCCAGGACCCGAACCAGCTGCAGCTCTCGGGCTCCTGGTCGGTGTACTGGTACAACGGCCTGATCGTGAGCTCCGAGATCGGCCGTGGCCTCGACATCCTCGAGCTCACGCCGAGCGCCTTCATCACGCAGAACGCGATCGACGCGGCGCAGACGGTCAAGTACGACTACCTGAACGCGCAGGGACAGCCCAAGATGACGTGGGCCCCGAGCTTCCCGCTGGTGAAGGCCTACGCCGACCAGGTGGAGCGCGCGAACGGCCTGCCGACGGCGCGGCTCACGGCGGTCCGCGCGGCGATCGCGAGCGCGGAGAAGCTCAGCGGGGCGGCGCGCTCGAAGGCGCTGCACACGCTGGGCGGCCAGCTCGACAAGGACGCGACCACCGCGACTGATGCGGCGCGGGTGAAGACGCTGGCCGGCGCGGTGCACGCGCTCGCGTCGGCGCAGTAGCTCCACGCACGGTTCGAACGCGACGGGCCCCGCCACCTGGCGGGGCCCGTCTGCGTTCCGCGCATTGCCCGCGCGTCAGGCCACGTGCAGCAACCGCTCGAGCGCGTGCATCAGGTCGTGATTGCGGAACGGCTTGCCGAGGAACTGCTGCGGGTGCCGCCCGCCATGCTTGAGCGGCACGGGCGCGTCGAGCTGGCCGGAGAGGAAGAGCACGGGGAGTTCGATGCCTTGGGCGGCGAGCGCGCGCGCGAGCTCGACCCCCGTCATGCCCGGCATCTTCACGTCGGTGATGAGGGCGCGCACGCGCGATCCCCTGGCGAGCATGAGTTCGAGCGCCTCGGCGCCCGAGCCGGCCACGAGCACCTCGTAGCCACGTGCGGCGAGGACGCGGGCCACGATCGATCGCACGGCGGGCTCGTCATCGACGACGAGCACCGCGCCCGCCACGGCGGGCGCAGTCGCGGGGCTCGCACCGGCCGGTCCGCCCCCGGAAGCAGCCTCCGCCGCGCCGCGTCCCACGGCGGTGGCGCTCGGAAAGAAGAGCGTGACGGTGGTGCCCTCTCCCGGCGAACTCCTGACCGTGACGCCGCCCCCCGCCTGCTGCACGATGCCGTAGACCGTCGCGAGGCCCAGGCCGGTACCGCGCCCCTGCGGCTTGGTGGAGAAGAAGGGCTCGAAGAGGTGCGAGAGGACGGCCTCAGTCATGCCCGCGCCCGTGTCGGCGACCGCGAGGCACACGTACGTCCCGGGCGCGATCGCGCCGTAGCGGCTCGCGATCGGCGCCTCGGTTTCGGTCACGAAGGCGCGGACGACCAGGTCGCCGCCGAACGGCATCGCATCGGCGGCGTTGCCGGCGAGGTTGAGCAGCGCGCGCTCGACCTGGAGCGGATCGGCGAGGATGCGGAGCTGCGCGTCGTCGGCGTCGAGGCGCACGTCGATGCGCACGAACGAGGGGACGAGGCGCGCGAGCGTGGTGCGGAAGTCGCGGAGGAGCGGCGCCACGGGCAGTTCGCGCGGCTCCGCGGGCAGCGCGCGGCAGAAGGCAAGCAGGTGGGCCGTGAGCGACGCGCCGCGGTCCACGGCGCCGAGAATCTCGTTCATGTCCTCGACCCACCGGTCGCCGGTCGGGCCGGCGTCGCGCCGGAGGTTGGCGACCGAGCGGATGACCGTGAGCAGGTTGTTGAAGTCGTGGGCCACCGCGCTCGCCATGCGGCCCATCGCGTCCATCTTGTGCGCCTGCCGGACCTCCGCCTCGAGTACGCGCCGCGCGGAGATGTCGGTCAGCATGCCGAGCCCGCCGAGGAACTGGCCGGCGGCATCGAAGAGCGGCGCCGACGAGTTGGAGACCCACACGTCGCTGCCATCGGCGTGACGGCAGCGGAGGTCGTAGCGGCCGGTCTGCCCTTCGCGGCGTCGCGCGAAGTTGGCGAGCAGGAGCGCGTGGTCGTCGGGATGCACGAAGTCGCGGACGTCGTGGCCGACGAGCTCGTCCGGCTGGCGGCCGAGCATCGTCGCGAGCCGGCCGTTCGCGTACGTGATGCGGAGTTCCGCATCCACGCGCACGATCCCCTCGGCGGAGGTCTCGGCGATGACCCGGTAGCGGGCTTCGCTCTCGGCGAGCGCGTGCGTGGCGAGCCGTTCCGCGGTGACGTCGGCGAAGGTGCAGACCGCCGTGGTCGGCGCGCGCCCGTCGAGGGACCGCAGCGGCACCGCATGGACCTTGATCCAGACGCGGGTCCCGTCGGGGCGCTCGACGCCCATGACGCCGGTGCATCGGCGGCCGGTGCGGAGTGCGACGGGCACCATGTGGCGATCACCGGGGAGCGGCTGGCCGTCCTCGTCGATCACGCGCCAGCGCGGATCGAAGGATGAGCGTCCGGCGATCTGTTCTCCGGTGAGGCCGAGGATGCGCTCGGCCGACGGATTCCACACGTGGATGACCGCATTCGCGTCCTGCAGGACGACCCCTTCCTCCATCGCCTCCATCATCGACGCGAGGCGCTGTTCGCCCTGCGCGAGGCGCGTCACCTGCCGCTCGACGGTGCGCGCGGCCCACAGCACGACGACGCCGGCCAGCAGGAGGATCGCCACCACCACCCACGTCGTCGCGCGGCGCTGGGCGTCCTCGCGGCGCGCATGCCGGTCGCGCGCCGCGGCCTGTTCGCGCGCGACGAGGCCGAGCGCCGCGCGCGCCGGCAGCGCGGCTGCCGCGCTGTCGAGCGTCTCGATCGCGCGCGACGGCGCGACGCGCCCCGCGACGCGATCGGCCACGAGGCGCTCGACCAGCTCCTCATGGGCGGCGCTCGCGCGCATCGCGACCGCGACGCGGGCATGCTGAGCGCTGACGAAGCGCACGAGGGTGTCGAGGCGCCCCAGGCTGCCATCGAGGTCCGCCGTCGCCGCGTCGAGGCGCGCGCGCGAACGCGCGTCGCCAAGCGCGAGGGCGGTGCGCGCGGCGTCGTCCACGCGCGCGAGCGCGAGGGCGGCGCGACCCGACTCGTCGACGATCGCGCCGGCCCGATCACGCCAGGCGTCGGCGTCGGCGTGCGCGCCGTACCGCCAGCCCAGGATGGCGACCGTCGCACCAAGGGTCAGGACCGTGGCCGCGAGCATGACGTGCAGGCGGCGCGATCGAGCGAATTCGGGGGTCATCTGTTCCAGCACGCGGGGGTGGGGATGACGGGCCCATCGGTGGGCCGCATCCTCCCCCGAGTATCGGCGAAACGCATGGCGTCGTCCAGCGCGCACCGCTCAGCCCCCGGCGACGACTCCTTGCGCGCGTCCCGGGCACCCCGCCCCGGCTACCACTCGGCCGGCGAGGACCAGGCGCGGGCCGTGGCGATCGAGATGCGACCCGACTTGACCGTCACCGCGGGGATCACGAGCTCGCCGCCTGGCTCGCCCGGCGCGCTGATGCGGAGGTCGCGGGTGCCGACGGGGGCGCGCACGCGCAGGATCGTGACCGCCTGCGGCAGGAGGTTCCAGTTCCGGGTGTCGGCGCGCTCGAGCACGGCGCCGGCCGCGCTCGTGAGGAAGCCGGCGAGCCAGCCCAGCCGCTCGGCGTTCTTGTCCTCCTTCTTCTTCTTGTCCCTGGCCGCGTTCTCGGCGGCGCGCTCGGCGGCCTCCGCCGCCGCGGCCTTCACGGCGACGCGCAGCACGGCGCGCGCGTAGGTCCACGTGCGCACGCGATCGAAGTCCGCGACTTCGGCCTCGGACAGGTCCGCCGCGGCGATCACCGTCGCGCTCGCGCCAAGCAGCGTGGGCGCCGGCATCGCCCGCGGGCGCTTGTAGACGGGGACGCTGAGCTTGATGATCCGTTCGGGCGTGCTGAGCACGCGCGCCGGCCGCCAGCCCCAGCGGGGGTCGTAGCGATACCCGTACTGCGCGCCCGCGCGATAGGTGAGCGACACGTCGCCCGCGGTGCCGGCGGTCAGCCCGGCCCACTGGTCGCCCGGGGCGAGCACGTACGACGGCCCGACATACCAGAGGCCGCCGTCTCCGCCCAGCTGTGCGGTGATGCGATTGCCCATGCGGGCCGACATCCAGCCGCCGCGGAACCGGTCCGCGCCGGCCACGTACTCCCACTCGTGCCGGTAGATGGGCACGGTGAGGTCCCAGGGGAGCGGAAAGGCGACGAATCCCTGCTCCACCACCACGATGACGTCGCCCGAGTCGGCGGTGAGCGCGTCGGAGGGGAGCGACTCGGCCGTGTCGGTGTTCACGCGCGCGCCGAGGATCGCGGCGGCGTTGCGGTAGCTGACGAGCGCGTCGTTGCGCTCGCCCGCGGCCTCGAAGACGAGGCCGGCGAACGTCCGGAGCGCATGGCGCAGCGTGCGATCGCGCGCGAGCGTGTCGGCTTCGTACTTCTGGAGGAGGTACGCGAGCTTGCGCGCCTCGACGGTCGCGCCCTCGGGATCGCCGGCGCGCCAGAAGGCGAGCGCGCCATAGTAGTGCATCAGCAGCCGTTCGTTGATGCCCGGCTCGTAGTCGAGCTCGCGATCGTTGGTGAGCATCGCGAGGGCGTTCTGCGAGATGCTCTTCGTGAAGCGGGCCTCGGTGAGGGCGTCGGCCTCGTCGAAGGCGGCGCCCGCGTCGCGGAACCGGCCGTTGTAGTAGGCATACGTGCCCTCGTAGAGCTTGCGCAGGAGGGCGTCGCCCGAGAGGTCGTCCTTGCGCGGGAGCACGGCCGTGTCGGCGCGGGCGCGCAGGAGGCCCAGGCGCAGGCGTTCCTCGCTGCGCTCGAGCCCGTTGGGGGCCACGTCATACGAGCGGAGGGTGGCCCCGATCGCGCATCCCGCCAGCGCGACCAGGGCCACCCCCGCCACTCGTGCGCGCCGTCGCGCCATCACCCGCCCGTCAGGGCGACTGGGTCTTCTGCTGCAGGATCACGATGCGCTGCTGCGCCATCGCGATCGCCTCGGCCTGCTTCGCGGCCGCGTCGCCCTGCGCCTGGATCGTCTGCAGCTTCATCTGCTGGAGGAAGCGCTCGTAGCGCATCAGCGCCTCCTGCGGGCGGAGCTGGAGGTCGAGCAGCGTCGCGACCTTGTACTGGAGCATCGCGTTCGACGCATCCATGAGGAGCGCGCGATCATAGCGGTCGAGGGCCTCGGCGCGCTTGCCG
>JACQES010000263.1 GCA_016200495.1 Gemmatimonadota bacterium
CATCTTGCTCGCGCCCGCGGCCCCGACAACGGGACAGTAGAGGCGCCCGCGCGTGTCCATGTCGTACTTGACGAGCATGCCCGGCCACGCGACGGTCGAGGCGCCGAAGTTCACCTGGCCGAAGGCGCCGATGTAGATGACCGAGCCCAGCGCGGCCATGGAGGTGGCGCCGTAGAAGTTGGCGCCAAGGGGAATGGTGTCGATGCTGGTGTTCGCGAAGTGCAGGCGCAGCAGGCGCGAGGGGCCGACGATGCTGAAGTCGGTGCGGCAGTTCTGGTTGGCGTCGAGCACGTAGAGATCCACGTCGAACTGCATCACGTCCACGGGGCACTGGCCGACGTTGCGACGGAGCGTGACGGTGGGGGTGGCGCTCCCCGGGTTGGTGATGAACGCGACGGCCTGCGAGTCGCGGAGCGCGACGGCGATGTTGGCCTCCGCGCGCCCCACCACCAGCGCGGCGCCGCCCGGATTGCTCGCGGCCGGCAGCTGGATCGCCTTCTTGGTGCCCGCGACGAGGTCCACCAGGTAGAGCATGTCGCCGCCGGCCTTGGAGCTGGTGGTGAGCGCCGTGTCGCGGACTATGCGCATCCCCGCGCCGTCGAAGGACGCCGGGAGCGAGATGAAGGACGTCGCCGTGCCAGTGTCGGGCACGAGCGTCATGCCCTGCAGCCCGTACCCATTGAGCACGACGGTGCCCTTGTTGGGGGTGAAGGGCAGCGGGCTCAACGAGGGATCCTTGCAGGCGCCAAGGAGGACGAGCGCGAGCGCAAACAGGCGACGAGGCATGGGGAGGCGAGTCAGGGTGAGAGCGTGAGTGAAAGATTCCACGCGCGTCCCGGCGACGGGAAGCGACGGACGGATTCCCAGCGCGCGTCCAGCGCGTTCGCGAGGCCGGTGGCGACGAGCGCGGGGGTGCCGGCGATGGTGAAGCGGCGGCTCCACGCGAGATCGAGCAGGCCGGTCGGGGGGAGCTGCGTTTCGGCGCTCGCGGGCGCCGCGGTGAAGCTGCGGGCGCCGATCACGCGGACCGCGGCCGACCACGTGCCGGCCACCGTGGCCACTTGCGTCGCGAGCCCGCCGGCCCCGACGGGGACGTACGGGGTGGGCAGCGTCAGGCCCCCGGCATCGAGGGTGGCGCGGGTGGCCGAGCCCCACGCGCTGAGCGTCAGCGGCGAGAAGTCGACTTCGACGCTCGCCTCGAGACCGTCCGCGCGCTCGCGCCCGACGTTTGACGGGCTCCAGGTGAAGTTGCCCGGGAACCAGATGATGGCGTCATCCACGGTGCGCGAGAAGGCCGACGCCGTGAACCGCACGCCGTCGTCGGCGAGATGGGCGCGCAGGCCGAGTTCGGCGTCGAGGGTGGTCCGCTCGGGGCGCAGCGCGCGCGCCGACAGCCGCTGCGGGGCGGAGAAGTAGAGGTCGTACAGGGTCGGCGCGCGGAACGCCTGAGCGACGCGCGCGTACAGGGCGATCCGTCCGGTGCCCTCGGCGGCGATCCACGGGCTGGCCATCGCCCCCGCGCCGTCGATCGCGTCCACGCGAACCCCGGCCGTGCCGCGCCAGCCGGCCAGAGTCCACCCCCGCTCGCCCGAGAGGAACCCGCGCGCGCGCGTCGCGCTCGCGAGCCCCGTGCCATCGAGGCGATCGGCGCCCGCGCCGGCACGCCACGCGACGCCGCCCAGCGCGATCGCCGCCTCCGCCTCGGGCGAGACGGTGCGCGCATCGGTGTCGAGGGTAGGCGCAGCGAGGTTGACGTAGCGCATGCGGAGCGTTCGGACACCGGCGGCGAGGGTCCAGTTCCCTCCCCCGACGCCGACGCGCACCATCGCGCGATCCGCGCGCGCGCGGTCGCCCTCCGCCGAGCGGACGTTCATCGGACCGGGGAGGCCGCGCTCGCTCGTGGAAGCCATGGCGCTCACGTGCCAGGCGTCGCCCGTGAGGGCGGCGAAGAGCGCGAGGCGGCGCTCGTCGTTGTTCGTGCGCCGCTCCGTCGTGTCGCTGCCGGCGGCGCCGTCGCTGTTGATGAACGGATAGTCGCCATCCGACGCGCGCCACGCCCCGCCCGCGCGCAGCCGCATGCCGCCCACCGTGCCGGCCGTGGCCCCCTCGAGGGACCGCATGCCGAAGGCGCCGCTCGTCAGGGCGAGCACCGGTGCGGTGCTGCTCTCGAGCGCGATCGTGCCGCCGATGGCGCCGCCCCCGGCGGCGCCGTCGGCACCGGGGATCACGCGCACGCGAGCGATCATCGCGAGCGGCAGGTCCGCTGCATCGGCGGCGCCCGAGGCGGGATCATTCAGGGGCACGCCGTCGAGCGTCACCAGCACCTGCTCGGCCCGCGCGCCGCGCAGCTGCCACGTGGCCTCGCCGCGCGCGGACCGCGATGCGACGCCCGGCATGGTGGCCACGAGCGCCGCGACCGTGGGCTGTGCCGCCTCGCGTGCGGCAAGCGCGGTGCGCGTGCCCCCCGCGCGCGCCGGGGGCGCGGCATCCGCCGTCGTGGCGACCACGGGCAGAAGGCTCACGCGGTCGCGCATCACGGCCGTCAGCGTGTCCTGCACGCCGGCGACGAGCACCAGCGGCGCGTGTCCCACGTGCGTGAGACGCAGCGTATCGCCGGCGGTGGCGCGGAGGTGCGTCACCCCCTTGTCATCGGTGCGGGTGTCCCCGTCGGGCGTCCGCACGCGCACGTCGCCCAGCGGAGCGCCGGTCGCCGCGTCGCGGGCAACGAGCACGCGCAGGCCGCCGGCACCCGGCGTGGCCGCGTGCGCAGCAGGCGCCGCCGGTGGGGACGTCATGGGCGACTGCGCCGCGGCCGGCGTGCCGACGCACCAGAGCGCGAGGCCGGCGAGGCGCGCGCGCGCGAGAGACGCGGAGCGGCTCATCGTTTCCCCGCCATCGTGCGCAGCGGCACGAGCGTGGGCGCGCCCACCGCGGGATCGCGCGTCACCACCAGCGGCCAGCCGTACACGCGCTCGAGCGTGGGGCCATCCATGACGGTGGCTGGCGGGCCGTCGGCGGCCACGCGCCCCTGGTCGAGCAGCACGAGCCGGTCGGCGAACCGCGCCACGAGGTTGAGCTGGTGGCTCACGAGCAGCACCGCGTGGCCCGTCGCGGCGATGCCGGCCAGGAGTTCGAAGAGCGCCATCTCGTGCGCGAGGTCGAGGAAGGCCGAGGGCTCGTCGAGCACCAGCGCCTCGCCGTCCTGCGCCAGCGCACGGGCGACGCGCGCGCGCTGCCACTCGCCCCCCGAGAGCGTGTCGGTGGTGCGGTCGGCCAGGGCGGTGATCCCCGCGCGGTCGAGCGCGTCCGCGACGGCGGCCCGGTCGCGCGCGGCATCGCTCCGCCACGGTGTCTGGTGCGGGTGCCGACCCAGGGCGACGTAGTCTCGCACGGCGAGCGGAAAGGTCGGCTCCTCGCGCTGCGTCACCACCGCCACGCGCCGCGCGAACGCGCGCGTGTCCAGCGCCGCGCGGTCGGAGTCCGCGAGCAGGATGCGCCCCGCCGCGAGCGGGACGCGCGCGAGGAGCGCACGCACGCAGCTGCTCTTGCCGGAGCCGTTGGGCCCGGCGATCGCCGTCAGCTGCCCGGCAGCGGCGCCGAAACTCACGCTCGCGAGCGCGTCGCGCGCGGCGCCGCGATAGCGGACGGTGACTCCCTCGAAGCGGATCATGCGAGCCGCCGGAGCCGCACGAGGAAGAAGGGCACGCCCACCAGCGCCGTCACCGCGCCCAGGGGCAGTTCCACCGGACGGAGCGCGACGCGCGCGACGACATCGGCCGCGATCACGAGCGTGCCGCCGACGACCGCCGACGCGAGGATCGCCGCGCGATGACCGCGCACGCCCGCACTCCGCGCGAGGTGCGGCACGACGAGCCCCACGAAGCCCACGAGCCCCGCCGCGGCGACCGTGGCCGCCGCCACGAGCGACGCCGCGAGGTAGACGCGCCGGCTCGCCGCATCGGGCTCGACGCCGAGCGCCGCGGCGGCTTCGTCGCCCAGCGCGAGCGCGTCGATGTCGCGCGCCATCCAGGCGAGCGCCGTGCCGCCCGCCACCACCAGCGCCAGCAGCCACCGGACCTGGAACCAGTCCGCGTCGGCGAGGGAGCCCATCATCCACCAGGTGGCGCCCCGCACCGTGCTGGCGGGCGCGTTCGCGAGCGCCACCATGATCGCCGCGTTGGCGAACGCCCCGACGATCACCCCCGCCATCAGGAGGAGCCGCGCATCGCCCCGCGCGCCTGCCGCGCGCGCCACGATCAGCACCACCGCCACGGCTGCGATGGCACCGGCGAAGGCGGCCACCGGCACGAGCAGGCCATGCGCACCGCCCAGCACCACGGCGAGCACCGCCCCGACCGCGGCGCCGCCGCTCACCCCCAGCAGGTACGGTTCGGCCAGCGCGTTGCGCAACGTGCCCTGCAGCGCCGCGCCGCTCATGCCAAGGCCCGCGCCCACGAGCGCACCGAGCGCGACGCGCGGCATGCGCACGTCGCGCACGATCAGCTGCGCGCTCGACGTGCCGGGCGCC
>JACQES010000264.1 GCA_016200495.1 Gemmatimonadota bacterium
CGCGCCCGGCACGACCGGCGACACGAGCGCGAGCGCGTGCACCAGCTCCGGTGCGCCGATCGCGAGATGGCAGGCCACGAGCGCCCCCGCGTCGTGTCCCACGAGCACCGCGCGCGTGACCCCGAGCGCGGCGAGCGCCTCGCGCACCCAGCGCGCCTGGGCCGTCGGCGTGAGCGATGCGTCGAGCGGACGGTCCGATTCGCCGGCGCCGAGCAGGTCGGGGCAGACCACCGTCCAGCCGGCGCGCGCCAGCACCGGCGCGACGTGACGCCACGAGAACGACGAGAGCGGGAAGCCGTGCAGGCACACGACCACGCGATCCGCATGGCCGTAGCGCGCGATGGCGAGGGCGCCGGGGCCGGCGCTCGACCGCAGGCGATCGGGGAGCACGCCCAAGCTTACTCGCGCGCCGCGCGCCTTGTCGCCCGTCCGGACGCGGGCTAGCGTTCGGCGCAACCGGAGGCATGCATGGCTGACGGCGAGCAGACGTACGACGACGCGCGCGCCCGGCTCCTCGAACAGATGCTGGTGGCGCTGGCGGAGCGGATCCAGGCGCTCGCCGCGGCCGGCCAGCTGCTCGAGCGGGCGCCGGAACTCATGCGCCTCGTCGGCGATATCAAGTCCGAACTGTTCCACTACGAAGTGCGCATCACGTACGACTCCCCCGAAGTCGCGGAGAACCGCCGCATCGTGGCCGACGCCCAGCGCGAGCCCGAGGCGGGATGGGACGCTCCCGGCTGGACCCCCGATCCCGAGGAACGCCCCGAGTGGTAGCCGCAACCAAGTCCCGTCCGTCCGCGAACTTCTACGTCCTGCTCGCCGTCATCGTGATCGGCGGCGCCGGCGTCCTCCTCTGGATGGCCACCCGCGCGCAGACCGCGATGGTCGCGAAGAAGGTGGACCCGACGCTGCTCGCGCAGACCAAGGCGGAGGGCTACCTGCTCGGCAACCCCGCGGCCCCGATCCAGATCGCCGAGTTCGGCGACTTCGAGTGTCCGCAGTGCGGCCTGTTCAACGCCGTCACCGAGCCCGACGTGCGGAAGCACCTCATCGACTCGGGCTACGTGGCGCTCCGCTACTACGACTACCCGCTCACGCAGATCCACGCCAACACGCTCGCCGCCTCGCACGCCGCGGCGTGCGCCAACGCGCAGGGCAAGTTCTGGGAGATGCACGACCGGCTCTTCCAGGGGCAGATGGACTGGAACGGCCAGGCGACGTCCAACCCGACCAAGGTCCTCAAGGGCTACGCGCAGGAGCTCGGCCTCGACGTCGGCAAGTGGGAGCAGTGCTACGACGCGCAGCAGTTCGTGCTGCAGATCGAGGCGAGCCGCGCCGAAGGCGACCGGCGCCGCATCACCGGCACGCCCACGTTCTTCATCAACGACCGGATGCTGGCCGGCAACATCACGTACGACCAGATCCGCAAGGAAGTCGACGCGATCAACGCCGACATCAAGAAGGGCGAGGCCGCGCGGAAGGGGAAGCCGCAGTAGGCCCACGGGCCTGCGCGCGAAGAAGGGGGACGCCAGCCGGCGTCCCCCTTCCGCGTTCCGGGGCCTGGGCGCCGCGCCGGGCGCGCGGCCTACCCGATGCGTCGCACCACCGGATCGCCGTTGTCGCCCCGTTCGGCGTCATCGAGCCGGAGCGACGGGCGATCGTCGAGGAGTTCGCCCTCGGCGGGGGGCGCGGCCGAGGCATGTGTCTCGCTCAGTCCGACGAGCGTCCGCGTCGCGACCGTGCTCGCCAGTGGCTCGGGAATCGCCATCTCGCGGATGTAGGTGTCGATCGCGCGGTCGAAGGTCAGCTCCCCCGCGAGCGTCTCGACGAACAGGAGCGCGTTCCGCACGTGGGTCTCGATGATCGCCTCCTCCGCGCGCGCGACGGCGAACTTGAGCCGCTTCTCGGCGGCGTCGCTCAGGCGGTGGCGGAAGATCTTGTCGGGAAAGAGCCGGTCGAGGACACCCATGCCGGATTATATGGGGTGCGGGGGCGGGCCGCGCCAGTCTCCACGCGGCGCCCGTGTCGCACCTCACGCACGCGGTCCGCCGACGCGGAGCACACGCGCGAGGCCGCGCAGCCCGCGCACCACCCCCGGGGCCGCGTAGGCCAGGCGGTTGCGCAGCGAGGTGAGCCGCGCGGTCTCGTACCGCCGGATCGCGTCCAGCGCCCGCGCCTTGGCCGCCGGCGCCTGGTACGACGCGTCGCCGAAGAGCGCCGCGAGTCCCGCCGCGTTCACGTCCCAGTCGAGATGCGCCTCGGCGTAGGCCCGCGCGCGCGCCTTCCACGCCGGGGTGAATTCCGCGGCGCATCGCCGCATCGCGGCGACGAGCGCCTCGAGCGAGGGCTCGGCGAACGGGTGGTGCGCCCGCGGCGTCGCGTACGAGCGCGTGATCGCGATCGCCTCGCCGTTGCCGGGCCCGACGAACTCGTTCATCGGCGGGAAGTCGGTGGTGATCGCGTACAGCCCGCACGCCGCCGCCTCGGGGACCGAGAGCCCCACGCCGTCGAAGCGGCAGGGGTAGAGGTACACGTCGCCCTGCACGTACAGGCCACGGCGCTCGGCCATCGGCGCGCGCGCGGCAGGATCACGGGCGTCCGGACCGCGGTAGGTGAGCGCGCCCGCCTGCTCGAGGGCCGCGACGCGCGCCTCGCCCAGCGTGGCGCGAATCGCCCCTTGCGACTGGATGATGAGGCGCGCACGCCGCTCTCCCGACTGCCAGAGCTGGTCGAACGCGGCGATGACCAGGTCGCTCCCCTTGCGCGACGCGTTGAGCCCGGCCGAGTGCACGAAGGTCACGCACCCGGGCTGCGCGGCGTCGAGCGTGTCGGGGCGGAAGTAGCGGACGTCGGTGCCCCACGGCACGTGGCGCACGCCGGGGTGCCGTCCCTCGAAGGTCTCGAACTGCTGCCGCGTGTTGGCGACGAGCAGGTCGTACGCGTCGTAGAGCGGCAGCTGGTCGGTCTTGTACTCGACGAGGTACGCCGCCGTCTTCACGCCGAGCGCGGCGCAGGTGCGGAGCGGCTCCATCCACCACTGCTCGTTGAACACGACCCAGTCGAGCCGCCGGGCGCGCAGCCACGCGGCGAAGTCGTCGAGGTCCACGGCGGTGTCGGCGTCCACGACCGGGAGCGCGGCCCAGTGGACGTTGGGGCCGTGCCATTCTGCCTCCGTCGCGCCCGGTCGCGCGCCGCCCCGCGCGTAGATGAAGACGTCGTGGGCCGGGGCCAGCGCGCGCGCGTACTGCTGCGAGACGTACGCCGCGCCGC
>JACQES010000254.1 GCA_016200495.1 Gemmatimonadota bacterium
GCGCCGGACGTGCGCGTCGTGGACACGGTCGGCGCCGGCGACGCGTTTTCGGCGACGCTGCTCACGGGGGTGCTGCTGGATCGGCCCCTGAAGGCCGTGCTCGAGCGGGCGTGCGTGGTGGCGTCGTACGTGTGCACGCAGGCGGGGGCGACGCCGGGGTTGCCGCCGGCGCTGCGATGGAGCGCGTGATGGGTCGGGGCGTGGTCCCGCGCGCGACGACCGTCGGCGCCACGCGTGCGCGACCACACGGGGAGGGCGCACGATGACGCCGACCGTCGTCCTGTTCGACCTGCTCACCGCACTGCTCGACTCGTGGACGGTGTGGAACGCCGCCGCGGGCTCGGAGGAGGCGGGGCGGCGGTGGCGCGCGGCGTACCTGCGCCTGACGTACGGCAGCGGGTGGTACCGCCCGTACGAGACGCTCGTGCGCGAGGCGGCGCTGGCCACGGGGCTCGACGTGGGGGCCGCGGTGCGGCTCGAGCGGGCGTGGGACACGCTGCCGCCGTGGGAGGATGCCGCACGCGCACTCGAGGCGCTGGCGGGGCACGTGAAGCTCGGCGTGGTGACCAACTGTTCGACGGCGCTCGGCGCCCGCGCGGCGGCGCGCCTGGACGTGCCGTGGGACGTGATCGTGACGGCGGAGGACGCGGGGTTCTACAAGCCGCATCCGGCACCGTACCGGATGGCGCTCGAACGGCTGGGCGCCAGCGCGGATGAGGCACGGTTCGTCGCGGGGTCGGGCTACGACCTGATCGGCACGCAGGCCGTGGGGCTCCGCACGTACTGGCACAACCGCGTGGGACTCGCGCGGCCCGAGGGAGCGCCAGCCGCAGAGCTGGAATCATCGACACTCGCGGCGTTGCCCGCGTGGGTGCTGGGTGCGGGGGTCGTTGCACGGTAGCTGACGCGTCCCCCACGCGAGTGATGTGCGTGGTCCCGTTGCGCGATGGTCGCGGCTCGCGCGGTGCCGTACGCTCCCTGAAGCACCATGTGGGGTCACGATGCGCGGAACGTCCGTGCCGTCGGTGACCGCAGTCTCGTGGCCCGGGAGGGCCCCATGCGCGTCACACGCGCCCTGACGTACCTGTCGCTCGCCGCCACGCTTGCCGCGTGTTCCGGCCAGCACCTTCGCACCGAACCCGACCCGATGCACGACAGCGGCACGCTGACGTGGGACTCGGGTCCGCTTGACCGCGACTTCCAGAAGGAGCGCGTCGCGCTCGACGACCGCCACCGTCGCGAGGGCGAGAGCCCGAAGGCGGATGAGTCACGCGACCAGATGATCGCGCGCCACGCCATGGAGACGAAGGACCTCCAGGCGCGCTACGACCGGGGCAAGGCGCTCCACTCGCAGAGCCTGCCCGCCACGGCGCTGTAGTCACGACCCGTCGTCGCACGAGTGCCTTCGTGCGGCGCACGTCGGCCCGCGCTCGACGCCTCGTCGTCTTGCGCGTGCCGGCGCTCCCCGTGCCCCGGATGCCCGCCATGCGCCACGTCATCGCCGTCACGAGCGCGCTCGCGCTCGCGAGTTCGCTCGCCCTCGCGCAGGAGAAGCCCCGCCAGCGCGCCACGCGCGACGCCACCCCCGCCCCGGAATCGGTACGCCCGCCCGACGGTCGCCGCGAAGTGGGCGGTGGACACGTACCCGAGCGCGCGCCGGCGCGCACGCCGGCCGGCACGCCCGCGGGCCCGCCGGTGCGCCCCGCGAGCGCCGTGCCACGCGGCACCGACGCGCACGGCACTCGGGTCGCGGCATCGAGCGCCGATCGCGGACGACCGCCCGGCTTCGATGACCGCCCCGGCCACCCGAACGCGCCGCACTACCATGCGCTCACCAGCAGCTGGTACGGGCATGGCGGTCGTCGCGACGAGGACGGGCTCAAGTTCATCCGTCCGTGGACGCGGGGGCACTTCGAGGGCGAACACGGCGCGCACCACGTCTTCCGGCTCGAGGGCGGGAGCGCGGAGCGGTTCTTCTTCGAGGGGGCGTACTTCAGCGTCGCGCTCGCGGACGTGAGCTACGCGAGCGACTGGCGCTGGAAGGAGGATGACGTGATGCTGTACGACGATCCCGACCATCCCGGGTATTACCTCGCCTACAACGTGCGCCTGGGCACGTACGTGCACGTGGAGTACCAGGGGCGCTGAACGGTCGTGTCGGGCGCCGCGGGCGACCCCGACCGGCCGCCGCCGCTAGCGCTTCGCGACCTGGAGCGGCTGCGTGAGCGTGAAGGTGATCGGCGTGCCGGCCGCGACGATCACGTCCTCGGCGACGTCGTGCGGCCGGTCGGGATGCGCGTGATGCGGCGGCAGCGCGCGGTGCGCGATGGGGGCGAGCGTCGCCTCGAGGTGGTACGTGGCGTTGTGCATGGCCACCGACTGCACGACGAGCCAGAGCCGTTCGGAGCGCGCGGCGGGGTCGGACGCGGGATGTGACCGGTCGATCTCCAGCACGACATCGGCGCCGGCCGGGATGATGATCGTGCCGATCGCGTCCGTGATGTCGGTGGCGACCTTCGCGTGGCAGAGGCCGGCGCACGCATCAATGCGCGCCGTGAGCCCGCGGTCGAGCGTGGCGCGCACCGCCGTGCCGACGGGCAGGGTGCGCTCGGACGTGACGTGCGCCGCGCCCGAGGTGCCGGGCGCGGCGCGCGCGTGCGCTTCCGCCGCATTGCCGCGCGAGCAGCCGAGGGCGGCCGCCGCGAGCAGCACGGCGCAGGTCGACGTGCGCGCGGACGACACCGGCGTGCTCACCCGTCCTTGTCGTCGATCCGGTCGTCGATCCGGTCGTCGAGCCGCTCGTCGAGCCGCTCGGCGGTCTCGCGAAGCCGGTGCGTCGCCTTCTGCACGCGCGACGACGCGGCGTCGGCGGCCTGCGCCGCCGAAACCGCGACCACGTCGGCCGTCGCGGCCAGGGATTCCTTCACGCTCGCGCTGAGCGTGGCGAGCTTCTGGTGCAACTTCTCGCGGCCGGTCGTCATGGGAGCCCTCGGGACTGGGCGGTGGGCCGCGTCGCGCCTCGGCTAGCGCGCGGCGACGGTGATGGGCTGGTCGATCGTGAAGATGATGATGGCGCCGTTGGCGACGACGACGTCATGGTACGCGTACCGGACCGCGACGGCGGTGCCGGCGGCGGCGCCGATGACGCCCCCGATGATCGTGCTCTTGGGATCCTTGCCGATGGCCTGGCCCGCCGCGGCGCCGATCGCGGTGCCGGCGCCCACGCGGAGCGCTTCATCGGACGTGACGCCACGTCCGACCATGGTGTGCGCGATGGGCTCGAGGGTCGCGGTGACCGGCACGGCCTTGCCGTGCACCGTCACGGAATTCACGATCAGCCAGAGGCGCCCTTCGGGGCGGATCTGGTCGCTGCCGGGCTCGAGCTTGTCGATCGTGAGCTGCACCTTGGACCCGGCGGGAATGAGCACCGTGCCCTGCTTGTTGGTCACGTCGGCGCTCACGGTGGCGCGCAGCGCCTCGCCGGGGTTGTTGGTGCGCGACGACAGCGCCTGGTCGAGCGTCGCGTGGACGCGCGTGCCGGCGGCGACGGCGTGCTCGCTGACGACGGCGGTGCGGACGCGGTCGAGGATCGAGGCGTCCTTGCCCGACCCCTTGGGCGCTTCCTTCGCGTCGCCGGTGGAACACGCCGCGACGGCGAGCGTGAGCAGTGCGGTACGCCATGACATCGACATCTGAGACCTCGCCCGGAGGCGTGAGGTGGGAATCGTCGAGGCGCGCGGTGGCGCGCGCCCTCGCCGCCGCCGAATCGGCGCGCGGGAGGCGACACTGGGAAGGCTACGACAAACGGAACGGCCGCCCCATCACACGTTGGTGTGAGTGGAGCGGCCGGTGTCCCGACGACACGAACCGCCGGCGGTGACGCCGACCGGCGGTCCGGTCATGGCATGCGGCGTTCGCCTACGGGACCGCCTTGCCGGTCGGGGGCGGGGGAATCCGCCGGAGCTGCACGCGGCGGTTCTGCGCGCGTCCGTACAAGGTCTCGTTGGAGAAGACGGGGCGCTCCTCGCCGTAGCCGTTGGCCATCAGGTTCGCGCGGGGGACACCCTTGGTAACGAGGTAGTCGAGCACGGACTGGGCGCGGGCCTGCCCGAGCGCCTTGTTGGCCGCGGTGGTGCCGACGCTGTCGGTGTGGCCGGAGATCTCCCAGCGCGAGCCTGGAGTGGCGATGATGGCCATCGCGATCGTGTCGAGCACGGGCAGCGACTTGGGGAGGAGCGAGGTCGAGTCGGTCGCGAACTGCACGCGCAGGACGAGCTGGTCGGGCTGCGCCTCGGCGACGCGGAGCGTGTCGCGCGTGGTGCGCACGACCGTGTCCACGCGCGTGCGCATCACCGTGTCCACGCGCGCGAGCGCGCGGGGCGGCACGGGGCCGGGCGACGTCGTGGCGACGTTGGGGTGGCGATAGAAGCTCAGGCCGACGAGCAGGCGCTGGAAGGGCGACCAGTTATAGTTGGCCATCCAGTCGGCGACGACGTCGGCGCGGAGCGACACCGTGTTCGACAGCGCGAGGCGCGCGCCGACGAGCGCGTTGACGCCGTAGGTGTGGAGGAAGTTGGTCTCGGTGCCGCCGCCGGCGCCGCCGCCCAGGTGCAGCGACAGGGGACCGGCCACGATCGGCGCCCACACGAGGTGCGCCGAGAGGAGGCCGACGTTGACGTCGGTGAGCCCCTGCGTGCGGGTGGACGACATCTCGCCCTTCTCGAACTCGATCGAGACGCGGGGGTCGAGGAAGATGCCGACGCGCCCGCCGCCGCCGTAGGCGCGGTCGAGGGTGGTGGCGGCGTTGAACGAGCCGGCGCTGCCGAACGCGCCGAACTCGACGGTGCCGCGCTCCTGCGCGGCGAGCGGCGTGACCGCGCACAGCGCGGCGAGGCTCACGCGGGTGACAAGACGATGCATGCAGATCTCCATGGGATTGACGGGTGGCGTGCGGGAACGGGAGGCCGCCGGGCCCGGACGCGAGGTCCGGACCCGGGGCTCCGGGCCGTTACGGCAGGGTGATGACGTTGTTGGTGCCGAGCGAGACGGCGCCGTTCCGCGCGAGCGCGCGTCCGAGCAGGTTCGCGTTGTCGACGAGCGTGATGCTCGTGAGCGCGAGGATGTTGCCCTTGAACTGCGAGTTGGAGCCGAGCGTGGCCGACGAGCCGACCTGCCAGTAGACGTTCTTGGCCTGCGCGCCATTGATCAGCACGACGTTGCCGGCGGTGACGAGCGAGGTGCCGGCCTGGAAGACGAAGTTCGCGTTCGGGTTGCCGCCGGCGTCGAGCGTGACGGTGCCGGTGACGCCGATGCTCGTGGCGGTGCAGTAGACCCCCGGGGCGATGGTGGTCCCGCCGAGGTCGGCGACGATCGCGTTCGCGGGGGGACAGGGGAGCCCGGCGAGCTGGTTGTAGGCCGTGGTGAGCGCGCCCTGCGCGGCGAGCGCCGGTCCGTCGGCGAGGTGCTGCACGCCGGTGATGACGCACGGGCCGAAGCCGGTGAGCGTGTTCCCGGGGCTGATGCTGACGTCGGCCGAGATGAGGCCGCGCGTGATGCAGGTGACGGCGGTGCCGGCCATGATGCCGTTCGGCGCCGCGGCGCCCAGCGGCACGAGCGGGGCGGGGGGCGGCACGTTCGTTACGGTCACGCTCGCGTTGCCCGAGATCAGGCCGCTGGTGGCGGTGACGGTGTTGTTGAAGGTGCCGGCGGTCGCTCCCGCGGTGAAGACGCCCGAGCCCGCGTTGATGGTGCCGCCGCCGGCGATCACGGACCAGGCCGGGGTGACGGCGATGACGTTGCCCGCGCCATCACGACCGACGGCGGAAAAGCCCTGCGTCGCGCCATTGAGGAGGGTGACCGGGTTCGGCGTCACGGTGATGCTGGCGAGGGCGCCGATGGTGACGGTGATGGTCGCGAAGCCCGACACGCCGCCGCTCGTCGCGCGGACGGTGTTGGTGTACGTGCCCGGCGAGGCGCCGGCGGTGAAGAGGCCGGTCGGGGTGACCGTGCCGCCACCGGAGACGATCGTCCAGGTGGGGGTGATGGGCACGGCACCGCCCGCGGCGTCGGCGCCGACGGCGACCATCTGCTGCGTGGCGCCCGGCGCGAGGGACGCGTTGGGCGAGACTGTGATGCCGGCGAGGACGCCCGGTGTGGACGTGCCGTGCACGTCGCACGCGGCGAGGGCGAAGGTGCCGATGGCGGCGACGGCGCGTGCCATGGAGCCGAGGCGCGCGGGAGCGAATGCTCGGAAGCGCATGGACGATCGAGCTGAGATCATGGAAGGACCTGGAATGGGACGCGCAGGAGATGCCGGCGGCGCGGCGACGGCCGCGGGTCGGCGCGACCTGCGAGGCAGGCCGCATGCGCGAAGCGTCCTCGCGAGTCGATGCACGACCGTCGGGGACGTCCATGAACTGTAGGTCGCCCCGGATGCCGGGGTTATCGCTCGTGAGGCTGACCGGCCGTCGCACGTTGGCACGACGGCGGCCTCACCCCAACGGGTGAGGAGGCGCGTTCACGCGCACGCGCACGGTGCGCAGGGCGCGCGGCGTCGCGCGCCCGCCACGGAACCCCACGTGGCGCGCGCGCGCGTCGTTACCGTGCCGCGACGACGATGGGCTGCTCGAGGGTGAAGGTCACCTTGGCGCCCTTGGCGACAACGACATCATGATATGCGTA
>JACQES010000255.1 GCA_016200495.1 Gemmatimonadota bacterium
TCGGCCTCGTGCGCGGCGAGACGGCCAACCTGTACGCCGGCACGCGGCGCGTGGCGGGCACGCATGCGCACGCCGCGCCACCGTCGTCCCCCCGCACGTCGACGCCATGAGCGAGCCCGTCAACCTGCACGAATACGAGGCGCTCGCCCGCGAGCGACTCGCCCCGATGGTCGAGGCGTACTACGCCGGCGGCGCGGACGACGAGGTGACGCTGCGCGAGGCGCCGGGCGCCTGGCAGGCGATGCGCCTCCTGCCGCGCATGCTCGTGGACGTGACGGCGCTCGACCTGTCGGTCAGCGTGCTGGGCGAGCGCCTCGCCTTTCCCGTGCTCACCGCGCCGTGCGCGCTCAATCGCATGGCGCACGCGGACGGCGAGTCCGGCGTCGCGCGCGCGGCACACGCGCTCGGCGTCGCGCAGGTGCTGAGCACGATGGCGAGCGAGTCGCTCGAGGACGTGGCGCGCGCCACGCCGGGCCCCAAGTGGTTCCAGCTCTACTGCTACAAGGAGCGCGCGCTCACGGTGGACCTGGTGCGGCGCGCCGAGGCGGCGGGCTACCGGGCGCTCTGTCTCACGGTGGACGTGCCGGTGCTCGGGCGACGCGAGCGCGAGGTGCGCGCCGGGTTCCACGCGCCCCCGGGCATCCAGATCGCGAACCTCGAGCGCTATGGCGCGCAGGGGAACGCGCTGCCGGGGTCGGAGGGTGCCTCCGGGCTCGCGAGCTACGTGGCCGCGCGCTGGGACGCGTCGCTCACCTGGGACTCGGTCACCTGGCTCCGGTCGATCACGAAGCTGCCGATCGTGCTCAAGGGAGTGCTCGCACCAGATGACGCGGCGCGGGCCGTCGCGGTGGGCGCGCACGGCGTGATCGTCTCGACGCATGGGGGCCGGCAGCTCGACACGGCCATCTCGAGCGCGGCCGCGCTCCGCGCCGTCGTGGATGCCGTCGGAGGGAAGGCCGAGGTGTACGTGGACGGCGGCATCCGGCGCGGCACCGACATCCTCAAGGCGCTCGCGCTCGGCGCCCGCGCGGTGCTCGTCGGTCGGCCGTACCTGTGGGGGCTCGCCGTGAATGGCGAGGCGGGGGTGGTGCGCGTGCTCACGCTGCTGCGCGAGGAACTCGCGCTCGCGATGGCGCTGTCGGGGCGTCCCACGATCGCGTCGCTCGGGCGCGACCTCATCGTGTAGCGTCGGCTCCCGAGAACGGCGCGCATCGTCGCGATCTGACACGGCGAAACCGCCGATGCGCGCCGTCGTAGGGAAGGCAGTCCCCGTCTCCCGGAGCCTCCACGTGCTTGCCTCGATCCTGCGACTCTTCGCCCTGCGGCCGCTGTTCACCACGCTGATCCTCGGCATTCCGATCATCGTGCTGATCGTGATCGGGCTCGCCGCGGTGCTGCTCCTCAAGCTTCTCTTCTTCGTCGTGCTGCCGATCGTGATCGGCGTCTGGCTGCTCAAGAAGATCTTCGGCGGGCGGCGCGCGCACGTGCCGCCGAGCGAGCCCGAGCCCGTCGCAACGGTGTAGCGCGATCGTGGCGCGTACGCGGGCGAGCCGCGTACGCGCCCCGGGTGTTCGAATGGCCGGCGCTTCAGCCCACGGCCGTCTTGAAGAGCCCGAGCAGGCCCGTCCAGCCGTTCGGCGCGCCCACCGACGCGGCCATCGCGGCGCCGCCCTCGCCATGTCGTTCGAAGTGGCGGTGCTCGAGTTCGACGCGCGTGCCGCCGCCCTCGGGCACGAACCGCACCTCGACTTCGCTGGCCTTGGCGGGATCGGTCTCACACTGGTAGGTCGGGGTGATCTGCCAGGCGAGCACGAGGCGCCGCGGCGGCTCCCACGCCCGCACGGTGCCCCAAGTGACCTCGCTGCCGTCGACGTGCGTGGAGTAGCAGCGGCCCCCGAGCTTGGGCTCGACCACGGTCGCCTTCATGTCGGTCTTGCCGATGTGGTGCGAGCGCGGCCACCAGCGATCGATGCCCGTCGTGAAGACCTCGAAGGCGCGCGCAGGCGGCGCGTTGACGACGATGGTGGAACGGACGGGGGGAACGGCAACAGTCGGGGTCATGGCGTGCGGCGCCTCCGCGCCCGGGTGGGACGTTCGACTTCGGCCTTGAAGGCCAGCAGCGCCTCGTTCCAGAACTGCTCGAAGAAGGCGCGCAGGGCGGCGAGGCCACGGGGATCGAGTTCGTAGAGCCGGCGCGTGCCGGCGGGACGCACGACCACCAGCTGCGCGTCCTTGAGCACCTTGAGGTGCTGCGAGATGGCGGGACGCGACACGGGGAAGCGACCAGCGATCGTGCCGACGGGGGCGGGCCCGTCGCGCAGCAGCAGCAGGATCTGCCGGCGGGTCGGGTCGCCGAGGGCGGCGAAGGAGGCGTCTTGGTAAGTCATGGCTTACGGTAAGTAAGCGCTTACCGATGTGGTGTCAAGGGACCCGCGCGCCCCCCGCCGCCCCCAGGGAGGGCGGCGGGGGCCGGCGGTCAGAACACCACCGGCTGCACCTTCCGCTGCCGCAGCCGTTCGTTGAACGCCTGCAGGTCGCCCTTGAGCAGCGCGTCGATGCGCCCCTTCACCGCCACCAGCTGCTCGTGCAGCACGCCGGCCACCTCCTGCTGCTGCCGGGTCGGCGCCTGGTCCGCGCCGTCGAGGCCGTTGCCCAGGTAGAGGAGCTGCTCGGTGATGCGCATCGGCCAGCGGAGCTGGTCCTGCCCGCGGCCCGTCGAGCGCAGCTGCCGCAGGTACTCCTCCTGCGCGATGAACTTCTTCTCCATCGAGTCCGTCGCGGCGCGGATGTCGGCCGACCGGGGATCGTCCTTGAGCAGGTCGCGGAGCTGCGCGAGCTGCGCGCGCACCCCCTGCACGGTGTTGATCTGGTCCACGGCGTCGTTCACGTCGGCCATGACCGCCTTCGTGGCCGCGATCCCCTGCGCGATCTCGGCATCGGTGGCCGGGTAGTTCGGGTCGCGCCGCACCTCGAGCTTCTCGCTGAGCTCCTGGCCGCCGACCTTCACGCGCACCGTGTACGTGCCGGGCGGCACGAGCATCGACCAGCGCCCGATCCATGGCGCGGGCTTGGCGTCGTAGCCGATGGCCGGCGCCGGGGAATACAACGGCGTCGTGCGCACCTTGGTCTCGCGCGTGCGATCCGACTGGAGGTCCCACCATACGCGGTTCAACCCCGCCTTGCCGCTCACCTTCATCGTGCGCCACGTCGTCCCTGCGGCATCGGTGAAGGTGAACTCGAGCGAGTCCTTCGGGTCCGCCTTGAGCCACAGGTGGAGCGACGCGCCGTACGGCGGGTCATCGCCCGCGTTCGGGTCCTCGAGCGGCGCGAACCGGCCCTCGAGCGTCTTGAACCGGTACGCCGCGCGCGGGGCGAACAGGTGCGCGTCGCGGGCCGCCACGTCCATCGCGGCGCGGAGCGGCGTGATGTCGTCGAGGATCCAGAAGCCGCGTCCGTACGTCGCCACGACGAGGTCCGAGAAGTGCTCCTGCACCGTGAGCCAGTACACGGGCGCGTGCGGCAGGTTGTTCTGCAACGCCTGCCAGTTGGCACCGTCGTCGAACGACACGTAGAGCCCGTTCTCCGTGCCGGCGTACAGCAGCCCGCGCTTGACCGGGTCCTCGCGCACCACGTGCGCGTACGAGAGCGGGCTCTTCGGGATCCCGTTCACGATCAGCGTCCACGACTTGCCGAAGTCCGTCGTCTTGTAGATCCACGGGTCGCGGTTGTTCACCTGGTGCCCGTCCACCGTCAGGTACGCCGTGCCCGCCTCGTAGCGGCTCGCCTCGATGTTCGAGATCGTCCCCCACTCGAGCAGGCCCGGGATGTTCTTCGTCACGTTGGTCCACGTCTTCCCGCCATCCCGCGAGAGGTGCACGAGCCCGTCGTTCGTGCCGGCCCAGAGCAGTCCCTTCTCGAGCCGCGACTCGGCGATCGCGAACACCACGCCGGCGTACTCGACGCCGATGTTGTCCGGCGTGAGGCCGCCCGAACGCGCCTGACGCGACTTGTCGTTCCGCGTGAGGTCGGGCCCCAGCTCCTGCCACGAGCGGCCGCCGTCGGTCGTCGCCATCACGTACTGCGAGCCGACGTACACCTTGTTGTGGTCGTGCGGGCTGATCGTGAGGGGGAAGGTCCACACGAAGCGGTACTTGAGCGAGTCCGCTGCCCAGCCGATCGTCGCCTGCGGCCAGACTTCGGCGTACGTCGCGATTCCCGTCTTCACGTCGTAGCGCGACACGATGCCGCCCACCGACCCGAACCCGGACGCGCTCGACCAGATCAGGTCGTTGTTCTCGGGATCCGGGGTGGCCCAGCCGCTCTCGCCGCCGCCGACCGTGAACCAGTGGCCGCGCGTGATCGTGCCGGTGCCGGGGAAGCCGAAGTCGCTCCGCGTGCGCGAATTGCTCGGCCCGCACGCGCTCGGCCCGTCCTGCCGGTTGCCGCACACCGTGTACGGAATCCGGTTGTCGGTCGTGACGTGGTACATCTGCGCGACCGGCAGCTGCAGGCGCAGCCAGCTCTTGCCGCGGTTCTGCGTGATCGCGATGCCGTCGTCGTGGCTCACGATGATCCGGTTGCCGTTGGTCGGGTCGAACCAGATGTCGTGGTGGTCGCCGGCCGGCGTCTCGACGATGGACGGATCGATCACCGTCTTCCCGCCGTCGAGCGTCTTGGCCCAGTTGGCGCTCAGGAAGTACGCCTCGTCCTGGTTGTCGGGTGCGACGCCCATCCGGTTGTAGTAGTGCGTGCGGCCCGCGAGTTGCCGGTCGTGGTTCACCAGCTCCCACGTGGCGCCGGCATCATCGGAGCGCCAGAGCCGGCCCGTGGCCGGGTCGGGGATGTTCGTGGCGGGCACGCCGTCACCCGTCTCGATCAGCGCGTAGATGCGGTTCGAGTTCGCCTTGGTGACGCCGAGGCCGATCTTGCCGACTGGCTTCTCGGGAAGGCCGTGCCCGGTGAGGCGCTTCCCCGTCGCGCCCCCGTCGAGCGACTTCCAGATCCCCGACCCCGCACCGCCCGACGTGCGGCCCCACGTGTGGATCTCGACCTGCCACATCGCCGCGTACACGATGCGCGGATTGTTGGGGTCCATGAGCACGTCGATGCCGCCCGTGGAATCGTTCACGAACAGCGTCTTCTCCCACGTCCTGCCGCCGTCCTGCGTCTGGTAGATGCCCCGGTCGGCGCTCGGTCCGTAGGCGAAGCCGAGCACGGCGACGACGACGTGATCGGTGTTGCGCGGGTCGATGGCGATGCGCGCGATGCGCCCGGAGTTCTCGAGTCCCGCGCGGTTCCACGTCCGGCCCGCGTCGGTGGACTTGTACATCCCCATGCCGGCCGAGATGTGCGAGCGGATGAACGGCTCGCCGGTACCGGCCCACACGACGTTCGGGTCACCCGGCGCCACGCTGATCGAGCCGATCGACGACACGGGCAGGTCGTCGGCGATGGCGGCCCAGTGGATGCCGCCGTCGGTGGTCTTCCAGATCCCGCCCGACGCGGCGCCGGCGTAGTAGGTCATCGGATCGCCGGCGATCCCCGCGATGGAGGTGATGCGGTTGCCCACGGGGCCGATGTGCCGGTACTTCATCTGCGCGAACTGCGAAGACTCGACCTTGGGGGCGGCGGGCGCGGCGGCGCGCCGCTGCGCGTGCGCGACGAGCGGGAGGGGCAGCGCGAACAGCGCGAGCGCGGCCGTGCGGAGCGAACGATGCGACATGGCGAGTGCGGACGAGTGGGAGACGGGGCGCCGGTGCGGCGCCCGAGGGTCCAGCCTCCTGAATGTCCGGTCCGGCGTGCGTCGCAGCAAGCCGACGGGTCGCCCGACGCGGGGGGCAGCGCCTCAGGTCGGGACGCCGGCCGTGCGACCGGGCGACTTCCCGCGAACGCGCCACGCGTCCAGGCAGAACGCATCGTCGTCGGCGAAGGCCCAGAGCACGAGCGTTGCCGCGAAGAGCGGGAGTGAGGCCACGAAGACGACGTTGCCGCCCGCGATCACGCGCCCCCACGGATCCACCAGCGAGCGCCACACCCCCGCCAGCGTGACGAGGGTCATGAACGAGAGTGCGGGGTAGGCGATGCGTCGCCACAGGCCGACCACGATCAGCAGGGCGAGTGCACACTGCACCGCGCCCGCCGCGGGCATGAGCCCCTCGGTGCCGGTCAGCCCGCCGTAGAACTTCTCGGCCACCTTGGCGCCGTGCGCGGGCTGGAGGAGCTTGTCGATGCCCCACGCGGCGGTGAACAGGCCGAGGGCGACGCGGAGGAAGGCGAGAGAGTTGGTTCGCATGCGCCAGCTAGGCGCGGTCTTCCTCCGCAGTTCCGCCCTGACCGGCCGAAGGGCCCTTGCGGCGATGCCCGATGCGGGACAGCTTCCGGGCTCGCCACGCCCGAACAAAAACCGAACCCTTACCTCACGCGCAGGAGACGTCCGATGGCCGGTTCGATCGCATCCGCCCTCATCCCCGAGATCCAGATGGAAGGGGCGAACACGCGCAAGGTGCTCGAGCGGCTGCCCGTCGCGAAGCGCGAGTGGGCACCGCACGCCAAGTCCTCGAACCTCGGCAAGCTGGCCTCGCACGTGGCGCAGCTCGCCGGCTGGGCGGGCGTCACCGCCACCACCACCGAGCTCGACCTGGCGATGCCCTACCCGGTGCCGACGTGGACGACGAGTGCCGAGCTGGTGAAGATCCACGACGAGAACGTCGCCATGACGGTCGCCGCACTCGAGAAGGCGAGCGACGCGGACCTGATGGGGCCGTGGACGCTGCGCATGGGGCCGCAGGTGCTCTTCACGATGCCGCGCGTCCAGGTGATCCGCGGGATGTGCATCAACCACCTCGTGCACCACCGCGGGCAGCTCACCGTCTACTTGCGGCTCAACGACGTGCCGCTGCCCAACCTGTACGGGCCGACGGCCGACGAGCGGTAGGGGCGCGGAGCGCGGCCACGGAGCCGCGCTCATGACGGGCTCCCGCGCGGGACGCGCGCTGAAGCGCGTCCCGCGCATGCGTCACGGCACCGTGGCGACCCGAGTCGAGGTGGTCGGCGTGACCAGGTATCCGGCCGCCGTGGCGCTGATGTTGGAGGTGCCCGACGCCACCGGACGCCACGCCACGCCGCCCGCCGCGACGGTGTTCGGGCTCGTGGTGGACTTGGGCGCGATGTTCACCGTCAGGTTCGCCGCGCCGCCCGACGTGGCCTGGTTCACCAGCAACACGGACGCCGCGTTGGACGACCCGAGGCTCACCGTCAGCGGCGTGGGCGTCGCCGCGTCCCACCGCACGGCCTGCAGCGTCGTGATGAACGACGGCGACGTGGGCGAATCGGGGAGCCCGACGCGCACCGTGAACGCCCGGTCGGCCGTGCCGGCGGTGGCCGAGCCCAGGCTGGACGTGATCTCGACCATGGGCTGCGCGACCGAGTCGCTCACCGTGGCACTGTTGAACCCCGGCGCGCTGATCGTGATCGTCACGTTGCCCACCTGACCCGGGACCCCCTGCACGAAGTACGGGATCGTCGTGAGGCGATCCGGCACGTTCACCGTGATGCTCGCGGCGCCCGGCGTGCTGTCGTTGGGGGCCACCAGCAGCTTGGCCGGGTCGGCGCTGGTGATCGTCACGGTCTTGCCGAAGTGGAACGCGCTGCCGAGGAACGCGTTCTGCTGCACCTGCAGCCCCGCGCCCACCGTCGTGCGGCTCGGCGCGCTGATCGACGGCGTGGTCACCGTGACCGTCTGCGCGGCGTTGACCGTGCTCTGGTAGCCCGCGATCGACGCCGTCACGAGGCTCGTGCCCGTCGCCTTCGACAGGCCCGCCGTGTAGTTCACCTGCGAGATCGCGCTGCTCGTGGACGTCTGTCGCGGCGCGATCTGCACCGAGATCGCCCCGAGGCCGTTGAGGGTGTCGGCCGGCGAGAGCAGGCTGAGCACGCCCGGGTTCGCGCTGGTCATGTTCACCGTGATCGGGCCCGGTCCGCCGGCGCGCAGCGGCTGCTGCGTGACCGAGCTGCCGGACGGGATGCCGATGACGGCGACCGCCGTCGTGCGCTGGAACGACGTCGCGGTCGTGGTCAGCGCCAGTGCAACCGCCGGCTGCACGACGTTCACGATGTGCGTCGCCTGCGAGTAGCCGTTGGCGCTGAGGGTGACGGTGGCCGTGCCCGACCCGTTCTCGATGCCCTGGATGTAGTAGCTGAAGTTCGCGAAGCCGGTCGAAACCGGGATCGTGAGCGAGTCCACCCCCGGCGTCGAGTCGTTGGCCGCGAGCTTGACGAGCGTCGGGTCCGACGTCTTGAGCGTGATGACGGTGCCCGCCGGCGCCGGAGCGCCGAGCGAGACGAAGCTCACCAGCTGCTGAAGCCCCGCGCCGACCGTGAACGGCCCGCTGGCCCCGATGGCCGGCGCGGTGAAGGTCGTCGTGTCCGCGAACGAGCTGACCAGCGGCTTGAAGTTCGGGCTCTGCGCCGACTTGGCGAGGCGCGCGACCCCGGAGGTGAGCGGCCGCAGCTTGACGCCGCCCGCCAGCAGCGTGTTGGGGGAGGTGTTCTGGCGCTGCTTGAGCTGGACAACGACCGAGTCCACGCCGGTGATCGAGTCGGCGGCCGTGAGCAGCTTGGAGACCGACGGCGTTCGGCTCAGCACGTTCACGTTGAGCACCGGCGCCTGCGCCCGCAGCGCCTGGCCGCTCGCGAGGACCGTGTCCGTCGGGTTGTTGATGTAGCCGACCTGCGCCTGCAGGATCGGCGGGGCGCTGAGGGTCGTCGTGGTGCTCGGCACGCCGATCAGGCGCACGCCCACGTTCCGGAGGAACACGCGGCCGTTGACCGGCGTGTAGCCGGGCGCGCTGTAGCTGACCACGACGGAGTCATTCGCCGCCACCCCCTCGAGCGCGTGGAAGTAGAAGGTCGGCCCGGTGGTGAAGCCGGCTGCGACGGGGAAGGTGATCGAGCCCGCGAGGGTCGAGTCGGTGAGGCCGAGCTTGAGGCGCGTCGAGTCCTGCGACGTGATCGTGACGGTCACGCCGCCGGCCGGAGCCGCGGTGCCGAGCACGGCGGGGAAGACGGAGGTCTGGAGGCCGCGACCGAGGACCGCGCCGTTGCCGGCCGCCACCATCGTGGGCGCGGTGACCGTGATCGTGTCGATGGGCCAGTTGCCCGGCAGGAAGGTCGGGCTCCCCTGCGGCACGAGGCGGATCGTCGTCGTGCCGCCCGCGACGGGGCGGAAGGCGACGGCGGACCCGCCGGCCACGAAGCTGAAGTCGGTGGTAGCCTTCCGCGGGACGAGCGAGACGGTCACCGTGTCGGCGCCGACCGTGGTGTCGGCGTTCGAGAGCAGCTTGGCGACGCTCGTCGAGTCGTTGACCACGTTGAAGGTGAGCGTCGGGGCCTGCGCGCGCAGCGGCTGGAAGCCGCCGATGGTCGGGTTGGCGGCGACCGAGCGGAAGCCCACGCGCGCGGCGAAGAAGGTCCGCGCCGAGAGCGAGGTGGTGGTCGCGGGCAGGTTCGTGAGCGCGTAGGCCGCCGTGCGCAGCTGCACCACATAGAGCCCGTTGGTGTAGCCCGGCGCGCTGACCTTGAGCGTGTCGCTCAGGTCGGGACCCGTGCCCTCGAGCACGTGGATGTAGAACTGCAGGAACGTCGAGCCCGCGCTCACCGGCACGGTGAGCGTGTCGCCCACGATCGTCGAGTCGGTGTTCGAGAGCTTGAGCAGCGCGGGCTGCGGATTGATGATCGTGACCGTCGTGCCGCCCGCCGGGGCGCCGACCTGGAGCGGGAAGTAGCTCGCGGTCGCCTGGAGCCCGCGCCCGATGGTCGCGGTGCCGGTCGAGATGAGCGGCGCCGAGATCGGGACGACGCGCTGCACCAGCGACGGCACCAGCGTGATCGTGGTGTCGGTGGTGTTGAGGCGCAGCGTGTCGCTGCCGGCGCCGATCGGCTGCAGCCCCACGGAGCCGAGCTGGAGCCCGCTGGTCGTCGTGGCCAGCGTGACCGGCTTGATGATGGCCGTGAGCGAGTCGAGGAGCGTCGTCGTGTCGGTGCCGGTGAAGCCACCGCGCAGTCGCGCCACCAGCGGGTTGCCGCTGATGAACGAGATGTTCCGTGGGGCGCCTCCGGCGCGCACGTTCTGGGCCACCAGGCTCGTCGGATTGACCGTCGGACTCAGGTAGCCGATGGTGGCCGAGATGATCGAGCGCGCCGACAGCGTCGTCGTGCCGCCGGTGGGGGCGTTGTCGAGCCGGAGCCCGATGTTCCGCAGCAGGACGTAGTTGGTGTCCGGCAGGAAGCCGGGCGCGGACGCGATCAGGGCCACCGAGTCGTCCGGTGCCTTCCCCTCCAGCGCCTGCACGTAGTACTGCACGTTCGTCTGGCCATTGGCCACCGGCACCACGACCGTGCCGCCACCCAGCACCGTGTCGATGGTGGAGAGGCGCACGCGCGACGAGTCGGCGACCTGCAGCGTGACCGCCACGCCGCCGTGCTGCGCCACCGGCAGGCCGAACGTCGACACGAAGGTCTGCAGGCCGCGGCCGAGCGTGGTGTTCGTGAACGCCAGCTTGGGCTTCGGATTGATCGTGATCGAGAGCGAGTCGGGGGTGACGCCCGCGCTTGCCGACGCGGCCAGCTTGGCGGTGCACGGCAGCGTGGCCGTGCCGCCGTACGTGACCGGGATGACCAGGTTGGGCGAGCCCGCCGGGATCGTGCCGCTCCCGTTGGCCACGCACGCGGTGTTGGTGCTCGTGAACGTCACCGCCACGCCGCCGGCCGGCGCCGGAATGGCCACGCCGGCCGACTGCAGTTGGATCGTATCGAGCGGCGCGGGCAGCCCGCCCACGTACGCGATGGCCGACACGGGCTTCCACTTGAGCGCAGCCGTGACGTTGGCGGTGAGCGTGAACGGCGCGTAGTTCGGGTTGGTGAGCGCGATGCTGGTCGACCCGAGCGCGTCTCCGCGCACGCTGGCCGACCCGGTCGTGAGCCCCGCGGCGATCGTCACCGACGGCGTCGTCACGAACACCGTCGTGGGCGCGAGGCTGTTCACCGCCACGCTCAGGCCGCCCGCGGGGGCCGCGGTCGTGAGCGAGATCGGCAACGACGTCACCTGGCCGAGCCCGACGTTGAGCGTCGCGCTCGACGAGATGAGGTTGAGCGACACCGGCACGTTGAGCGTGCCCGACACGTAGCCGACGGCCGACGCGGTGACCGTGCTCGTGCCCGCGCTCACCCCCGTGACCGGCACGGTGATGACCGAGTCGGCCCCGGGGATCTGTGCCGTGCTCGCGCTCAGGGTCAGCGCCGACGGGTTGCCGTTGGTGAGCGTGATCGCGAGCGGGGCGCCGGCCGGCACCGGCGTGCTCGTCTTGATGAGCAGCGTGCCCGCGCGCCCCACCCCGACCACGTTCGAGCCGATCACGCTCACGAAGAGCGTCGGCGTCACCGGCAGCGCCGTGGCGGTGAACGTGTACGGGGTGACGCCGGCCGGCGTCGTGACGCTCGCCGTCGCCGTCTTGGTGCCGGGCCCGAGCGGCAGCGTCCACGCGGTGCTCACCTGGCCCGACGCGTTGCTGACCGCGCTCGTCGGCGCGAGCGATCCCGCGGCCGTGGCGAAGTTCACCGTCACGCCGCTGATCGCGTTGCCCAGCGAGTCCACCACCTTGGCCACGAGCGGGTTCGTGAGGGCGTTCCCCTCGATCGCGCTCTGCAGGTCGCCGCTCACCGCGAGGACCTTGACCGCGGGGGCGACGGTGGCCGTCGCCGTGATGACGACGCTGCCCACCGACGCGGCCGCGATGAGCGTGTCGGCGCGCGGCGTGCTCCCCATCCGCCACCCGCCGCTCGAGGCGACGCCGGCGAGGGAGGTGAAGGCCGAGTCGTTGACGGGCTTGCCCGTGCTGCTCGCCACCTTGGTGAAGGTGACCTTGACCCCCGGCACCGGGTTCCCGAGCGAGTCCTTCACGATGACCGTCGGCGCGACCGGCAGCACCGCGCCCACCGCGCCCGTCTGCGCGTTGCCGGCCTGGATCGCGAGCGTCTTGGGCGTCCCGGGGTTCGCGGTGGCCGCGAACGTGACGGGCGCCAGCGCCCCCACCCTGGCCGTGAAGCTCTGCGCCCCGGTCAACGGCCCGAGCGTCACCGGCGAGACGGCGACGCCGTTCGTGTCGGTGAGCGCGATGGCCGTCGTGACCTGCCCGCCCGAGAGCGCGGCGAAGGTCACCGGCACGCCGTTCACGCCGCTCGAGTCGGCGGCCTGCACCTTGACCGTGAGCGGCACGGGGAGCGTGGTGCCCACGGGCGCCACCTGGTTGTCGCCAAGCAGCTTCTTGATGACCACCGGCACCGGCACGAACGTCAGGTGGGTCGAGTCCTTGATGCCGGTGGGCGTCGTGCCGATCACCCAGATCGTGCCACGACGGGCCGGCGCCCGCACGGAGCCCGCGAGCGACACGAACACGGTCGTGTCCGACGCCGAGATCACCTTGTAGAACGCCTGCACCGGCTGGCCGGCCGAGTCGAGCGCGGTGGCGCGGTACGAGATGGAGTCGCCGAAGACGATGCTCGTGTCGCGCGGCAGGATCGTCATCGAGGCGAGCCCCTTGCCGGGGCCCACGTAGGTGACCGGCACCGGCAGCGGCGCCGAGGGGGCCGGCGAGCCCACCGAACGCGCCGTGACCGTCGTCGTGCCCGCGAAGAGCACCGTCGAGCCGATGCGCCCCTGAATCGTCGCGCTCAGCTGGTCGCCGGCCTTGGTGTTGGCGAGGACCAGGTTGACGATGATCGAATCCGTCAGTGGCCCGAAGCTGTACGTGGTGTCCTTCCTGATGTCCGGCGCCGTGCCGATGATGACCCGGAAGTTGTCGATCCCGAGCGCCTTCGAGAGACGCGGAATCGCCGGGAGCTGCGGCGCGAGCAGGAGCTGGACGCGCTCGCGCGGCCCGGCCGTGGAGTCGCTGCACGAGAGGCCGGCGACCACCGCAACCAGGCCGGCCACCAGAGTCGAGATCCGGTTGCGGCGCGGCACGACGGGACTATCGCCCCGCGCAAGCTGTCAGGGCAAGGCAGTACACCGCGGCCCGACCGTGATGTTGGTCACGGCGCCCCCTTTGACTATGTGGTACCCCGTCGCGAAATTGTACGGATGGCCAAGGAAAGCGCGATCGAGATGGAAGGGACCGTCAGCGAGGTGCTCCCCAACGCCACCTTCCGGGTGACGATGGAGAACGGGCACGACGTGCTCGCGACGATGGCGGGCAAGATGCGGCAGTTCCGCATCCGCGTCGCGCAGGGGGACCGCGTCACGATCGAGGTCTCGCCGTACGACCTCACCCGGGGCCGCATCACCTTCCGCCACAAGAACTGACCACGTCGTTCTCCGAAACACGCCGCCCCTGGCGCCTTCCGGCTCCAGGGGCGTTCTGTCATTCGGGGCTGTGCGGCCCGGGCGTGCCGCCTACTTGGCGCCCTTCTTGGCCGGCTTCGCGTCGCCGGGGCGCGGCGCCTTGGAGATGGCCGACTGCACGAGCGTCACCAGGTACGGGTCGCGCAGGTCTATCGCGCCCACGAGCTTGAGCTTCCGCTTCTTGCCGCCGTCGGTCGCGAGCTTCTTGTTCGGGTCCGGCAGCGAGGCCCCGTTCGAGAATCCCAGATCCACCTGCTCGGCCGCCGCCGACACGTAGACGAACGCGTCGGCCGCTTCGCCCGTGAACGAGAAGGTGACGGCGACGCCGCCGCCCCCCGTGCCGATCACCTCGAGCGCATCCGGCGCCTCGCGGATGACCGCGGCGCGCGCCGCCAGCGCCAGACGCTGGATCGTCGCGTCGAACGCGCCAAGGGACTGAATGAGCGAATCGGGAGCGGGCCTGGTCGGCGGCATGTGCGGTGGGTCGGGTGGGCGTACCGCGAACCTCGAAAAATAAACCCGCGCGACGACTTTCGCTGGGGGGGCTTCAGCCGACGGGCGAGACGGGCGAGACGGGCGAGGCGGGCGAGGGCGGGCGGGTCACGCGGGACAACGTCACCATGCCCACGAAGGGATCCCGAGCAGGAAGGCGCCGCCGCTCGCGGCCGTGGCGTAGAGCACGCTCGAGAGTGCGCCGCTGGCCAGTCCGGCCAGCCCCGCCGCGCGTTCCCCCAGGCGGCGCACGAACGGACGGATGAGCGCGCCCTGCACGATGCTGCTGGCGACGCCGACGAGCGCCAGGACGTACGACGTGCGCTCCGTGCTCCACCCGTAGCGGTGGCCCACGTAGAGCACGTACACCGCCGGCAATACCTGGTGCGAGAGCAGGTAGCAGGTCTGCACCACCGCGAGCCCCGCCAACTCCGGGTGCGAGCGCAGTAGGACGAGCGAGCCGACGGGATTCGCGCGCTTCCATCGGAACGACTCGCGCCGCTCCGGCGGCAGCGACTCGGGCAGCACGAACAGCCCGTACAGCGCGTTCGCGACCGTCAGCGCGCCGGCGGCCCAGAACGGGAGTCGGGGATCGTGGGCGCCGAGGAACCCGCCGATGGCGGGACCGAGCACGAAGCCCAGGCCCCACGCCGCGCCGATCAGCCCGAACGCGCCGGCCCGCTTCTCGGGCGGGGTGACGTCGGCGATGTACGCGCCGGCCGTGGAATAGGTCGCGCCGCAGATCCCCGACGTGATCCGTCCGAGCCAGAGCCACGCGAGCGTCGGCGCCCATGCCATCACGAGGTAGTCGGTGGCGAGGCCGAAGAGCGCGATCAGGATCACGGGGCGGCGTCCGAACCGGTCGGACAGCGCGCCAAGGATGGGCGAGCAGAGGAACTGCGCCGCGGCGTACGCGCTGCCGAACAGCCCCCACATGGACGAGGCGCGCGCGGTGTCGTTGTCGAGGAACGACGCGACCAGCTTGGGCAGCACTGGCACGACGATCCCGAACGCGAGGACGTCCAGGACGACCGTCAGGTAGATGAACGCGAGGGCGCGGGGCCGCGGGCTGGTGTCGCTCACGCGGCGAATCTACCTGGGGTGCGCTACGCGTCGAGTTCGGAGCGCCAGTCCACGGTGAAGGTCACGTCCCACGTGTCGGCGCCGAGCGCCCGCCGATCGGCCTCCCACACCGTCGCGCCGCCGCCGCCGGCCAACTCCACGACACGCGTCGTGGTGCCGAGGCACACCGGCGCCAGCCAGTCCACGAGGCAGCCGGGCACGGTGAAGCGGATGCGCGCGGAGTCGAGCGTCGCCTTCTCGACGCGCAGCGCGCCGACGGTGAAGAGTCCGCGCCAGAGCGACGGGAGGCGCGCGATCACCACGGACGGCGTCGTCAGCCGCGCGACCAGGCGCTGCACCGAGCTCATCTGGTTGTCGGCGATGAAGGCGTAGAGCGGCGCGACCAGTTCGTCCTCCGGCCGGTCCACCTGGTGCGCGAGGGACTGCACCACGCGGCGCAGCGCACCGAACCGGTACACGCCGATGGTCACCGGATCGCCGTCGAACTCGCGGCGATCTGCTGGAGCGACGGCGGACAGCGCGCGGTGCCACGCGCTCGCTCCGTGCGTGCGCTCCGCCCACTCCGCGGCGAGCAGCAGGTTCGCGCCGCGCGCGACGCGGTCGGCCGCGATGGTGAGCGTGGCGGACGACGTGGGGAGCGCCGGACGCTGGCCCGAGCGCATGAGCGCGCGGAGACCTTCGGGGGTTCGGGAGGCGGGACGCATCGTCATGGTCCCGCGATTATCGGCGCGTGATCGCGGCAACTGTAAGGCTTTTCCGATCCATGCCCGACGGCGCCAGGCCCGCGTTGCAGACGTGGACTGACGGGCGAACCTTCCGCGGCGGTGCGCTCGCGTCCGTGCGCCGGCCCCGCGTGCCCTAGGCCGACAGCGGTTCCCGGCTCACGAGCACCGCATCCTCGTCGGCGTAGATCCAGTCGCGCGGCTGGATGATCGCCCCGGCCACCGTCACGGTGACGAGCCGCTCGCCCGGAACCGGGTGCGCGGCGCGGCGCGCGGTGGTGCCGAGCGCCTTGACGCCGAACTGGAGCGCGTTGATGCCGTTCGAGTCGCGGATGGCGCCGAGGATGACCACGCCGGCCCAGCCGTTGCGCATCGCCGATTCGGCCAGGCGATCGCCCATCAGTCCGACGCGCAACGAACCTTCGCCGTCGACCACGAGCACGCGACCCTCGCCCGGCTCCTCGACGAACGCCTTGACCGGATGGTGGTTCTCGAAGGTGTGTACCGTCGCGGCCGGGCCCGAGAACGCGCGCACCTTGCCGAAGGAGCGGAACTGCGCCTCCAGCACCTGCAGCTTGTCCGGATGCGCGTCGAAGAGGTCGGCGGTGACGATCATACGGACTCCAGGTGCGGGACGATGACGGTGCGGACCCCGGGGCCGTAGCGGTCGAGCTGGTCGAGCGCCGCGTTGATGAGCGCGGCATCGAGCGGGATGGTGCGCGTGACCGCGCCGGTGACGTCGAGCGCGCCGGTGCGGGCGAGCTCGATCAGGGGCTCGAGCTCGGAGCGGAGGTGGTCGTTGCACCCGATCAGCTCCGCCTCGGGCCCGAGGATCTCGCGGTAGGTCTCGACCGGCGTGTGCCCCGCCGTGAGTCCCACCGCCACCGCCCGCCCCATTGGCGCCAGCACGGCGAGCGCCTGCTTGGTCGTCTCCGCGGTGCCCACCAGCTCGAGGGCGACGTCCACGCCGCGCCCCCCGGTGGCGGCGCGCACCGCCTGCACCGCATCGCCGGCGCGGGCGTCCACCACGGCGGCGCCGAACGAGGCCGCGCGCGCGAGCCGTTCACGATCCAGGTCGACGGCCACCACCTGCGACGCGCCCATCGTGCGGGCGAGCTGCACGGCCGACTGGCCGAGCCCGCCCGCACCGAAGATCGCGACGCGTTCGCCGGCCACGAGGCGCGACTTCCGGAGCGCGTGATACGAGGTCGCGGAAGCGCACATGAGGGTGGCGCCCGGCGCGTCGCCCACGGCGGCGGGCAGCGGAACCGCGTTGCGCGCCGGCACCGCGATGAACTCGGCCCACCCGCCGTCCCGGTGGTGCCCGAGCATGCGGCACTCGGCGCAGAACTGCTCCGAGCCCGTGGCGCACCAATGGCACGTCCCGCACGTGACGTTGTAATGAAGCACCACCCGCTCGCCGATGGTGCGGCCGGTGACGGCGTCGCCGAGGCCGACGATCACCCCGGCCACTTCGTGGCCGAGCGTGCGGGGCATCGCCTTGGCGCCGCTTCGACCGCTGCGGTAGTGCGCGTCGGAGTGGCAGATGCCGGCGGCGGTGACGCGCACGAGGACCTCCTGCGAGCCGGGCGTGGGGACCGGGACCTCCTGCAACTCGACGGGGGCGCCGATGGCCACGAGGCGGGCGGCGCGCATGGTGGTGGGAAGCGACATGCGGAGAAACTTGCGCACGCGGCGCGGTCGCGGAGAGGGGTGACGCCGTGCGAGATTCCACGACCTCCGACCGCCCTCATCCCGCCATGCTCGCGCTGCCGACCTCTCCCGCCCAGTTCAGCCAGGCCACCTGGGACGACGTCCGACCGTGGTACGACCGGCTGGCCGAGGCGCCGGTGGCGGCGGGCGAGGGGGAGGCGTGGCTGGAGGCCTGGTCACGGCTCGAGGAGCTGCTCGGCGAGGCGGGCACCCAGGCGCTGATCGACTACACGTGCGACACGACCGATGCCGCCAAGGAAGCCGCGTACCTGCGTTGGTCGGCGGACATCGGTCCCAAGGCGCACGAGCAGGCGGTGCGCCTGGCACGGCGCGCGCTCACGCTGGGGCTCACGCGCGACGACCTGGCGACGACGCTTCGCGAGTTCCGCACCGACGACGAGATCTTCCGCGAGGCCAACGTGCCGCGCATGGGGGAGATCGAGGAGCTGAGCGCCGCCTACCAGAAGGTGACGGGCGGGTTGAGCGTGGACTGGGACGGCACGCCGAAGACGATTCCGCAGCTGGGTCCCTTCCTGCAGGACACCAACCGCGCCGTGCGCGAGCGCGCCTTCCGGAAGGGCGCGGAGGCGTACCTCGCCGTGCGCGACGAGTTGGCGACGCAGTTCGACCAGATGTACGCGCTGCGCGTGGCGGTGGCGCGTGAGGCGGGGTTCGCCGACTACCAGGCGTACACCTTCCGCGCGAAGTACCGCTTCGACTACACGGCGGCGGATTGCGCCCGCTTTCACGCCGGCGTCGAGGCCACGGTGGTGCCCGCGGTGAAGCGGCTGCACGAGTACCGGCGCCGGCAGCTCGGGGTGGACACGCTACGGCCGTGGGACCTCGGGGTGGACCCGCTGAACCGCCCGGCGCTCAAGCCGTTCGCCAACACCGACGAGTTCACCGGCGCCGCGGAGCGCGTCTTCGCGCGGGTGGACCCCGAACTCGGCGCGCGGTTCGCGCGCATGCGGCGCGAGCGGCTGCTCGACCTCGAGAGCCGGCCGGGCAAGGCGCCGGGCGGGTACTGCACCAAGTATCCGTGGACCAAGGTGCCGTTCATCTTCATGAACGCCGTCGGCGTCGGCGACGACGTCACGACGCTGCTCCACGAGGCGGGGCACTGCTTCCACGACTTCGAGTCGAGCTCCTTGCCGTTCATCTGGCAGCGCGGCACGGGCTCGGAGATGGCCGAGCTCGCGAGCATGAGCATGGAGCTGCTCGCGGCGCCGCACCTCGCGCGGCCCACGGGGTGGTACAGCGAGGCCGACGCGCGGCGCGCGCGGGCGGAACACCTCGAGGACGTGCTGATCTCGCTCGCGCACATCGCGTGCGTGGACGCATTCCAGGCGTGGATCTACACGAGCGGACAGGGCCACGACGCCGCGGCGCGCGACGCGGCGTGGCTCGAGATCCGGTCGCGGTTCGAGCAGGGGGTGGACTGGCGCGGGCTCGAGCGCGAGCGCGTGGCGCGCTGGTACCGGCAGCTCCACATCTTCGAGCTTCCCTTCTACTACATCGAGTACGGGCTCGCGCAGTTCGGCGCGCTCGGCGTCTGGCGGCAGAGCCTCCGCGATCCGGCGGGCGCGGTGGCCCGCTACCGGCAGGCGCTCGCGCTCGGCGGCACGCGGTCGCTGCCGGAGCTGTACCGGGCGGCCGGGGTCGAGCTGGTGTTCGACGCGTCGGCCATGGCGCCGATCGTGGCCGAGGTGGAGCGCGCGATCGAGGCGCTGCGCGACGGCGACCCGCACGCCCCGTGACGCGCGCGCCGCGCGGTTGATGGACACGTCGTGGATGGGCGCCATCGAGTACGTGGCCGCCGGCTTCGGGATCGTGAGCGTGTGGCTGAGCGCGAAGGAGCGCCTCGCGGCGTGGCCCACGGCGATCGTGAACGTGCTCCTCTACGTGATCGTCTTCCGGGCGCAGAAGCTGTACGCCGACATGGGGCTGCAGGTGATCTACGCGATCATCTCGGTGTACGGGTGGTGGCACTGGGCGCGCGGCGGCGCGGGGGACACGACACTTCCGGTGTCGCGCACGCCGCGCCGGCAGCTCGCGCTCCTGGGCGGGATCGCCGCGGCCGGGAGCGTCGCGCTGGGGTTGGTGCTCGAGCGCTGGACCGACGCGGCGCTGCCGTGGATGGACGCCACGCTGTCGGCCACGAGCCTGGTGGCGCAGTGGATGCTGAGCCGCAAGCTGGTCGAGAACTGGCTGGTGTGGATCGCGCTCGACGTGTGCTACGTGGGGATGCTCATCTCCAAGCAGCTGTGGCCGACGGCGGCCCAGTACGCCGTGTTCCTCGTGCTGGCCTGGATCGGCTGGCGGAACTGGCGCGAATCCCTGGCCGCGCAGCCCGCGTAGGGAGGGGCGACCCCCACCGGTCGGCCCATGCCAAGCCGCGTCGCGAAGTCCGTGAAGCCGAGCCCCGCCCGCAGCGCCGTCCAGTCGTACTGGCGCGACGCGCGCGCGCCGCGCTACGCGCTCACGCTCGCCGCACCGCTCCTCGTGCTGTACGAGGTACTGGCCGCGCTCACGGCGGGCACGGGCACCGGCGCGGTGCGCAATGGCGCCGACGTGATGATCAAGGAGGCGTTCGGCGCCGTGGCGGGGGCGCGCGGCCCCATGCTCTTCGGCGTGCTGCTGATCGGCGGCGGGGCGTGGATGATCGGGCGCGACTGGAAGGCGCACGGCGCCCCGGCGCCGCGCCGGCTCGCGCTCATGTTCGCGGAGTCGGTCGGGCTCGCGCTCGCCACGGGCGTCGTCGTCGGGTCGCTCACGCAGGGGCTGCTGTCGCGGCTCCACCTGCTGAGCGCGGGGCCCGGCGGGTTCGGTCCGGCGACGCAGTTCGCGCTCTCGCTCGGGGCGGGGCTCTACGAGGAGCTGCTCTTCCGCGTCGTGCTCGTGAGCCTGCTTCTCTTCGCCACGCAGGCGCTTCTCGGCTGGTCGCGCGCGGTGAGCGTGACGATCGCGCTCGTGGGCTCGGCGCTCGTCTTCAGCGCGTTCCATTACGTGGGGCCGTTCGGCGACCGGTTCACGCTGGCGTCGTTCACCTTCCGCGCGCTCGCAGGGCTCTGGTTCTCGGGCCTCTACGTGACGCGCGGATTCGGGATCACGGCGTGGGCGCACGCGCTCTATGACGTCGCGCTGACGGTGGTGCTGGCGTAGCGCGGTCGGGCCACCGTTACCGCGTCGGTGCGGGCACGTGTCCGCGCGATGACGCGGCACCGGCAGCTTCGGGTCGGATCGTGCGACCCCCCTCGACGCGCGCCCGGTTGGGCGCCCTTCCCGGAGCAGCCATGCCATCGCCCCGTACGCCCATCCGTCGCGTCATCGTCGTCGTGCTCGACGGGCTCCGCGCGGACGCGATCGCGCAGTTCGAACTGCCGACCCTCACGCGGCTGCGCGCGCGCGGCGCGTCCACGCTGGACGGCGCCACCGTGAGCCCGTCGGTCACCGCCGCCGCCATGACGTCGCTGTTCACCGGGGTGCCCCCCGCCGTGCACGGCGTCGAGAGCGACCGGTTCCACATCCCCTCGGCCAAGCGCGGCCTGCGGCCGATGACGCGCGTCCTGGCCGACTCGGGGATGCCGGTCTCGGTCTTCCTCGCGGAGCTGCCGTTCGTCTTCCGCGGTCTCGGCCGGCGGTTCGCGCACGCGGCCGGCGTGCCGAACGCGCAGTTCGCGGGCGACGACGCGCCCGACATCCTCGCGTCGGCGCGGCAGGCGCTCGCCACGCAGCGGCGCGGCCTCATTCTCTTTCATTGGCCGGATGCCGACCAGGCCGGGCACTCGCACGGCTGGATGTCGCGCACCTACGCCGACGCCGCGCGTCGCCTGGACGACGCGCTCGGCCTGCTCGTGGCCCAATGCGAAGTGGGGCGGGACCCCGGCACGCTGCTGATCGCCCTGGCCGATCACGGTGGCGGCGGCGCGCGGCCGCGCGATCATGACTCGCCGCATCCCCTCGATCGCACCATTCCGATCGTGCTGGCGGGAGGCGGCGTGCAGCCGGGTGCACTCACCCCGGGCGCGTCGCTGCTCGACATCGCGCCCACGGTGCTGTGGAGCCTTGGCGTTCCGCAGCCCGCCGGGTGGAGTGGTCGCCCATTGCTCGAGGCCTTCGCCTCGTTCGAAGTCGCGGCATGACAACGTGTTAGCAGCGGCTTAGCCGCCGAACGAGCGATACCGCGAGCCTCGTGGCCCCGTTACCTTCTCAAGGTCGGACCGTGACGCGACGGACGCGCCGCGCGCCGCCGACGGAGGGTGACGAACCACGCGCATTGCACGAGCGGCCGACGCAGTCATCGGCCATTCCGCTCCCGCCCCCGGCGGGGGGTGTTCATGACGACGCCGGCGGTCCGGCGATCCCGGAGCGCGGCGCGAGCGCCCATCGGAACGACCGCGAGTCCGGCGGGGCAGCCCACGCTGGTCGAGCGGCTCTTTCCCGCGGGCGGTGCCACCCCCGAGGCCGACCTCGCGCACGGCCCCTTGCCGCCCGTGCTGCGTCCGGATGCGACGCAATCGGTCCTCGACATCACCGAGTTCTTCGGCGAGACGAGCGGCGGGATTCGCACCTACCTGCTCGAGAAGGCGGCCTACGTCGAAGCCCGGCCGCACCTGCGCCAGTCGCTGCTCGTGCCGGCCGCGCGCGACGCGATCACGCAGGGCGACGGTGTGCGTTGCTACCGCGCCTACGGCCCCGAGTGGCCGCGCCAGAAGCCGTATCGCCTGCTGTTCGCCGCGCGCGCGGCGCGACGCATCGTGGAGCATGAGCGGCCGTCGGTCATCGAGGTGGGGAGCCCGGCGCTGGTGCCGTGGATCGCCGACCGCGCGGCGCGCGAGCACGAGGTGCCCCTCGTGTACTTCTACCACTCGAACTTCCCGCGCGTCTTCAGCGCCTTCCCCGAGCGAGAGGGTGGCTTCAAGCGCCGGCTCTCGCGGCTGGCGTGGCGGTATGCGCGCCACATCGACCGCAAGTTCGACGTGACCGTGGCGACGTCTCAGTTCTCCGCCGACGAGCTCCACGCGGCGGGGATCGACCGCGTGGTGCGCGTGCCCCTCGGGGCCGACCTCGGGATGTTCAACCCCGCGCGGCGCGCGCACCGCGCCGACACGCGCGCGCGGCACGGGCTCCCGGTCGACGCGCCCGTGGTGGGGTTCGTGGGGCGGTTCGCGCGCGAGAAGGAACTCGACGTGCTGCTCGAGGCGTGGCGTACGGTCGAGGCGCGCAGCGACGCGTGGCTCGTGCTCATCGGCGACGGGCCCAGGCGGCCGATGCTCGAGTCCCTCGCCACGGGACGGCGGGTCCGGTTCATCCCGTTCCAGGCGACGCGCCCGGGCCTCGCCGACCTGCACGCGGCCCTCGACGTGTACGTGGCGCCGAGTTCCATCGAGACGTTCGGGCTGTCGTCGCTCGAGTCGCTCGCGAGCGGCACGCCGCTGCTTGCGGCCGATCGCGGTGGCGTGCGCGAGCAGGTGCTCAACTCGGGGGCGGGCAGGCTCTTCAGCGCCGGCGTGGCCGCGTCGCTGGCGGACGAGCTGCTTGCGCTCCTGGGCGACGACCTCGCGGCGCTCGGCGCACGCGGACGCGCCTACGCCGAACGCGAGCACGATTGGGCGCACGTCTTCGACCGGCTGTTCGCCGTGTACCGCGAGGTGAGCGTGCGATGAAGCTGCTCGTCTCGATCCACGACGTGACGCCGGCGCTCATGCCGGGGGTTGAGCGGCTCTGGACGCTCTGCCGCGCGCATGGCGTGACGCCCGCGCTGCTCGTCGTTCCCGACTGGCACGGCGCGTGGCCGGTGGCGCAACATCCCGAGTTCCTCGCATGGGTGCGCGCGCGCGCCGCCGAGGGGGCGGAGATCATCCTGCACGGCGAGCGGCACGACGAGGTCGGCAGCCCGCGCGCGTTCGCCGACACGGTGCGCGCGTTCGGCCGCACCAACGCCGAGGGGGAATTCCTCACTCTCGGACGGGACGCGGCGGCGGCGCGCATCGGACGCGGCCTCGCCACGCTCAAGGGGGCCGGCCTCGACCCGGTCGGGTTCATCCCGCCCGCGTGGCTCATGCGCGCCGACACGATCGCGGCGTGCGCGGCGGCGGGCCTCGCCTTCACCGAGGACGACGGCGCGGTCTACCTCACGCGCGCCGGCGGACGGCGCATCGCGTCGCCGGTGGTGCGATGGAGCGGACGCACGCCGGTGCGCGCGTGGGTGAGTGCCGCGATCGCGGCGTGGCGCTTCCAGGTGCAGCGCGACCTCCCGCTCGTCCGCATCGCGTTCCATCCGTCCGACCTCGACCATCCCGCGACGGCCGCGAGCGCGGCGCGCGAGCTCGCACGCTGGGTGAACGCCGGCGCGGTCGTGGGGTATGGCTCCCTCGTGGATCCGCTCGCGCGGGCCGCCTGACATGACCGCCCCCACCGCCCGACCGCCCGTCACGCCCTCGCGCGTGGATGCCGAGAGTCGTCGCACGCTCGCGGCCGGGCTCCGCGTCGCGATCTTTTCCGAGACGTGGCTCCCGCAGGTGAACGGCGTCACCCGGACGCTCGACCGGTTGCTCAACGCCGTCATCGCGCGCGGCGGCGAGGCGCGCGCCTTCACCACCACCGACCCCGCGGCCAAGCCCGACCCTCGCGTGGTGCGCTACCGGAGTCGCCCGTTCTGGGCGTACCCCGAGCTCCGCATCGCGCGCCCCGACCGCGCGTGGGCCACGCGGCAGCTCGAGGGGTTCGCGCCGACGCTGGTGCACGCCGCCACGCCGTTCGGCCTCGGCCTCTCGGGACGCGCCGCCGCGCGCGACCTGGGCGTGCCGTTCGTGACGAGCTACCACACGTCGCTCTCGGCGTACGCCAAGTTCTACCACCTGGGTGCGCTCGCCGCGCCGGGATGGGCGTACCTGCGCTGGTTCCACAACTCGGGGCTCCGCACCTACGTGCCCACGCGCGCGATCCAGCGCGAGCTCGACGCACACGGCTTCACCAATACCGCGATCTGGAGTCGCGGCATCGACGCCGAGCGCTTCAGTCCGCGCTTCCGGTCGGCGGCGCTGCGCCGCGAACTCGGGGTGGACGACGACACCGTTCTCGTCGCCTACATCGGGCGCATCGCGATCGAGAAGGGGATCGACACGCTGGTCGAGTCCATGCACGCGGTGCGCGCGCGCGCGGGCGGGCGCCGCGTGGCGTTCGTGCTCGCGGGCGACGGCCCGTACCTCGCCAAGTGTCGCGAGGACGTGCCCGACGGGACGATCTTCACCGGGATGATCACCGGCGACCGGCTGAGCAGCCTCTACGCCTCGGCCGACCTGTTCGTCTTCCCCAGCGTCACCGACACGTTCGGCAACGTGCTGCTCGAGGCGATGGCGAGCGGGCTCCCCGTGCTCGGTGCCGACGCGCCGCCGACGCGCGAGTTGCTGGGCGACGATCGCGGCGTGATCTTCCCCGCCGGCGATCCCGACGCGCTCGCGCAGGCGATCCTCGCCCTCGCGGCGGATCCGGCGCGCCGCGCGCAGCAGGCGGGGCTCGGGCTTGCCTACGCCGCGGGCCGCAGCTGGGACGCCATCTTCGACGAGCTCATCATGGACTACCGGCAGGTCGTGCAGTCGAGCCCCGCCCTCGCGGTGAGCGCGTGAGCGCGCCCCGCACCCGCCTCACCGTCACCGACGCCGAACAGCACACCCTCCAGGTCCGTCGCACCGCGCGCTACGTGCGGCTGGGCGGCGAGGGGCCCGTGCGCGACGTGTACGTGTGCATTCACGGGTACGGGCAGCTCGCGCGCCGCTTCGCGCGCGACCTGGGCCCGCTCGTGGCGCCCGGCCGGCTCGTGCTCGTGCCCGAGGCGCTCAACCGGTTCTACCGCGCCACGACCACCGAATCGCACCGCGACGCGCCCGTCGGCGCCACGTGGATGACCCGCGAGGGGCGCGAGGACGAGATCGCGGACTACATCGCCTACCTCGACCAGCTGTTCGCGCTCGAGGCCGCCGCGCACGTGGCGGCGGGCGCGCGCGTGACGGCGCTGGGCTTCTCGCAGGGGGTGACGACCACCGTGCGCTGGGCTGTGCTCGGCCGCACGCGCGTGGACCGGCTGATCTGCTGGGCCGGAGCGCTGCCGCACGACCTCGACCTCGCCGCGCACCGCGCGCGTCTCGCGCCGATGCAGCCGCAGCTCGTGATCGGTGACCGCGACACGCGACGGCGCCGCCAGTGGACGAGTCGCCGGATGGAGAGGGCGATGCCGGTGTAGACGAGCAGCGCGCCCGCGAGCGAGGCGAGGGTCATGACCACCTGGCCTGCGGTGCCCCACACCTCGCCGGTGTGCATGAAGCGCATCCAGTTGCGCACGCGGCGACCGAGCGGAAGGGCGTCGTAGTCCTGCGTGGTGCGGAGCGCGCCCGTGGCGCCATCGAGCGCGGCGTTGGTGCGCCAGTCGGGGCGCGGCACGTCGCCGCTCGACACCACCGCGTTCACCTCGCCGTCGGCCGAGGCGGGCAGCAGCAGGCTCATGGCCGTCCAGTCCGGCCGCAGCGCGGCCGCGTGCGCGAACAGCGTGTCGAGCGACGCGCGCGCGGGCGTCGCCGTCGCCTCGGCGCTCGCCTAGTCCCGCGGCGGGCCGCCACCTCGCCGCTCGCCGCCCGGCGGGCCGCCGCCGCGCCG
>JACQES010000245.1 GCA_016200495.1 Gemmatimonadota bacterium
CCGGTCTTCCTCCTCACCGGCGTGAGCGCCCTCCTGGGCGTGCTCACCACGCGACTCGCGCGCATCGTCGACCGCGCGCGCCGCCTCGAGGACGATCACCCGGACGCCGTCGAACCCGAGCGCTCGCACATCCACGCCGAACTCGACGCGCTTGCGGCGCGCGCCCGGATGGTCAACCTCGCCATCTCGCTCGCCACCGGCACCGCGATCCTCGTCTGCCTCGTGATCGTGCTGCTCTTCACCTCCTCGCTCGTGGCGGCGCCGCTCTCGGGCGTCGTGCCGGTGCTCTTCATCGTCGCCATGCTCGCGCTCATCAGCGCGCTCGGCATCTTCCTGCGCGAGATCATCGTCGCGACGGCCACGCTGCGCATCGGGCCCCGGCCGACGGCGTAGCGGGCCAGGCGTGCTGGCGCGCCTGTGCCACGTGGTGGCGCGCCGGCGAGCGAGCCGTCCACGCGTGAGCGCGCGGCTTGCGCTCCTCCATGCGAGCAATCCACGGGTGGGAGCGCGCGTTTCGCTCCTGCGTTCGATCAATCCACGCGAGAAGCACTGGATTGCGCGCGCCGTGGAGGTCAGCCAAATCGCGGATCAAATCCTTGCATGCGCGCTGCGTGAGAATGTCCGGCCCTGAAGGGATTGATGCGGGCCGTGGCCGAGCGTACGCTTACGATGTCGCCATCACCCCGCCCCGGAGATGGTGTCGTGCCCGTGACCGCGAAGCTCTCCCGCATCTTCCACGAGCGCATGGGCGACCAGGTCGCCAACGAGCTCGTGGACTGGTTGAACGCCGTGGACCACACCTACCGGCTGGAACTCAAGTCGCTCAACGAGCTCAACTTCGCGCGCTTCGACGCGAAGGTGGACCAGCGCTTCGCCGAAGCCGACGCGAAGTGGGAGCAGCGCTTCGCCGAGGCCGACATGAAGCTCGAGCGGCGCTTCGCCGAAGCGGACGCGAAGTGGGAGCGGCGCCTCGCCGATCTCGAGGTGAAATGGGAACGCCGTTTCGCGGAGCTCGAGACGCGCATCGCGCAGCTCGATGCCCGCATCGACGTGGTCGCCAAGGGATTGATCGCCGAGATGGATCGTCGCGCCGCGGAGCAGATCCGGTGGTTCTTCCTCGCCTGGGCCACGCTCGGCGTGGGCATCGTGGGGCTCTGGTTCCGCACCTGAGCTCCAACACGCGGCGCTGAGGGCCCCGCCGCGTCGGATCCGGCGCGCTGGCCGATCTCCCGCCGCGCCCCGCGACCACGCCAGCGAACCGCCCAGTCGGAGCGTAGTTTCGGCGAGTCCTGCCGCGCCCCCTCCGGAGGTTCCCCCGTGCGTCCAGCCGTCGTCCGCCGCACCACGTCCGTCGCCCTCGCGCTTGCCACGCTCGCCGCATCGGCCCGCGTCGCTCCCGCGCAGACCCTGCTCCTGCGCACCCCGACCATCAGCGCGACGCAGGTCGCGTTCGTCTACGCCAACAACGTCTGGGTCGCGTCGCGCTCGGGTGGTGACGCGCGTCGCCTGACCTCGTTCCAGGGCCCGACCGCCGACCCGCACTTTTCGCCGGATGGCAAGTGGATCGCCTTCTCGGGCACCTACGGCGGCAATGCCGACGTCTACATCGTGCCGGCCGAGGGCGGCGAGCCGAAGCGCCTCACCTGGCACCCCGGGGCCGACTTCGTCACCGGCTGGAGCCCCGACGGCAAGCGCGTCGTGTTCACGAGCACGCGGCAGCCCGTCATGTACGGCGCGCCGCGCTTCTTCTCCGTCAGCGTGGACGGCGGCGCGGCCGAGGCGCTCCCGATCCCGCGCGGGTGGCAGGGCAACTACTCCCCAGACGGCACGCGCTTCGCGTACCGCATGAACAACTCGTGGGACGACGAGCGCCGCAACTACCGCGGCGGGCAGAACCGCCCGATCTGGGTCATGGACATGAAGACCCACGACGTCGTGACCCCGCCGTGGACCGATTCCAAGGACATCAACCCGGTCTGGCTGGGCGGCACCGTGTACTTCCTCAGCGACCGCGACGGCGTGCACAACGTCTGGAGCTGGGATCCGGCGAGCAAGCAGCTCGCGCAGGTGACCGCCTTCAAGGACTACGACGTGAAGTGGCTCGACGCCGGCGGCGGCGCGCTCGTGTTCGAGCAGGCCGGCGCCGTGCACGTGTGGGACGCGGCCTCGCGCCGCGCCACCAAGTTGAACATCACCGTCAAGGGCGACTTCCCCTGGATGATGCCGCAGTGGAAGGACGTCACCAACCGCGTCGTCGCCGTCGCCATCTCGCCCACCGGCAAGCGCGCGCTCGTCGAGGCGCGCGGCGAGATCTTCTCGATTCCCGCCGAGAAGGGCGACGTCCGCAACCTGTCGCAGTCGAGCGGCTCGGCCGAGCGCGCCCCGTCGTGGAGCCCCGATGGCAAGACCGTGGCCTACTTCAGCGACAAGTCGGGCGAGTACAAGCTCGTGCTCGAGCCGCAGGACGGCGTGAGCGGCAAGCGCGAGATCGCCCTCCCCGACCCGACGTTCTTCTACACCCCGACGTGGAGCCCCGACGGGAAGAAGCTCGCCTACTCCGACACGCACCTCCGGCTCTGGGTGCTCGACGTGGCGACGGGCAAGGCGGTGCAGGTGGACGAGGACCGGTTCATGGACCCGGACCGCTCGCTCAACCCGTCGTGGAGCCCCGACAGCAAGTGGCTCGCCTACAGCCGCCGGCTGCCGAGCAAGTTCCGGGCGATCTTCGTCTGGAACGTGGACGGCGGCGCGCCGAAGCAGCTGACCGACGGCATGAGCGACGCCACGTGGCCCACGTGGGACCTGGGCGGCAAGCTGCTCTACTTCGCGGCCTCCACCAACTTCGGCCTCAACTCGGGCTGGCTCGACATGAGCCGCTACGAGAAGAGCGCCACGCGCTCGCTCTACGCGCTCGTGCTGCGCCAGGCCGACCCGAATCCGCTCGCGCCCGAGAGCGACGACGAGACGACCGGCGCCGTGCTCACGAGCGGCGATGACGACGCCAAGCCGGCCCCCGCGCCGGCCAACCCGCGCGGCGCGGCCGCGGCGGCGAACGCCGCGCAACCGGCCGCGAGTGCGCGGGGCGACAGTGCGCGCGGACCGCAGAAGGCCCCCGTCGTCGCCATCGACTTTTCCGGCGTCAACGAGCGCATCCTCTCCCTCGGCCTCGCGGCCCGCGACTACCGCGACCTGCGCGCGGGCGCGGCGGGCACGCTCTTCTTCATCGAGAACGTGCCGGCCACGGGCACGGCCGAGGTACCGGGCGGCCAGGGCCAGGGCGGCCCGCCGGGCGGCACGCTGCACAAGTTCACCGTGCGGGAGCGGAAGGCGAACGTCTTCGCGAGCAACATCGCGCAGTTCGCGGTGAGCGCCGACCGCAAGAAGGTGCTGCTCCGCACGCCGGGGGCGCAGGGCGGGCTCCAGATCGTGGACGCCGACCGCGCGCCGACGCCGGGGCAGGGCCGCCTGGCCGCGACGCTCCGCATGTGGCTCGACCCGAAGGCCGAGTTCCGGCAGATGTTCGAGGAAGGGTGGCGCAACCAGAAGCATTACCTGTACGTGAAGAACCTGCAGGGGGTGGACCACAAGAAGGTGCACGACATGTACGTCGTGTTCGTGGACCACGTGCGGCACCGCGAGGACCTCAACTTCCTGCTCGACTGGACGGGGGCGGAGATCGCGATCGGTCACTCGTACGTGCGCGGCGGCGACATCCCCGAGACGCCGAACGCCAACGGCGGGCTGTTGGGTGCCGACTACGCGATCGCCAACGGGCGCTACCGGATCGCCAGGATCTACACCGGCGAGAACTGGAACCCCGACCTGCGCGCGCCGCTCGCGGGGCCCGGCATCGACGCCCGGGTCGGCGACTACGTGATGGCGGTGAATGGCACCGAGCTCACGGCGGCCGACGACATCCAGCGGCTGCTCGAGGGCACGGCCAACCGGCAGACGGTGCTGCTGCTCAACGCGACGCCGTCCATGCAGGGGGCGCGGCGCGTGACGGTGGTGCCGGTGCCGAACGACGGCGCGCTCCGCACGCGGGCGTGGGTCGAGAACAACCGGCGCATCGTGGATTCGCTCTCGAAGGGGAAGCTGGCGTACGTGCACCTGCCGAACACGGCCCAGCCGGGCTACGAGGCGCTCAACCGCTACTACTTCGCCCAGCAGGACCGGCAGGGGGTGATCGTGGACGAGCGGTTCAACGGCGGCGGCTCGCTCGCGGACTACATCATCGAGGTGCTGCAGCGGCAGATGGACGGCTACTTCAACAACCCGGTGTCGGACCGCACGCCGTACACGAGCCCGGCGGCCGGGATCTGGGGCCCCAAGGTCATGATCATCAATGAAATGGCCGGCTCGGGCGGCGACGCGATGCCGTACATGTTCAAGCGGCGGAAGATCGGGATGCTGGTGGGGATGCGCACCTGGGGCGGCCTCGTGGGCACGTGGGACACGCCGGTGCTCGTGGATGGCGGCACGATGATCGCACCCCGTGGAGGCTTCTTCGACCTGGACGGCAAGTGCGATCCGGGCGCGGCCGTTGCCGTAATCGAGGTTGAGAGCGAAGGGCTCAACCACAGAGGCACGGAGGCACAGAGGGCTGCGAGAAGGGCGGTGATGGTGGGGGCCCGGGCGCCGAGCGTTGGCGGTCGGGCCCCCATCTTGCTGGTAGTCCTGGCGCGACTCCGTGCCTCTGCGCCTCGGTGGTGGGCTGTTGGACGCGGATCGCCCTTCCGTGCCGCCCCCAGCCCCGGCGAGATTTCACGACAGCTGTTTCCCCCCTCCCGATCGAGACGCCCATGCAAGCGATGAGCCCCAGCCAACAGCACTGCGTCTTCTGCGACCTGATGAAGGGGGCCGCCGAAGTCTCGATCTGCTATGAAGACTCCGACGTCGTCGCGTTCATGGACATCCAGCCCGTGAACCCCGGCCACGTGCTCGTGGTGCCGCGGCAGCACGTCGAAGTGCTCAAGGACGTCCCGGCGGAGATCGGGCTCCACATGTACACGGTGGCCACCAAGCTCATCCCGGTCATCCAGCAGGCGGCGGGGGCCGACGACATGAACATCGTGGTGAACTCGGGGCGCGCGGCGGGGCAGAACGTGATGCACTACCACCTGCACCTGATCCCGCGGAAGCACGAGGACGGCTTCGACATTCCGCTGCCGTTCCCCGGCTCGGAGATGCCCAATCGCCAGCAGCTCGACGCGATGGCGGCGCGGATCCAGACCACCTTCCGCGATCCGATGAAGGCGGCGCGCACCGGCGAGACGGTGACGCGGAAGGCGGTGCCGCGGCCGACACGGTGACGCGGACGGCAGTGTCGCGGCCGACGCGCTGACGCGGACGGTGCTCTCGCGGCCGACGCCGTAACATCGGCGACGCGAGAACCTGGGGCCGCCCGCGAGCTGCGTGGGCGGCCTTTTCGTTGCCGCGACCCGCGCGTGACACGAGTCGAGTTACTCCCCCTTGCGCCACTCGTCCCCAGAGTGAATACCTACGTGAAGGCAGGCAAGTCACCGCTGCCTTGAGGCCTGACGCGACGGACGGACTGTTTCTACTGGAGGCTCGTGGCCCAGGGACGACAGCACGCGAGAGCTCAGATCCGATCCCACCAGCCGCTCATGGAGCGGCCGGTCACGCGCCTCCCTCGACTCGCTGGTCGCCCCGACATCGCAGGTGTGGTTCCTTGCCCCCCGCCCTCCGGCCGTTCGCCGGAGCGGGGGGCTTTCTCTTGCCGGTGAGGTGGACGTGCCCCGACGGAGCGCTCATCGCATCTCCCTGCCGCGGTCGCCCCGTGGCCTGAGCCGGTTGCGCCGGCATCAGCTCCCCCGCAACCAGAAGCGGGCCATCAAGCGAGCGACCATGCGCGACTGCAGCCGCCGCTGCGTGTACTGCGCGCAGTCGCTGGAGCTCGAGACCGCCACGCTCGACCATGTGTATCCGCTCGCCCACGGCGGCACGCACATGCCGGGCAACCTCGTGGCGGCCTGCCGGGGATGCAACGCGCTCAAGGGGGACCTCCTCCCGATCGAGTTCTTCGCCAGGCACCCCTGGGCGGGCGCCAACTTCATGCGGTACGCCCGCGCGGTGCACCGGGCGCTCAAGCGGGGTGCTCGGCGAGCCGTGAGTCTGGCACTGGCGGCCTGACCCGGCTGTTGCATCCACACAACAATTCGGCCCCCGTGACGCGCGTCACGGGGGCCGAATGCGTTATCTGGGACAAAATTCACCCGACTTCATGGTGTTACCGCTTCGTTTTGTTGCGTTGATGCCTCACCACCACACCATCGGCTGTGACCCATGTAACAGCTCCACAATGGCCGAAAAATGTCAACTGGTTGTAAATCAATGAGTTAAGAGAAAATGGAGGTCAAATCCCCTACCTGGGCACGCCCGTTGCCTTAGAAGGGGCCGAGGCCGAGGCTGCCGTTGTCACACCCCCCGACCCTCGGACCCGACTCTCTCCTCTGGTGCAATGACGCGTTCCCTTCGTTCGCTGGTCCTCTCGGCTGCGCTCCTGACGGCAACGTCAGTGGGGGCGGGGGCGCAGACCACGACGCCGTTCGGCGGGGTGAACTTCTCCTGCTCGAACGCCAGCTACAATCCGGCGTCGTCCTGCTTCAGCTACATCTGGAACCAGAACGACTACTGGAAGCAGTCGCAGGTGACCGGGCCGATGGCCACGGGAAAGCTGTCGCTCAACCTGTGGTACACGTACGGCCTGAACAGCGCGCCGAGCGCGAGCTTCGACGTCCTGCTGAACGGCACCGGCGTCGGCAACTTCCAGCTCTCGGGGCCGGCGACCGTCCTCGGCTACCAGTCGTTCGACTTCTTCTTCTCGCCGATCATCGCGAACTCGTTCGACGTCCAGATCGTCTGGTCGGGCGGCTCGGCGCCGCCGGGCGGCGGTTCGGTCGGCATCTACACGACCGACTTCGCGCCCTACGAGCGGTACTCGGACGTCACGCTGGACGTCGTGGACCCGAGCACCGTGCCGGAGCCCGCGACCCTCGCGTTGCTCGCGCCGGGACTCCTGGCAGTGGGCGTGATCGCGCGCCGCCGCGCCAAGCGCAACGCGTAACACCGCGGGTGGCAGGATGTGCTGGGCCGGCTCCCCTCGCGGGTGGCCGGCCCAGTTTGCAAGCGCCCCGAGGCGCGGCCCGATGATGTGCCGCCCCCCCCGCCAAGATCGTCTCAATGGAATCCGCACCGCTCGTGCGCGCGCGTGCGCATGCCGATAGTCGACGTACCCGCGCCCGCTGATGCCGCCACACCATCGTCCGTCCAATCGAGTCGTGCGCTTCCTCCCCTGGCTGGGCTGGTGGGGGATCGTGGCGAGCGCGCTGGCGGCGATGGCGCTGGCGCCAGCCGAGGCGCTGGCGCAGATCCAGCGCGCGTACACCACGCGGTTCACCGCGAACGCGACCGGCGACATCATCATCCGCGGCAACACGCTGGCGACCTGCACGGCGGTCGCGGCCGTCGGGGCGCAGCCCGCGCCGCCTCCCGCGTGCGCCGCGACCCAGGCGGCGGGCGCGACCTTCACGGGCGGCGTCAACAACAACTACGTCATGGCCTATGTGGACGTGGATGGCGATCCGTCCACGTTCAACTCGAGCACGTCCACGATCTCGCTGCCGACCGGGGCGACGGTGCTGTGGGCCGGCCTGTACTGGAGCGGACGCTCGACGAGCGCGTCGCGCGGCAGCGTGCTCTTCCGCACGCCGGCGACGGCCGGGTATGCGTCGGTGAACGCGTCCACCGTGGACGTGAACGGCGTCGGCTTCTCGGGGATCGGGCCCGAGTACCAGGGCTTCGCGGACGTGACCGCGATGGTGCAGGCGGCCGGGGCGGGCAGCTACACCGTGGCCAACGTGCAGGCGACGGTGGGCACCGCGGCGGGGAACGACTACGCCGGATGGGCGCTGGTGGTGGTGGTGCAGGACGGCGCCAAGCCGTTCCGCAACCTCACGATCTTCGACGGCTTCGGGAACATCGCCGGCGGCTCGACGGTGACCACGAACGTCTCGGGATTCCTCGCCCCCGCGACGGGCACGCCGACGGCGCGCGTGGGCGTGGTGGCGTGGGAGGGCGATCGCGGCTGGGCGGGCGCGGGCGGCACGGCGTTCCAGAACGACAAGATGCAGGTCAACGGCGTGGACCTGCAGGACGGGCTCAACCCCGCGAACGACTTCTTCAACTCGACGATCAGCGAGACGGGCGCGTACGTGCAGGGCGGGCAGAACCCGGCGTTCACCAACCAGCTGGGCATGGACGCCAAGCAGGTGTCCACGACCGCGGTCCCCGCCGGCGCGAGCAGCGCCTCGATCGCGTTCACGACGACGGGCGACCAGTACCTGCCCGGCGTGATCACCTTCCTGGTGGACCTGTTCAACCCGGTCATCAACGGCAACGTCGTCAAGCTCGTGACCGACGAGAACGGCGGCCTGCTCTCGACCGGCGACACGCTGCGCTACGACCTCACGGTCGCGAACACGGGGCAGGATGGCGCGCTCAACGTGGTGCTCATCGACTCGATCCCGGCCGGCACGACGTACGTGCCGGGGTCGCTCCAGATCGTGAGCGGCGCGGGCGCGGGCGCCAAGACGGACGCGGCGGGCGACGACCAGGGCGAATTCGACGCGACGGGATCGAAGCGCATCGTGGTCCGGCTGGGGACGGGGGCCACGTCGAGCGCCGGTGGCACGCTGGCCGCGGGGGCGACGGCCGCCGTGCGGTTCCGCGTGCGCGTCAACGACACGATTCCCGCAGGGTTCGTGATCACCAACCAGGCGGTGGTGACCGCGACCTCGCAGACGCTCGGCTCGGCGATCAACGCCAGGAGCCGCGACTCGCTCACGGGCGGCGGCGGCACGCCGCCCACCAACGTGCCGGTGGCCGGCCCCAACCTGACCGTCACCAAGACGCACCCGGCCGACTTCACGCGCGGCGGCACGGGGGCGTACACGATCACCGTCTCCAACGTCGGCAACGCGAACACGACCGCGTCGCCGATCGTGATGACCGACACCGTGCCGGTGGGGCTCGTGCCCACCACGGCAACGGGGACGGGCTGGAGCTGCACGGTGACCGGCCAGGTGGTGGCGTGCACGCTCGCGGGCGGGCTCACCGCGTCGCAGGTGGCCGCGCCGATCACCCTCAACGTGACCGTGCCGGGCAACGCCCCCGCCTCGCTCACCAACGTGGCGCGCGTGAGCGGCGGCGGCGACAACACGCCGGGCAACAACGCGGCGAGCGACCTGACGGTGACGCTCGGGGCGCCCGACCTGCATCTCACCAAGCTGCGCGGCACGCCGACCTTCACGATCGGGACACCGGCGACCTGGGTGCTGAGCGCGACCAACGGCGGCTCGGCGGCCACGGCGGACTCGATCCGCATGACGGACACCCTCGCGACGGGGCTCACCTTCGTGAGCGGCACGGGGAGCGGCTTCACGTGCGGCAACGCGGGGCAGGTGGTGAGCTGCTTCCGCGCGCCGGGCACGACGCTCGCGATCGGCGACTCGGTCACGGTGACGCTCACGGTGAACGTGCTCGCGGCCGCGGCGCCAAGCGTGTCGAACCGCGCGTGGGTGCGCACCGTGGGCGATCCCAACGCGCTCAACGACAGCGCCTCGGTGGTGGGCGTCACGGTCAACGCCCCGCCCGACCTGCAGCTCGCCAAGGTGGCGTCGAGCGGCTTCTCGGTGGGCGCGAACGGGACGTACACGCTGACGGTGACCAACGTGGGCGGGCTGCCGACCACGGGGGTCATCACCGTCGTGGACTCGCTCTCGGCGGGCCTCACGTTCGTCTCGGGCACCGGCGGCAACTTCACCTGCGTGAACGCGGCGCCGCTCGTGACCTGCACGCGGCCGGCCTCGCCGGCGCTGGCCCCCACGGCGAGCGCGGCGATCACGCTGACGGTGGCGGTGGGCGCGGCGGCGTCGCCCGCGGTGAACAACCTCGCGCGCGCGAGCACGGCGGGGGACATCAACGCCGCCAACGACACGGCCAAGGTGGTGGGCACGACCGTGGTGCCGGCGCCCGACCTCGCGCTCACCAAGGCGTCGCTGTTCACGACGTACGTCATCGGCGACACGGCGCAGTACCGGTTGCGCGTCACGAACGTGGGCACGGGGCCGACGACCGGCGTCATCACGATCACCGACACGCTGCCGGCGACGCTGACCGGGCTCGGGTCGCTGCCGTCCACCTTCTCGTGCGGCGCGGTGGCCAACCTGGTCACGTGCACGCGCGCGGCGCCGATGCTCGCGGGTGACACCGCCTCGGTGGTGATCGGCGCGACGATCAACCCGGGGACGACGTCGCCGATGGCGAACCGCGCGTGGGTGAGCACCGCCCTCGACGCGTCGGCGCTCAACGACTCGGCGTCGGCCGCGACGGTGCCGGTCACCGCGACCCCGGACCTGCTGCTGGTCAAGCGCGCGGTCGGGACGTTCACGGTGGGGCAGCCGGGCCAATTCCAGCTCGTCGTGCGGAACGTCGCGCTCTCGCCTACGACCGGCACCACGACGGTGCTCGACACGCTGCCCGCCGGCCTCACGTACGCGTCGTTCAGCGGTGCGGGGTGGAGCTGTCCGGCGCCGACCAACCTGTCGGTGGTATCGTGCTCGCGCACGGCGGCCATCCTGGCGCAGGACTCGAGCGTCCTGACGATCACGGTCAACGTGGCGGCGGCGGCGCTCCCCTCGGTGAACAACCGCGCGCGCACGAGCACGCCGGGCGAGATCAACCTGGCGAACAACGTGGCACAGTCGGGGGCCGTCGCGGTGGCGACCTCGCCCGACCTCTCGATGGTGAAGTCGGCGGTGGGGGCGTTCCTCGTCGGGAGCCCGGCCACGTACACGCTGACGGTGCGCAACGTGGGCACCGGGGTCACGACCGACACGATCGTGGTGCTCGACTCGCTGCCGGCCACGCTCGCGTTCGTGAGCGCGACGGGCCCCTCGTTCACCTGCGGCGTGGCCGGGAGCGTCGTGCGCTGCACGCGGACGGCGCCGCTCGCGGTCAACGCGACGGCGGCGGTGACGGTGGTGGTCACGCCGGGGGTGGCGGCGGTGCCGAGCGTGGTCAACGTGGCGCGGGTGTCCACGACGGGCGACGCGAGCGCCGCGAATGACCGCGCGGCGATCACGACCGGCGTGAGCGGGCTCGTGAACGTGGCCGTGGCCAAGACCGGCGGCGACACGCTCAACGTCGGTGCGACGGCCACCTACACGGTGACGGCCACCAACGTGGGCAGCCTCCCAGCGCCCGCCGGGTTCACCGTGGTGGACTCGCTCCCCGCGGGGCTCATCTTCCAGTCGGCGGCGGGCACCGGCTTCGCCTGCGCGAACGCGGGACAGGTGGTGACGTGCACCGCGACGGCCGCGCTCGCGGTGGGGAGCGCCACGCCGATCACGGTGCAGGTGCTGGTGACCAAGGCCGCGTTCCCCGCGGTGAGCAACCGCGCGCGCGCCTTCGTGCCCAACGACGCCGACACGACCGACAATCGCGCGGTCAAGGCGAGCGTGGTGCGCGGCACGGTGGACGTGGACCTCAAGAAGACCGCGGCCGCGGCGCAGTTCACGAGCGGCCTCGACAACACGTGGATCCTGCGGGTCGCCAACCGCGGCAACGTGCCGACGACGGGCACGGTGACGGTGGTGGACACGCTCGCCGCCGGGCTCACCTTCACGAGCGGCACCGCCACCGGATGGAGCTGCACCGCGGCCGGCCAGGTGGTGACGTGCACCAGCAGCACCCCGATCCTGGACGCGGACTCGGTGCTGATCACGCTCAAGACGCGGGCGGCGACGTCGCTCACGGGCAACATCACCAACTGCGCGACCGCGGCGGCGCCGCTCGACGGCAACGCCGCCAACAACCGCTCGTGCGCGACGGTGGCCGTGATCGGCGACTTCCGGCTCTCGGTGCAGAAGGTGTCGCGCGCGCAGGTGGTGGACGTGGGCGGCACCAACGACTACACCGTCGTGGTCAAGAACATCGGCGCCTCGCCGGTGCCGGCGGTGCAGCTCAACGACGTGCTGCCGCAGGGCTTCACCTACCAGCTGGGCACGAGCCGCCTCGATGGTGCCGCGCTCCCCGATCCGTCGGGCGGCGCGGGGCCGGCGCTCACCTGGCCGCTCGGCACGCTCAACCCGGGCGAGCAGCGCACGGTGACGTACCGCGTGAAGGTCGGTCCCAACCTCCGGAACGGCACCTCGGTCAACAAGGCGAGCGCGTCGAGCGGCACGCTCGTCGCGCAGGCCAACAACGCGGCGGCCGCGGTGGTGGTGCGGCGCGGCGTGTTCACCGACCGCGGCGTGATCGTGGGCAAGGTGTACGCGCACTGCGACTGCGGCGACCTGCCGCTGCAGCAGCCCGGCGAGCTCGGGATCCCCGGCGTGCGCGTGTACATGGAAGACGGCACCTCGGCCATCACCGACGTCGAGGGCAAGTACAACTTCTGGGACGCGTCGAGCGGGATGCACGTGGTGAAGGTGGACCAGACGACGCTCCCGGCCGGGGCGCGCCTCGTGGTCACGAGCAACCGCAACGCGCTCGACCCGAATTCGCGGTTCGTGGACCTGAAGGGGGGCCAGCTCGCGGTGGCGGACTTCGCCACGGCGTACGACGCCGACGTGATCACCGAGGTGCGCGCGCGGCGCCGCCAGGGCGAGCCCGAGACGCCGATCGCGGCGGGCACGGTGCCTGGGCCGGCGAAGGTGACCGCGTCGGCGGGCGAGCCGATGCCACTGCCGGGCGTCGGCCCGGATGTGAGCGTGAAGGGTACGGCGCAGGTGAGCGCGACGGTGGGGCAGGCGGTGACGCCGGCGAGCGGTGCTGCCACGACAACGGGTAGTGGCGCGAGCACGATGCCGGCCCGGGGCGCGGGCACGCCGATCGGTGGTGGCGCGAACGCGCCGGCCGCAGCGGTCGCGCCGCTCGCCGCCGCGTCGCCCGCGAGCGCGTTCCGCGAGACCTCGCGCTGGGAGGGGATGCGCGAGGGCGATCGCGAGGCCGCGCCGCTGCCGGCCGCGCCGCCGCCGATCGCGCTCCCCGTGCTCACCGATCGCAGCTCGAACCTGCCGGCGACGCCGCTCGCGGCCGCGCTCCGCACGCCGGGCAGTCCGGTCGCGGCGGGCAAGGCCGAGCTCGTGATCGCGGGCACGACGTACCCCGCCGACGGCACGAGCGCGATTCCGATCGTGGTGCGCCTCACCGACGCGAAGGGCACGAGGCTCACGGGCCGCGTACCCGTGACGCTCGAGGCGTCGCTGGGCCGCTGGCTCGTGAGCGACGTGGACGCCGAGGCGCAGGGGACGCAGGTGATCGTGACGGACGGCGAGGGGACCTTCCGTCTCGTCGTGCCGGGTCAGCCGGGCAAGGGCGAGGTGCGGGTGACGGCGCCGATGGCCGAGGCGACCGTGTCGCTGACCTTCGTGCCGGCGCAGCGCCCGCTCGTGGTGGCGGGCGTGCTCGCCGGCCGGATCGAGATGAACAATTTCAGCGGCGGCTCGCTCGTGACGAGTGCACCAGACGCGGCGTTCGAGTCGCGCCTCGCCTCGTGGAGCTTCGCGCAGGACTCGGGAAAGGTGCGCGGCGGGCTGCGCGCGGCGCTGTTCGCGAAGGGGAGCGTGGGCGAGGACAAGCTGCTGACTCTGGGCTTCGACTCGGAGCGCGACGACAACACGCAACAGTTCCGCGACATCTCCCCCGAGGAGATGTACCCGACCTACGGCGACGGCTCGCTCCGCGAGTTCGACGGACAGTCGCAGCGGCGCCTCTACGCGCGCCTCGACCGCGGCGCGTCGTTCACGCGCTTCGGCGACTACAACACGATGCGCGCCGGCGACGCGCGCCTCCTCGGCGCGTGGGACCGCACACTCAACGGCGTGCAGCACCACGAGGAAGGCAGCCTGGGCGCCGGCAACGTGTACCTCGCGCGCGGCACGGCGCGCCAGGTGATCGACGAGCTGCCCGGGCGCGGCATCAGCGGCCCGTACTTCCTGAGCCGGCCCAACGCGGTCATCAACTCCGAGCGCGTGGAGCTCCTCACGCGCGACCGCAACCAGCCGGCGCTCATCCTGAGCGCCAAGCCGATGGCGCGCTTCGCGGACTACACCGTGGAGCCGTTCACCGGGCGCCTGCTCTTCCGCGCGCCAGTGCCGAGCCTCGACGCGAACTTCAACCCGGTCTCGATCCGGGTCACGTACGAGCTCGACCAGGGCGGCACGGCGTACAACACCTACGGCGCCGACGCGACGCTCAACATCGGGTCGCGGCTGGCGGTGGGCGGCATCGCGGCGCTCGACGAGAACCCGCTCGATTCGCTCAAGCTCTTCGGGGCGAACGCGAGCCTCCGCCTGTTCGACAAGACGACCGCCCTGGTGGAAGTCGCGCAGGCGACGGGGATGGGCGGGCAGGAAGGGCGCGCGGGCCGGTTCGAGCTGCGCCACGCGTCCGACGGCATCGAGGCGCGGCTCTACGGCACGCGCGCGGGGCTCGGCTTCGCCAACCGCTCGGCCACGTTCGGCAACGGGCGCCAGGAGCTGGGCTTCCACGCCACGGTGGCGATGGCGGCGCAGATGCGGCTGCTGGCCGAGGCGATCGAGACGGAGGACCTGCGCACCGGCGGCAAGCGCGACGGCGCGCTGGTGTCGCTCGAGCGGAACTTCGGCTCGGCGGTGCGCGCGGAGCTGGGCTATCGCTGGGCCAAGGAGACGGGCTCGGCCTCGGCGGGCACCCTCGGGCTGCTGGTGCCGCCGTCGTTCTCGGCCATCCGCGCCAAGCTGACGATGCGCATCCCGGGCAACGACAAGTCGTCGCTGTTCGCCGAGGCGGAGAAGGACGTGAGCACGACGCTGATGCGCGCCTCGGTGGGCGCCGAATACGGCTTCGCGCAGCGCGCCCGCGCCTACGTGCGCCACGAGTGGGTGGACGGCTACGCGGGCCCGTACGCGCTCACGGGTGGCCAGGCGCAGCAGAACACGGTCTTCGGCATCGACGCCGACTACGCGCAGAACGCGCAGGTCTTCAGCGAGTACCGCGAGCGTGACGCCATCAACGGGCGCGACGCCGAGGCCTCGATCGGCCTGCGCAACCGCTGGGCGCTGGCGCCGGGGCTCCTGTTCAACACGAGCCTCGAGCGCGTGGCGCCGCTGGCGGGGGCGGGGCAGGGCAACGCGACCGCGGTGACCGGTGCGCTCGAGTGGACGCGGCCCGCGACGACCAAGGCCACGATGCGCGCCGAGTGGCGGCGCGCGGCGGGCCAGAACGGGTACCTGTTCAGCGTCGGGATCGCGGAGAAGCTGGCGCGCGACTGGACGCTGCTCACGCGCGGCCTGTTCGACCAGCAGCCGACGATCGGCGACCGGTTGCGCACGCACGTCGGGCTCGCGTGGCGCCAGACCGACCGCACGGAGTGGAACGGCCTGCTGCACTACCAGTTCAACCGCGAGAACCTCACGGCGGGGCTGGCACCGGCCTCGGGCTACGACGCGCACATCATCGCCGGCCTCCTCAACTGGCAGCCGACGGGCCGGCTCGTGCTGAGCGGGCGCCTCGCGGCCAAGTTCGCGACCGACCGCAGCAACGGCTTCGTGTCCACGAGCGACGCGGAGATGATCATGGGCCGCGCCACCTACGACCTCACGACGCGGTGGGACGCCGGGGTGACGACGTCGCTGCTCCTCTCCGACGGCAACGCGGCGCGCCAGTACGGACTCGGCCTCGAGGTCGGGCGGATCGTGCTGACCAACCTCCGCCTCGCCGCGGGGTACAACATGTTCGGCTACCGCGACCGCGACCTGAGCGCGTTCGGCTATACCATGAAGGGCGCCTACCTCGACTTCGCGTTCAAGTTCGACGAGACCCTCTTCGGCCGCGGCGCCACGCCCGCCGCGCCCGCGGCGAGGAAGTGACCATGCGACCGACGCGATGGACGCTGGGTCCCGTGCTGGCGGCGCTCGTGGCGCTGGCGCCGCGCGCGCAGGCACAGGCGGGCTACGTCGAGCTGCCCCGCCTGCACCCGGTGGAGGAGCGGCTCGCCGACCAGGACGTGGCCGAAGACAACGCGCTGATCGCGGCATGGCACGCCCGGCTGCTCGCGGCGCGCGCCAAGGGGCCGACGCTGCCCGCGTATCCGTTCGAGAAGGCGCAGCGGTGGATCGACCTCGCGCGCGACGCGTACGAACTGAACGCGCGCGGCACCGTGGCGAGCGACGCGCTCGGCGAGGCGTCGAAGCTCGTGCGGACGCTGGAGCAGGGCAATGTGCCCGACCTCGCGGCCGGCACGGTCACGCCGGTGTACGCGCCGCGCGTGCGCCTCGACCTGTGGCGCACCGCCGACCAGCTCCGCGGCCATCCCGAGCTGCCGCGCGCCGCCGCCGAAGTGGCGGCGCTCGAGCTCGCGCTCGTGCGCGCCGCGCTCGAGGCGGCGCGCATGCTGCCGTGTCCCGACAAGCCGCAGCGCGTGGCCGAGGCGATGGCCAAGCGCGCGACCGAGCTGCTCGACCGCCCGCGCGTGGTGGCGGTGACGCCGCCGCGCGTGGACACGCTGGTGATGGAGGCGCCCAAGCCCGCGCCCAAGGCGCCGGTGATGGTGACGAAGACGCCGGAGGTGCTGCGCGGCGTGCCGCCCAACGTGCACTTCGGGCTCAACCAGGACGTGCTGTCGGCGGCGTCGCAGAAGGTGCTCGCCGCCGCGGCCGACTCGTTGCTGCGCTACGGCTCGGTGAGCATCACGCTGTCGGGCAACACCGACTCGCGCGGCAACGTGGCCTATAACACCGCGTTGTCGAAGCGGCGGGCGGAGGCGGTCAAGGCGTTCCTCGTCGCGCGCGGCATCGCGGCGGAGCGCGTCAAGCTCGAGGCGCTGGGGAAGGGGAACCTCAAGACGGGCGAGAAGGACGTCGTGGACCTCGCGCGCAACCGGCGCGTGGACATCACGTACGTCACGGCGGAGGGGAAGGCGATCGAGACGCGCGAGGGGCTCGATGACCTGCAGGTCGAGGCCCGGCGGCCGGCGCCGGCGCGTCGGCCCGCGGCGCCCAAGGCGGCGACGCCCAAGCCCGCCCCGCTGCCGGGCCCGCGGAAGCCGTAGCGCTCACCTCCGGGCTCGGCGCGTCTCCGTCAGGCGAGGGCCTGCTCCAGGTCCGCCTTGAGGTCGTGCGGGTGCTCGAGCCCCACGCTCACGCGCAGGAGGTTGACCGGTGCGCGCGTGGCGGCCCCCTCGATGCTGTGGCGGTGCTCGATGAGGCTCTCCACGCCGCCCAGGCTCGTGGCACGGGTGAAGACCTTGAGCCGGTTGGTCATCCCCACCGCCGCCTCCTGTCCCCCCTTCACCTGGATCGAGAGCATGCCCCCCGGCAGGAGCATCTGCTTCTCGATGATCGCGCGCGCAGGGTGCGAGGTGAGCCCGGGATAGTGCACCGCCTCGATCCTCGGGTGCTGCGCGAGGAATTCGGCCACCGCGAGCGCGTTGGCTGAGTGCGCGCGCACGCGCCACGGCAGCGTGCGGATGCCGCGCAGGAGCAGCCAGCAGTCGAACGGACTCGGTACCGCGCCGACTTCCTTCTGCGTGGCGCGGATGCGCGCCCAGCGCTCGTCGGCCGCCTTGGTCACGAGGGCGCCGCCGAGCAGGTCGGAGTGGCCGCCCAGGTACTTGGTGGTCGAGTGCATCACCAGGTCGGCGCCGAGGTCGAGCGGACGCTGTCCGACGGGCGACGGCCACGTGTTGTCGACTGCGGTCACGGCCCCGGCGGCACGCGCGATGTCCACGACGGCGCGGATGTCGGTGATCGTCAGGAGCGGGTTGCTCGGCGTCTCGATCCAGATGAGGCGCGTCGTGGGGCGCACGGCGGCGCGCACGGCGGCCAGGTCCGCCATGTCCACGAAGCTGACGGTGAGTCCCCAGCGCTCCTTCTCGGCCAGCACCTTGCGCGTGCCGTAGTACGCATCGAGCGGGGCGATGACGTGATCTCCCGGCGCGAGCGTCGAGATCGCGGCAAAGGTGGCCGCGGACCCCGACGAGAAGGCGGCCGCCTCGGCGCCGCCCTCGAGCGCGGCCAGCACCAGTTCCAGCTCGCGCCGGTTCGGGTTGGTGTCGCGCGTGTAGATGTGGCCGCCCGGGAACGAGAGGTCCGGCGCGCGCTCGAAGGTGGACGAGAGCACGATGGGCGACGTGACCGCGCGGCTCGCGGCGTCGATCTGGTGGCCCGCGTGGATCGCGAGCGTCTCGAAGCCGGGCTTGCGCGGGGGGACGATCTGCTCGGCCACGCCGGGAGGATACGTGCTGCGCACGTACAGCCATCGCTCGTGCTCCAGCGTCA
>JACQES010000246.1 GCA_016200495.1 Gemmatimonadota bacterium
CCCGGCCGGCGTCGCGGCGACCGCGGGTCGCACGTCCACGAGCGCCCCCGGCGAGAGCCGCGACTGGCCATCCACGACGATCTTGTCGCCCGGCTTGAGCCCCGACGCGATGATCGTCGCCTGGCCCGACACGCGGCCCACGGTCACCTTCTGCACCTGCGCCTTGCCCGCCGTGTCCACGACGAACACGTAGGTGCCCACCTGGCCCGTCTGCACGGCGTCACTCGGCACCACCGTCGCCTCGGCGTCCACGTACAGCTGGAGCGAAACCGTCACGAACTGCCCCGGCCAGAGCGCGCCGTCGGCGTTCTCGAAGTGCCCCTTGAGCACCACCGTGCCGGTGAGCGTGTCGACCGCGTTGTCCACGAAGGCGAGGCGGCCCTGCATCGGCTTGCCGCCGCCGTCCTTGAGCTGCACGGTGACCGGCAGGTCCTTGCCACCCGAGCGGCGCTGGATCTCGGGGAACTCGCGCTCGGGCACCGCGAAGCGCACCGCGATCGGCCGCAGCTGGTTGATCACGACGAGCGGCGCCGTGCCGAGCGCGCGCACGAGGTTGCCCTGCTTCACGAGCAGCGAGCCCGTGCGCCCGGAGATCGGGGCGCGGATCGTGGCGTAGTCGAGGTTGAGCCGCGCGGCCTCGACCTGCGCCTTGTCCGCCTGCACGGTGGCCGCGAGCGCGCGCGCGTTGGCGGCGAACTGCTCGGCGTCGGCCTCGGTGACCGAGCGGTCCTTGACGAGCGTGGCGTAACGGTCGGACTGCCGGCGCGCGTTGTCGAGCTGCGCCTCGTCCTTGGCGAGCGTCGCCTCGGCCGCGTCGAGCGCGGCGCGGAAGGGACGGGCGTCGATCTGGAACAGGACCTGTCCCGCCTTGACCTCGTCGCCCTCGCGGAAGTTCACGCGCTGAAGGACGCCGCTCACCTGCGAGTTCACCCCCACGCTCTGGAGCGGCTCGACGGACCCGTTGGCCAGCAGCGTGTAGGGCGCGGGACGACTCTCGGCCGAGCCGAGGGTCACCGGCACCTTGGGGCGCACTTCCTTCTTCTCCTCCTTGCAGGCGACGAGCAGGCCGGCGGCAAGCAGGGGGATGAGCGAGTATCGGGTCACGCAGGTCGGATCGGGGGTCACCGCGCCGGAGGGCGTCGGGGCACGAAAATTACGCGGTGGAGGCCGGTCTCGTTGCTTCCGTCTACTCGGCCGCCCGCCACCGGAACACCAGCCGGCGCAGCGCCAGCCAGTGCCGGCCACCCAGGCGCTTCGCCAGCGCCTTCGCCTCCCAGAGCGCCGCCTGCTTCCGCCACGGCGCGGATCCGCCGCGAATCACCTCGGCGATCGTCGCCTCGGACGTCGCGCGTGTCACCGAGAAACGCCCGACGACCGTGAGGCCGCCGCGCTCCACCGGACGGGGCGCCGGTTCGGAGGTGAAGAGGACGGTGAGCCCCGCGCGACGGGCCGCCGCCTCGACCACCGGGGCGTTGAAGCCGCCGGGCACCGAGCCGCTCGTGACGGGGCGACCGAGCAGGTCCTCGAGGACCTGACGGCTCGTGACCCACTCCCGCTCGATCTCGGCGTCGGGAAGCGTGTGGATCGGCACCGGATGGCTGGCGGAGTGGGTGCCGATCTCGTGGCCGCGGTCGGCAAGCGAACGCAACTGGGCCCGGTCGAGAAAGCCCGGCCGCGCGATGTAGTCGGTCGGAATGAAGAAGTGGCCGCGGTGTCCCACGGACTCGAGGATGTCCGCCGTCGGCTCGAGGGCGCTCGCGCCGCCGTCGTCGAAGGTGAACCGGACGTCCCGGTCGCGGCCCACGGCGTGGCGCGCATGGGCCGCGAACACGAGCGGGTCGAGCTTGTAGTGGTCCGCGTCGGCGCCGCCGAACCCGCTGGTGGCGGCGCGCGCGGCGCTCACCACGTCGTGGTAGAGCAGCGCGATCATGGGCGGCCGGTCACGTGGCGCGCCGGCCGCGCGTGCGGACGGCAGGGGACGCGGACATGGCGCGGAAGCTAGCCCGCCCCCGCGACGCCTGCACGGGACCGCTTCCCCTGCGCGCGCGCCGTGTCGCAGCAGGCGCGCACGGGGCATCGTTCGCAGTGTGCGACGCGCGCCGTGCAGACGAGCGCGCCGAGCTCCATGAGCGCCTGGTTGTGCGTCCACGTCGCGCGACCCGTGCGCGGCAGGAGCGCCTCGGCCAGCGCCCAGAGCAGGCGATGCGTGCGCGGCGCCTTGGGCACGAGCCGCGGCGCGAACACCCGGCGCAGCACGCGCTCCACGTTGGTGTCCACCAGCGGCGCGCGCCGCTCGAACGCGAAGCTCGCCACCGCGCCCGCGGTGTAGGGGCCCACGCCGGGGAGGGCGCGCAGTGCCTCGGGCTCCTCGGGCAACCGGGCCGGCGAGCCTTCGGCCACGACCTGTACGGCGAGCGCGCGCAGGTTGCGCGCGCGGGCGTAGTAGCCGAGCCCGTCCCACGCCTCGAGCACGCGGGTCGGCGGGGCCGCGGCCACGTGCTCCAGCGACGGGAAGCGGTCGAGGAAGCGCTCGTAGAACCCGACCACGCGATCGACCTGCGTCTGCTGAAGCATCAGCTCCGAGACGAGGATCCGGTACGGGTCGCGCGTGCGTCGCCACGGGAGGTCGCGGCTCGCGCGGTCGAACCAGCGGCGGAGTCGCCGCGAGAAGTCGCGGCGCCGCTCCGGGGCGACGCGGGCGACGAAGCGGCGTTCGTCGGGGCGAGGGGCGCGAGCGGGGCTCATGGCGCGGTGAAGATACGCGCCCGGCGGGGTCAGTCCGACCCGAACTCCCGCTCGAGGGTGCCCATGTAGCTGACCATGAGGTTCTGCACTTCGTCGAGGATGTGCGTGCGCTCGGGCTCCGCGAGCCGCATGGACAGTTCGACGCCCGCGGCGACTGACTGGAACGAGAGCTTGGCCACGGCCTCGCGCCGCTCGCCGGCGAGGCCGGGGAGCCGGGCGGCGAGGAAGCGACGGATCTGCTCGAGGATCGCCTCCTCGTACTCCTCGAACTTGCCGCCGGGGAGGCAGTGCACGCGCATGATCATGTCGTGCACGGCCGGGAAGGCCGGCGTGGCGGCGATGAAGTCCGCCATCCCCATCACGATGCCGCGGAAGAGCTCGGGCAGCGGCACCTTGACCAGGGAGACGTCGAGCGCTCGCGTGTTGAGCTGCGCCATGGTCGCCTGGTAGCGACGGGCGAGCCCCTCGATGACCGCCTCCTTCCCGCCGGGGAAGAAGTGGTAGAGCGATCCCATCGACGAGCCGGCCTTTTCGGCGATCGCGTTGGTGGTGATCGCCTCGATCCCCTGCTCGGCGATGAGCGCCTCGGCCGCGTCGAGGATCTGCTCGACACGCTTCTGCCCCCGCCCCTGCTGGGGCAGGCGCGGCGAGCGAGCCGGGGTCCCGTCGTCGGGAGCCTCGGTCAGGTCAGGGGTGCGGAGCGCTTCGGTCATCCTTCGGAATAATAGTTACTGAAACTAGTATTGACAACTAGTCGTAGGGCTCTAGTATTCAGGCAACTAGAGCACTTTCTCTAGAACGAGACCCGCCATGATGCCACGTCAATACACCCTTCCGCTGCTCTACGCACTGCCCGCCCTGTTCGCGCTCGGTCGTCCACTGTTGGCGCAGGGCACGCTCGATGACCTAGTCGCCACCGGACTCAAGCAAAACCTGACGGTCCGCCAGGAACGGCTCGCGGTGGACCGGAGCGAGGCGGCCCTCGACGAGGCCCGCGGCCGCTACCTGCCTTCGGCGACCTTCAACGCCCGGTACACGCAGGTGGCGGGGAACGTGCTCAACATCGGCTCCCTGATCAACCCGGCGTACGGGGCGCTCAACCAGCTGACCGGCACCAGCGCCTTCCCCACGAACGTGGATGTGCGCCTGCCGTTGACGCAAGAGACCTCGGTGCGCGTCGCCCAGCCGAGCTTCCAGCCCGCCGTGGTCTCGGCGCACCGGATCGCCGCGCGCTTGCG
>JACQES010000265.1 GCA_016200495.1 Gemmatimonadota bacterium
TGGTGTTCTCGGCGCCGAAGAGCTTGACCGGCGCGCCCAGCTCCTCGTCCTTGACCGCGGCGGCCGCCGCGCGCGCGTGCGCGAACGACTTCTTGAGCGCCTCGACCACCTGCTTCTTGTCGGTGACCTTGGTCTCGTCGTCGCGATTCATGGCGGGCGGCTTGAGGCCGAGCGCGCTCGGGATCATGAGGTCGGCGCCGGCGATGTGCATGTAGACCTCGCTGATCGAGCGGACGCCGGGACCCGGGCGCCACCCGTACTTGTCCTGCGGGATCGCCTCGGCAAGCGACACGAGCTTCTTCTCGGCGTCGTCGAGCTGGCGGAGGTACTCGGCGCGGAAGGCCGCGGCGGCGGTGACCCCCTGGGCGCGGGCGGCGAGCGGCGCCGCGGCGAGGGGGAGGACGAGGGCGAGGCGAGCGAGCGAACGGCGCATCAGGACCGGCTCCGGCGTGGGGGGAGAACCGCGCTGGGTGGCCGCGCGGCGGGCGCTTGGAAAGTGGCGAGGTCGCCCGTGCGGCACCAGCGCGATGGCGGGGTCCCCGGCGATAGTTTTGGAGGTTACACGCCCCACGAGCCGGAGGTCCGCTCGCTGCCGTCGCCTTTTCGCCGCCGTCGTTGATCTTCAGCAAGTCGCGCAGCGAGAGGATCACGGTGAGCGGCGCGGTGGAGCCCTCGGAGGGCGAGGTGCGGACGGCGATGGCCACCGAGGCGACGAGCTGGTGGCGCCGCCACACCGGCCTCCCGATCGGCCAGCGTCACTGCCTCGACTCGCTCGAGCTCGCGCGTGACAAGGAGCGGCTGCACGCGCTGCATCTGCAGCACGGGCTCTTCCTCGCGAAGACCGAGTACCGGGTGACGGCGGCCGGGGGGAGCAAGGTCGACATCGCCTGGTCGATCGTCGAGGGGCCGCGCACCCTGCTCGACTCGGTGCGCGTGCGCGGCCTCGACTCGATCCCGGAGGCGCGCGCCGCCGTGGGCGAGCTGCTCCACGACTTCGGCGGCGAGCCGTTCAACGAGCCCGAGCTGCTCGCGGCGATCGACTCGGTGCACCGGTTGCTCAAGGAGATCGGCTACGTGCGCGCGCCGCAGCCGTCGCTCCGACTCGTGCGCGACACCGTGCACGCGCGCGCCTGGCTCGACGTCGGCTTCGCGCCGGGGCGGCGCGTGGTGATCGGCGCCGTCGAGCTCGCGATCCGCCCCAACGCCGCAGCGACGGAGCCGCGCATCGGCGAGGACGCGGTGCGCCGGCGGCTCTCGCTGGCGCTGGGAGGGACGCCAAGCCCGAGCGTGCTGCTCCGCAACCAGCGGTCGCTCTTCGAGCTCGATTCGTACTCGCTCGTGCGGCTGGACACGTCGGCGATGGGGACGACGGGCGACTCGATGCGCGTGACGGTCAACCTGGTCGAATCGAACACGCGCTCGCTCCGGTTGGGCGGCGGCTGGGCCACGCTCGACTGCTTCCGCATGCAGGCGCGGTGGGTGGACCGTTCGCTCTTCGGCACGGCGCGGCGGGTGGAGATCGAGACGCGGCTCTCGAAGATCGGGCGCGGCGCGCCGCTCGACTTCGCGCCCGGCGCGTGCGCCCCCGTGGTGCGCGACGACCCGTTCAGCGACCGCCTCAACTATTTCGTCGGCGCGACCACGTACATCACCGACCTGTTCGGGCGGAAGGTGACGCCGCAGGTCACGCTCTACTCCGAGAGCCGCTCGGAAGTGCTGGCCTACCGCCGCGACACGCCGATCGGGTTGCGCATGCAGGTGTCGGCGCCCTTCCCGCCGTTCATCACGGGCTCGGCGGCGCTGAGCTACGAATACGGGCGCACCGACGCCGACGAGGCGGTGGCCTGCCTCGTGTTCGGCGCGTGCACCGCGGCGGAGGTGCTGCAGCGGCAGACCGGCGGCTCGCTCGCGGTGCTCGCGCTCGGGAGCACGTACGACCTGACGGGCGGGCGCATCGACCCGCTGATCGGCGTGCGGCTCCGGCTCGAGAACCGGCTGGGCCTCGCGCACCTCGCCGGGGCGACGGGCACCTTCAACCGGACGCTCGGCGACGCGACGATCTTCCGCCCGCTGAGCCCAAGCGTGACGCTCGCGGCCCACGTGCAGCTCGGGGTCATCGGGCGCCTCTCGTCCGACGCCGGCACCGCGAGCGCGATCCCGCTGTCGGAGCGGTTCTTCCTCGGCGGGCAGAACTCGGTGCGCGGCTACGGGCAGAACCAGCTGGGTGACGTGCTCTACGTGATGACCGGCGCGGACACGGTGTCGTACGACGCGGTGACCAAGACGGCGGAAGTCGTCGCCAAGTCCACGCAGGGGGTGCGGCGGCTCGCGCCCGTGGGCGGCGAGGCGAGCTTCCTCGCGAACCTCGAGCTGCGCGTGCGCGCGCCGCGGATGCTGGGCTCGCTCTCGATCGCCGGGTTCGTGGACGCGGGGCAGCTCCGGCGCACGGCCGAAGAGCTGTTCCGCTTCGACGAGGTACGCGTGACCCCCGGCGTCGGCGTGCGCCTGGCGACGGCATTCGGGTTGTTCCGCGTGGACATCGGCTACAACCCGTACTCGCTCACGCCGGGCCCGGCGTTCATTCCCGTCACGAGCACCGTGGCGGGGAGCGGCCGCCTGCTGTGCGTGAGCCCGGGCACGACCGACCGGCTCGTGAACGGGAGCGTGGTGAAGGGGGCGGGGGATTGCCCGTCGAGCTTCGCGCCGCCGGCCGCGTCGAGCCCGCTGTCGCGGCTCGTCTTCCACTTCGGCATCGGGCAGGCGTTCTGATGCGCGCCGGCCTCCTCGCCCTGCTGCTCGCGATTGCCGTCCCCGCGCAGGACGACCCGTCGCTCATCGAGCGGTTCATCCGCAACCGGATCCAGAAGCTGGTCGAGGGGCGCGTGCGGCCCGGCGCCACCGTGCGGCTCGGGCGCCTCACCGGCAACTGGCTCTCGCAGCTCTCGATGGATTCGCTCGAGATCCGCGACGAGCGCGACTCGGTCGTCTTCCGCTCGGGCCCGGTCAACGCGAAGTACTCGGCGCGCGACCTGGTGAACGGGCGCTGGGTGTTCGACGAGCTCACGATCGACCGCCCGGTGCTCGTGCTGCGCGAGCAGCTCGACGGGACGTGGAACTACAACCACATCTTCACCGCGTCGAGCGGGCCGCCGCAGCCCGCACCGCAGGTGCGCGCCAGCGTGCTGCGCCTGCGCGGCGGCTCGGTGCGCGTGCTGCTGCCATGGACCCCGGAGTCCTGGCTGGGCGCGCGCGCGCGCGACTCGATCGTGGCGGCGCGCCTCAAGGCGGGCACGATGGCCAACACCGCCGACGGGATCGTGGCGGTGTACCGGTGGACGGGGCTCAGCGCCGACGCGCGCGCCCTCGACGCGAGCGCCCCCGCGCGCGACGGCGGCTCGGTGAACCTCGTGGACGTGAACGCCGACGAGCTGTTCCCGCCGTGGCCCATCCGCGGGCTGCGCGGCACGATACGCTGGTACCGCGACTCGGTGAACGTGGCGGTGGGCGGCGTGCAGGCGGGCAAGTCGCGCGGGTCCGCCACCGGCTGGGCGCGGTTCGAGAAGAAGGGGGTACCCCCGTTCCTCGACTTCCGCGTGAAGGTGGACACGCTCGCGCTGAGCGACCTGGCGTGGATCTCGTCCATCATCCCCACCGACGGCGGCGGCAAGGCGACGCTCCTCGTGCGCACCGACGCGAGCGACCGGAAGCTCGTGCACTACGCGCTCGCCGACGCCGACATCCGCACCGGCGGGACGCGCATCACGGGCGGCATCACCTTCGGCGTCGGGCAGCCGCTCCTTCGCATGACCGACCTCGCGCTCGCCTTCGA
>JACQES010000266.1 GCA_016200495.1 Gemmatimonadota bacterium
ATGTCCATCCGCCCCGTCAAGCGCATCGTCGAAGCCACGCCCACCATCGAGGGGGCCGGGGTGCACCTGCGCCGTGCGTTCGGATTCGGCGAGACCTCGGAGACCGACCCGTTCCTGCTCTTCGACGACTTCCGCAACGAGAAGCCCGCGGCCTACAAGGCGGGCTTCCCGTGGCACCCGCATCGCGGCATCGAGACGATCACCTACGTGCTCGGCGGCTCGGTGGAGCACGCCGATTCGCTGGGCAACAAGGGCGAGCTGGGCGCGGGGGACGTGCAGTGGATGACGGCCGGCCGCGGCATCCTGCACCAGGAGATGCCCAAGGGCGACGCGCACGGGCGGATGCACGGCTTCCAGCTCTGGGCCAACCTGCCCAGCAGCCAGAAGATGACGGCGCCGCGCTACCAGGACGTGCCGTCGGCGGCGATTCCCACGGTCACGGAGGATGACGGCACCAGCGTGCGCGTCATCTGCGGCGAGTTCCGCGGCCAGCGCGGGCCGGTGGACGGGATCGCGGCCGATCCGCGCTACCTCGACGTGTTCGTTCCGGCCGGGCAGCGCGCGCGGCTGGGGGTGGAGCTCGGCCGCAACGCGTTCGCGTACGTCTTCGACGGGAGCGGCGACTTCCGCGGCGCCTCGGCGCCCATGGGCGTGCTCACCGAGCAGAACGGCGACGACCACGACCTCAAGCGCGAGATGACGGGCAACCGCTCGCTCGTGCTGTTCGACACCGGCGACGAGGTGGTGGTGCAGGCCGGCGACAAGGGGGTGCGCTTCCTGCTCGTGTCGGGCAAGCCGATCGAGGAGCCGGTGGCCTGGTACGGCCCGATCGTGATGAACACGCAGCGCGAGCTGCAGGTGGCACTCTCGGAGCTGCGCGACGGGACGTTCATCAAGGGATAGGGCCGACGAGGCGCGTGGCGGGCGCCGACGGCGGGCGGTACTCTTGGGGCGTTCGCGACGCCCCGATGCCGCACGCTCCCCTGCCCTCGCCGCCATGATCCGCTCGACGTTCGTCCGTCCGGTCCCCGCCAACCGCCCCTTCGCGCGCGCGGGTTGCGCGTTGGCCAGCTTGCTCGCGGCCACGCTGCTCGCGGCGCCCGCACGCGCCCAGGGCGCGCCCGTGCAGTACGACCTCGTGATCGCCAACGGCCGCGTGGTGGACCCGGCGTCGCGGCGCGACCAGGTGATCAACGTCGGCATCACCGACGGACGGATCGCGGCCATTTCGCGCGCCGCGCTCGCAGGCAAGCGCACGATCGACGCCACGGGCCTCGTCGTCGCGCCCGGCTTCATCGATCTCCACGAGCACGTGGTGGACCCGGCCACGCAGGGGCACCAGGTGCGCGACGGCGTCACGAGCGCGTTCGAGATGGAAGCCGGCACGGCGACGGTGGCGCAGTGGTACGCGGAGCGCGGCGACGCGATGCTGATCAACTTCGGCGTCTCCATCGGGCACATGCCGGTGCGCATGACCGCGTTCGGCTCCGCGGGGGCGCTCACGCCGTCGGGCCCGGCCGCGCACGACACCGCCACCGCGGCGCAGCGCGCGCAGATCCTCAAGCTCCTCGAGCAGGGGATCGCCGAGGGCGCCGTGGGGGTGGGCGCGGGGTTCGCCTACACCGAGGGGATGACCAGGGGCGAGATGGCCGACGTCTTCGGCGTCGCGTCGCGCGCGCACGTGCCGGTGTACGTGCACACCCGCACCGGGTTCGCCGGGGTGAGCGAGGCGCTCGAGGCGGCTCGGCTCGCGCACAGCGCGATCCACGTCGTGCACCTCAACTCGGTCTCCCTCGGCGAGACGCCGAAGACGCTCGCGGCCATCACCGAGGCACGGCGGCTCGGGCGCGACGTGACGACGGAGTCCTACCCCTACTCCGCCGGCATGACCGGCATCCAGTCGGCGGTGCTCGACCGGTTCGAGAACGCCCCCGACTCGATGTACCAGCAGCTGCTGCGCCCCGAGACGGGTGAGCGGCTCACGCGCGCCACCTTCGCCAAGTACCGCAAGGAAGGCGGCACGATCATCATCTTCATGAACACCGAGCCGATGGTGGACCTGGCGATGACGAGCCCGCTCACCATGGTCGCCAGCGACGCGCTCATGATCGACGAGAAGGGGCATCCGCGCACGAGCGGCACCTTCTCGCGGTCGCTCGCGCGCTACGTGCGCGAGCTCAAGGCGGTGCCGCTCATGGAGATGATCCGCAAGATGTCGCTGATGCCGGCCGAGCGGCTGGCCGCGCGCGTGCCGGCCATGCGGAAGAAGGGGCGGATCGCGCTGGGTGCCGACGCCGACCTCACGCTCATCGACACGGCCCGCGTGGCCGACAGGGCCACCTACGTGCAGCCGACGCTGCCGCCCGACGGGATCCCGTACGTGATCGTGAATGGCGTGGTCGTGGTGGACAACGGGCAGATCGCCCCGGGGGTGAAGCCGGGGCGGCCGATCCGCGCGCGGGTCACGACGCCCTGAGCGGGGTGACGCGCGCATCGCGCCGCCG
>JACQES010000248.1 GCA_016200495.1 Gemmatimonadota bacterium
AGCAGGTGCGTCATGACCCACCCGAAGCCGAGCGACGCGATGATCTCTGGGATCACGATGAAGAAGTTGAAGATCCCCATGTACACGCCGACCCGCCCCTCGGGGAGCGACCCGGCGAGGATCGAGTACGGCATCGAGAGGATGCTCGCCCACGCGATGCCCACGCCGGCCATCGAGAGCAGCAGCAGCTTGGGCTCGTGGATGACGACGAGCGAGAGCAGCCCCGCGGCCCCCGCGAGCAGGCAGAGCGCGTGCGTGCGCTTGCGCCCCAGCGTGCGGGCGATGGCCGGCAGGAAGAACGAGAAGACGAAGCAGACGGCCGAGTAGGCGCCGAAGCAGATGCCGGCCCACTCCACGCCCTGCTGGTAGAGGGGCGAGTTCTGGTCGGGGGCGCCGAAGACGTTGCGGGCGACCGCGACGGGGAAGTACAGCCACATGCAGAAGAGCCCGAGCCAGGTGGCCATCTGCACGAGGGCGAGCTGCTTCATCGTCTCGGGCATCGCGCGCGCGGCGTCCCAGATCTCGCGCGCGCCGGCGATGGGACCCTTGCTCCGCCGGTTGGCGGCGCGGAACGCCTCGAGGTCGCGCGGCGGCACCTCGCGCGGCGGCGTCACGACCGTGTACATGACCGCCGTGAAGAAGGCGGCGGCGCCGATGAAGAACGAGAGGCGCACCGTGGTGGGAATGGTGCCCGCGCCGCCCGGCGCGACGTGGAACCAGTTGGTGAGCATCCACGGCATGGCCGACGCGGTGACCGCGCCCAGCCCGATGAACACCGACTGCATGGCGAAGCCGCGCGTGCGCTGCGACGGCGGGAGCACGTCGGCGACGAAGGCGCGGAAGGGCTCCATCGAGATGTTGATGCTCGTGTCGAGCACCCAGAGGAGCATCGCCGCCATGAGCAGCGTCGAGGCCTGCGGCATGGCGATCAGCGCGAGCGAGCTCAGGATCGCGCCGGTGAGGAAGTACGGCCGGCGGCGCCCGAGGAGCGGCGACCAGGTGTGGTCGCTCAGGTGGCCGATGATCGGCTGCACGATGAGCCCGGTGAGCGGCGCGGCGAGCCAGAGCATCGGGATCTGGTCGGCGCTCGCGCCCAGGTACTCGTAGATCGCGCTCATGTTGGCCATCTGGAGCGCCCAGCCGAACTGGATGCCCAGGAAGCCGAAGTTCATGTTCCAGACGGTCAGGAAGCGGACCGGCCTCTCGCCGACGTCGCTGGCGGTGGCGGGTGCGGCGATCGTCGCGCTCATGTGCGGCCCTCCGTCGGGCGCCGGTCGTACGTGTCCACGAGCGAGCGCAGGCGCGCCGTGATCTCGGGGGTGAGCTGGTCCCACTGGAAGCGGAAGCGCCAGTTGCCGCCGGGGCGGCCGGGCAGGTTCATGCGCGCGTCGCTGCCCAGGCCGAGCAGGTCCTGCATCGGGATCAGGCAGGTGCGCGCCACGGTGGCGAGCGCGGCGCGGATCAGCGTCCAGTGCATCTCGGTGCCGTCGGCGTTCAGGTAGCGGAGCGCGTACGCCTTCTCCCTGGCCACCATCTCCGGCGTGCGCGTCGAGTCGCCCTCGCCGGTCGAGGTCCACCAGCCGACCGCCGTGTCGTTGTCGTGCGTGCCGGTGTACAGCACGCGATCGCGCACGAGGTTGTGCGGCGTGAAGTCGCCGGCCGAGTCGTCGTTGCCGAAGGCGAACTGCAGGATGGCCATGCCGGGGTAGTGCATCCCCTCGCGGAGCGCCTTCACCTCGGGAGTGATGAGCCCCAGGTCCTCGGCGACGAGCGGCAGGGGACCGAGCGCGGCGGTGAGGGCGTCGAAGAGGGCGCGGCCGGGGCCCTTCACCCAGCGACCGGTGGCGGCCGTCTCGGCGTCACCGGGCACTTCCCAGTAGGCCTCGAAGCCGCGGAAGTGGTCGAGGCGAACGCAGTCGAACTGCGCGAGCGCGGCCTTCATGCGCGCGATCCACCACGGGAATCCCTCGGCCCGCATCGCGTCCCAGCGGTAGATGGGATTGCCCCACAGCTGGCCGGTGGCGCTGAAGTAGTCGGGGGGCACGCCCGCCTGCACGCGCGGGCGGCCGTCGGGCTTGAGGTCGAAGAGGTGCGGCGCGGCCCACACGTCGGCGGAGTCGTGCGCGACGTAGATGGGGAGGTCGCCCATGAGGTGGATGCCGCGCGCGTTGGCCGCCTCGCGCAACCGCTCGAACTGGCGGTGGAACGCGAACTGCTCGAACAGCACGCGCGCGATCGGCGTGGCGAGGCGCGTGCGCGCCTCTCCGAGCGCGGCGGGGTCGCGCTGCGCGAGCGGGGCGGGCCAGTCGGTCCACGCGATGCCCCCCTGCTCCTCCTTGATCGCCATGAAGAGGGCGAAGTCGGGGAGCCAGGCCGCGGCGGAGGCGACGAACGCATCGTACGCGTCGTCGCGCTTGAACTTCTCGAAGGCGGCGGCGAGCAGCGCGCGCTTGTAGGGAATGACGTGCTCGTAGTCGACCGTATTCGCCGGCCACGTCCTGACGGTGCCGGAGACCGAGATGAGCAGCGGATTCCCGGCGAACGCGGAGAAGGCCTGGTAGGGCGAGTCGCCGTAGCCGGTGGGGCCGAGCGGGAGCACCTGCCAGATCGAGCAGCCGGCCTCGGCGAGGAAGTCGAGGAACCGGTGCGCGTCAGCGCCGAAGTCGCCGATGCCGTGGAGGCCCGGCAACGAGGTGGGATGCAGCAGGACGCCCGCGGTGCGCTGGTCCAGGATGGACGCGGCGACACTCTGCGCTGGAGGCGGGCCCGAAGCCGAGTCGATCACGCGAGAGCCGGTCATGACGGTGGGCCAAGTGTAACCGCGGGGCGTGCTGCCGGGAGGGGGCCCTACACGAGCGCGGCGTCGAGCGTGATCGGCACCGCGGCGAGCGCCGCGGAGATGGGACAGCCCGTCTTGGTGCCCTCGGCCACCTTGGCGAAGGTGGCCGCGTCGATGCCCGCGACCTTGGCGCGGGTGGTGAGCGCGATGTTGGTGATGCGGAAGGCATCGCCCACCTTGTCGATCGTGACCTTGGCGGTCGTCTCGACCTTGATGGCGGGGAAGCCGGCGCCCTCGAGCCCGGCGCTGAGCGCCATGGAGAAGCAGGCCGCGTGCGCCGCGCCGACCATTTCCTCGGGATTGGTGCCCTTGGTGACGCCGAAGCGGGTGCCGAAGTCGAACGCGCCCGAGAGCAGGCCGCTCTCGCCGTTGAAGGAGCCCTTGCCGTCGCGCAGCTTGCCTTCCCACTGCGCCGTCGCTGTCCTGAGTGCCATGGTGCCGATCTCCGTGCGTGATGGGGGGAGTGCGTACGTGTCGTGAACGCGCGACGTCGCGCGGGAGTTCTACAGTGCGAGGGCGAGGTCGTCGCCGCGCTCGAGCGCGAGGAGGAAGCGCTTGCGGGGCAGGCCGCCGCCGAAGCCGGTGAGGGTGCCGTTGGCGCCGATCACGCGGTGGCAGGGGATGATGACCGGAATCGGGTTCTGTCCGTTGGCGGCGCCCACCGCACGGACGGCCTCGGGGAGGCCGATGGTGCGCGCGACGGCGCCGTAGCTGGTGGTAGTGCCGAACGGGATCTGCGTGAGCGCGGTCCAGACGCGCCGCTGGAAGTCGGTGCCCTGCGGCGCGAGCGGGAGGTCGAAGGTGCGGAGGCGCCCGGCGAAGTAGCGGTCGAGCTGCGCGCGCGTGTCGTCGAGGATGCGGAGCGCGGGGCTCGTGGCGGTGACGGTGGCGGCGTCCACGAGGGCATCACCGGCGCGACGGCGCGAGATGGCCCGGGCTTCGTCCCAGTGGCTCGAACGCACCTCGGGCTCGGCGTCGCCGCGCGCGCGGGCCGCCAGCTCGGCCTGCGCGACGGGAGTGGGCATGGGCCCGTCGGGAAACCAGACGCCGGTGAGCGCGTGGTCCGCGGCGGTGAGGCGCAGCCGACCGACGGGGGAGTCGTGGACGAGCGTGACGACGGGCATGGGCAGCGGGGGCCAAGGGCGCGCGCGGCGCCTCGCGGGAATGTATGCGGCGCGGCACATTCCCGGCGCGCGTTCGCGCCTCCCTTCACCCGACCCCGATCCGTGTCCACCCGCCAGCACGTCGCCAGCGCCCGCGGTCCCGCCGCCATCGGCCCGTACTCGCACGCCGTCTGGGCGGGCGACCTGCTCTACTGCTCCGGCCAGACGCCGATCAACCCGGCCACGGGGAAGCTGATCGACGGCGACGTGCACGCGCAGACGATGCGGGCGTTCGACAACCTGCAGGCGGTGGTGGAGGACGCGGGGCTGACGATGGGCCACGTGATCAAGTGCAACGTGTACCTGACCGACATGGCCGACTTTCCGGAGATGAACCGCGCCTACGCGACGCGGTTCGCGCAGCCGTTCCCGGCGCGGACGACCGTGGCGGTGGCGGGGCTGCCGCTGGGGGCGCGCGTGGAGATCGAGCTGGTGGCGAAGCGGTAGCGGGGCACGACACGGGCGGAGCAACAGCGCGGGGCAACGGCGCGCGACGCGTCGGCACGCCGCGGGCGGCGCAACAGCACGAAGCAACGGCGCGCGCCGCGTCGGCACGCCGCGGGCGGCGACGCCGCTACTCGATCGTCTTGCTGAAGCGCGTGACGCTGACGTGCACGAGCGCGGCGGCGATGAGGGCCATGAAGAGTCCCTCGCGCCAGATCTGCTCGGGGCCGGTGCCCATGAGCAGGATGCGCCGGATGACCTTGAGGAAGTGGGTGAGCGGGAGCGCCACGCCGATCCACTGCGCCGGCACCGGCATCGCCTCGCGGGGGAAGACGTACCCCGAGAGGAGGATGTTCGGCATGATGAAGAAGAACGAAAGCTGCATCGCCTGCGCCTGCGTGCGCGCGATGGTCGAGATGAAGAGGCCGACGCCGAGCGAGGCGAGGATGAAGGTGAAGGCCGCGGCGTAGAGGAGCGAGAGCGAGCCCTGGATGGGCATGTCGAAGGCGAGCTTGCCGAGGATGATGACGACCGTCATCTGCACGTAGCCCACGAGCACGAACGGCACGAGCTTGCCGAGC
>JACQES010000011.1 GCA_016200495.1 Gemmatimonadota bacterium
CCGAGCGCCTGCTCGACTTCTCGCGCTACGCGGGCATTGTCTCGAGCGGCCCGCCGCACGCGGTGCACCTCCACGCCGACCACCTCGCGCAGCGGCGCGGGTTGCCGCACGCGGTGGACCTGCGCGACCCCTGGACGCACTGGAGCTGGGTGGACGGCTCCAAGGAAAGTCCGCTCTTCCTCGAGCGGACGCGTCCACGCCAGGCGATCGTGATGGCGCGGGCGGCGCTCGTCACCACCACCACCGCGCGGCAGACCGCCACGCTGCGCGAGGCCTATCCGGCGTCCGCCGCGCGCGTGCACACGATCCTCAACGGCGCCGACGACACGCCGCTCCCCGCCGCGACGGACGACGGCATCTTCCGCATCGCGTACACCGGCACGCTCTACGTGGACCGCGATCCGGGCACCTTGTTCGGCGCCATTCGCGCCTTCGCCGACGCCGAGGGACTCACCCCCGATCGGCTGCGCGTGGAGTTCATGGGTGCCGTCGAGATGCTCGGTCGCCGCAGCGTGCGCGAGATCGCCGAGGCTGCGGGGGCGGCGCCGTGGCTCACGCTCACGCCCTCGCGGCCGCGTGCGGAGGCGATGGCGCTGCTCGCGCGCTCGCACGTGCTGATCAGCTTCGCGGAGCGCCTGCGCGAGACGATCCCGGCCAAGGTGTTCGAATACGCCCGCTTCCCCGCCTGGATCCTCCTCGTGGGCCCGCGCGACCAGGCCACCAACGAACTGCTCGCCGCGGGCGGTGCGTTGAGTGCCGACGCCCACGACGCGCGCGCGATGCAGGAGGCGCTCCACACCGCGTACCGCGCGTGGCGCTCGACCGGCCGCCCCGTGCCGATCGCCGAACAGCTGCCGTTGGCGCGTGCGACGCAGAACGAGCGGCTGGCGGCGCTGCTCGCGCGGATGCTCGACGCGGCGCCGCGCCGCGCGTGACCGCGCCGATCCGGACCGCCTGATGGACCAGCGCGCGCTCCCCGCCGACGTGCTCGCCTACGCGATTCCGGGCGGCTGGACCGTCCTCGCGGGGCGGACCGACGCGGCCAACGAGCGGTTGAGCCTCAAGATCGCGCGGGCGCGCGACCGCTGGTTCCACATCCGGGGGATGCCGGGCAGCCATGTCGTGCTGCGTGCACGCGAGGACGCCGAGCCCGATCGCGCCACGCTCGAGCTCGCCGCGTCCATCGCCGCGTATCACTCCAAGGCACGCAACGCGGGCATCGTGCCAGTCTCGTGCACGGAGGCGCGGTACGTGAGCAAGCCGCGCGGCGCGAAGCCGGGCACGGTCTCCATTGCCAAGGAGAGCGTGCTCAAGGTGCGGCCCGTCGCGGCCGACGTGCTCGCGGCGTGGAAGCGGGCGGCCGACGAGGCCGGCGACGCCGACGACGCGGCGGAGTGACCTCTCCGGTGCGCTAGGGCGCGCCGGAGACGCGGAACGAGAGGCGCTGCTCGCCCGCGAGCGCGGCGACGACGATCATCCGCCCGCGCTGCGTGACGCCCTCACTCGGCAGCAGCTGCCACCCGGCCGGGACCTCGAGCGCGAATCCCTCGACGGCCGCGCGCGGCACGAGCGTGACCGTCGCCGTGGCACCCGTCCGCGTGGCCGCGACCTCGACCGCCGTGCGCGCCGCCCACCACCGCCCCATCGCGCCCAGCGGCGCCACCCAGGCCGAGTCGCCGAGCGCCGAGAGCAGGCTGTCGGCGAACTGCAGCTTGCCCGTGCTCTCGGTGGGGTGGATCAACACGGTGAGCGTGCCGTGGTAGCGCATCACGTCGCGCGCCAGCGCGATCGCCCGATCGACGCGCTGCAGCATGGGTGGCTTCTCCTCGTCCTCGATCGCCACCGGGAATTCCCAGATCTCGCTCTCCGCCGCGCCCGCCCGGTCGTACGAGAGGCGGAAGGGGCGATGGGTGAGCGCGTTGTTCGCCGTCATCGTGCTGCTCTGCGCGTAGCCCGTCGCCTCGAGCGCCTGCGGCAGCGCGAACGGATTGGCCAGCACTCCCGGGCGGAAGGACATGACCCGATGACCGTTCCCCATCGCCTGCTCGAGCAGCCACCGGCTGACGCGGAGCTCACCGAGGACGCTGCCTCCCGTGACGGTCTTCAGGTCCTTCACGAACGGCCGGTAGTCGGGAAACCGCTCGGTGCCCGTGCCGACCGGAAAGGTGCGGAAGGTGCGCGCGTGGGCCACGCTGTGGCTCGCGATCTCCATGCCGAGCGAGTCGAGCGCACGGATGGCGGCGATGGCCTCGCGGTCGTAGAACACCTTGTCGTTGAAGTCGCGGACGTACTTGGTCTGCACGAAGAAGGTGCTGCGCGCCCCGTGGCGCGCCGCCATCCGCGCGAAGTCGAGCGCGTGCGGCCAGTCCTGCGAGAAGTCCACGTCATGCGTGAGCGACACCGCGATCGCGCGCCCCCACGGCACCGTGCCGCGGGCGACGGCCGCCGGCTCGCCCTGGCGCCACGCCGCGCCGATCACGCCGAGCAGCACGTCGAGCGTCGGCTCGAACGTGTTCACGTACGCGCGGGCCACGCCGTCCTCGCGGTTGTCGTAGCCGAGATGGAGCAGCGCGCCCAGGTCCACGCCGACGATCCACGCGTGGCCGGTGCCGACGGCGCGATGCGTCACGGCCGCGGTGCCGTCGTCGAAGCGTGCCAGCACGGTGGCGGTGGGCGCCGCGTAGCCGTTCGTGCCGATGATCGCGAGCCCCGAGCGCCCCGTCACCCGTGATCCCACGGGAGCCGTGCGTTCGCGCTCGCTCGCGAGCCCCCACGCCCCGGCCGCGCTGTCGGTGAAGGCAACGGTGCGGCGCGTGCCCGACGGGCGTATGGAGTCCACGCCGAACAGAGATTCGAGACCCCCGCCCAGCAGCTCGGACGCGATCACCGTGCCGCCGTTGCGCGGGTGCGCGGCCAGGGCCTGCAGCCCCTCGGCCGGCACGACGCGTCCGGAGATCGTGGGATAGACGAGCACGACGGCGTGCGACGTCGCGCGCTTCCAGTCGGTCGTGACGTCGAACGGAATGCCCGCGGCCTCGAGGCCGCGCGCGAGCGACATCCACGACGCGTCGGGGTCCGTGACGTAGACGCCGATCGCCTGCGGGGCGTCGTGGCGGTAGGTGGCCACCTGGGCCACGCGCGGCTCCGCGATCCGGCTCGCGCTGTCGGGACCCGGCAAGGCCAGGGCGGCGGCGGGCAGCGCGCCCGCCGCGGGCTTCGGCGCGCGTTGCGCACCGGCCACGGTGGCGACCATCAGGCACAGCGCCGCATGGCGGGCGCGGCGCACGAGCAGGTCGCGGGACCAGATGAGGCTCGCCATGCCGGAAGGGACGTCGACCGCACGGCCGGGCGCGCCCGCGCCCGACGCCGCGCTCACCCGTCGCACGTGCCGGCGACGAGCGTCGAAAGTCCGGGCGCCGACCGGCCGCCCGGGTCCTGGTAGGCGCGAATCTCGTTCACCATCTCGAGCGCGGTCCGCGTGCACGGCGGGAGCACCTTGTCGCTGACGCCGAGCGGCGTCACGCGGTCGCCCCACCGCACGAGGAGCGACGCGTACGTCAGGCCACCGCCGAAGCCGGGCAGCAGGAGGAGTCCGCCCGGCTTCACCCGTCCCTCGTCGAGCGCCTCGACCAGGGCCACGGGAACGGTGGCCGAACTCATGTTGCCATAGCGCTCGACGGTCAGCATCACCTTGTCCATCGGCAGCCCCGCGTATTTCGCGACCGCCTCGATGATGCGCAGGTTCGCCTGGTGCGGCACGACGAGGTCCACGTCGGCGGCCGTGACGCCGTGCTCGGCCATCACGCGCGCGGCCGACTCGCTCATCCCGTGCACCGCGCGCTTGAAGATGGCCTGCCCGTCGAAGTCCCACTTCGTGTCACCGATCGTGACGTTGCGCCCCGCGTAGCCGACGCCGATGCCGCGCACGCGCAGCGTGCGGCGCGAGAGGGCGTCGCAGCCGAGCACCGAGCCGATCACGCCGATCGGCGCGTCGGTCGCCTGCAGCACCACCGCGGCGGCGCCGTCGCCGAACAGCACGGCCACCGAGCGGTCGCTCCAGTCCATGTACTTGGAGATGAGCTCGACGCCGATCACGACCGCGTTCTTGACGACGCCGGTCTTGATCATCGCCGTCGCGGTGGTGAGCCCGTACAGGAAGCTCGTGCACGCGGTGTTGAGGTCCATCGCCGCCGCCCGCGTGGCACCCAAGGCGGCCTGCACTCCGGAGGCGGAGTTGGGCACGGCCTCCTCGTTCGAGCACGACCCGTACACGATCAGCTCCACGTCGGCGGGATCGAGCCCCGCGCACGCGAGGGCGCGGTGTGCGGAGATGATCGAGAGCTCCATCCCCGACACGTGCGAGACCCGGCGCTCGCGCATCCCCGTGCGCGTGCGGATCCACTCGTCGGTCGTCTCGAGGAAGGTCGAGAGATCGTCGTTGGTCAGGACGGCGGGGGGCATGCACGCGCCCCATCCGGTGATCGCGGCGTAGGTCATGGGGCGGAAGGTGCATCGGCTCCCCCCGAGGCGCCATGGGGGCGCGCGGGCGCGTCCGTTGACGAAGCGCAGCGCACCGGCCATGCTCCCGCAACGTCGACGGCGGCATCGCGCGCAGCGTCCCGCGCGACGTGCCGCGCGGCGTCCCACGCGACACCCCACGCGACACCCCACGCGACACCCCACGCGGCCAAACATGCGAATTCTCTTGCGCGGCGCTCGCCGCAGCGTTGCCCCGCTCGCGCTCGGCGTGCTCACGTCGCTCGCCGCGTGCCGCGATCGCGATGCCGCGCGGGCATCAGACCGCGACGCGTCCCGCGCCTCGCTGGCCACCGCGACCCGGCGCGACAGCGGCACCCTGCCCGAGTGGCTCCCCGGCGTGTGGAGTCGCGAGTTCATCACGCGCCACGGCGTCGTGGGCGAGTCGCTGGTGGTGCGCTACGTGCAGACGCCGGCCGAATTCGGCGACGTGCGCATTCCCGCGAACCGGCCGGCGCTGCGCGGCGCCTCCGGCTTCGCCGACCTGGACGACGCCGCCCTGCGGGCGCTCGCTCGCCAGAAGGGGTTCACCGGCTCCACGAGCGCGTCGGGCGGCGTCATCACCTGGCACCATGAGATCGACTTCCAGCCGGACACGAGCCGCGATGCGTCGTTCGTGACCGTGGACGACGCGACCCACATTCGCGAGACGGGCCTCGACAGCTCGTTCGTCGAGCGCTACGTCGCCCTCGCGCCGGCGCCCAAGCGCCATCTCGCCGTACGCGTCACCCGCGGCGGGCGCCTCGATCGCGTCCTGATCGTCGCGGGCGACTGGTTCTACTTCGCGCGGAATCGCGCGCGCGACCTGCCGCCTGCCGAGTCGCTGGAGGCGCTCATCGATCGTGCGCACCCGACGCGCGCGGAGCTCGTCGCGTGGCTCGACTGCGAGCTGTCGGCCGGGCGCGTGCGCGGCGGTCGCGTACCGTGGGAGATCGAGCGCTCGACCTTGCCGTGGCAGGAGGGGCGTCGCCTCGCGTTCGCGGACTCTCTGCGCGTGGACGGATCGGGCGCGCTCAAGCTTCCCGCGGCCTCCGCTGGCGAGGCGTGGCAGGTCACGCGCCAGGCGATGTCGTCCACGGAGCTGGCCACGCTCTTCCGCGCCGCGCCGTGACCGGAGCGCCGGCGCGCGCTCGCGCCGCCGTGTCCCCGTCGCTAACCTTGCGCCCATGACGGTCCCCCCGCCGGTCGTGGACTTGCACGGGCGCGTCGCGCTCATCACGGGCGCCGCGCGAGGCCTTGGCCGCGCCGCGGCCACGCGGCTCCACGAACTGGGCGCGTCCGTCGCCGTCAACACCCGCGACGCCGTCCGCGCCGACGCCCTCGCGGCCGAACTCGGCGAGCGGGCGTGCGCCGCACCGGGCGACCTCAGTGCCGAGGGCGTGCCGGAGGCAATCGTGCGCGCCGTGGTCGCGCGCTTCGGGCGGCTCGACATCATCGTCAACAACGCCGCCCTCGCGCAGTCCACCCGCTTCGGGGACCTGGGCGCCGACGAGTTCCGCCAGGCGCTCGAGGTCAACATGGTCGTCCCCTTCCTGCTCACCAAGGCGGCATTGCCGACCATGCAGGCGCAGGGGTTCGGCCGGGTCATCAACATCTCCTCGTCGGCCGGGCGCATGGTCTCGACGCTCGGCGGCGCCCACTACACGGCGTCCAAGACCGGCCTCCTCGGCCTCACGCGCGCCTCGGCCAAGGAGCTCGGGAGGTTCGGCATCACCGTCAATGCCATCTGCCCGGGCATGATCGACACGGAGCTCACGCGCGAGCACGCGAGCCCCGAGCTGCTCGAACGCCTCGCGGCGGGCTATCCCGTGCCCCGCCTCGGCACCCCGCGCGAAGTCGCGGACCTCATTGCCTTCGTTGCCTCGGACGCCGCCGGCTACATCACCGGCGCGTCGTTCGACATCAACGGCGGCGA
>JACQES010000256.1 GCA_016200495.1 Gemmatimonadota bacterium
AGCTGCAGAACAAGCTCAAGTGCATGGAAGTGCTGCGGGCGCGCCTGCTCGACCTCCGCATCTCGGAGCAGGAGGCGGAGCGCTCGCGCCTGCGTCGCTCGCAAGTCAGCACCGGCGACCGCTCGGCCAAGATCCGCACCTACAACTTCCCGCAGAGCCGCGTCACCGATCACCGGATCGGTTTCCAGACGCACAACCTCACCGGGGTGCTCGACGGCGACATCGGCGCGATCATCGATGCGCTCAAGATGGAAGACCTGAACGAGAAGCTCTCCGACGGGAGCCCCGGGTGATCACCGCGCGGGCGCTCGTCATCGAGTGCTCACGCCCGCTCGCGGCCGCCGGCCTCGACGAGCCGCACCGCGAGGCGCGCGACCTGGTCGCCGCCGCCGCCGGCGCCCCCCGCACCTGGCCCTCCGTCGAGCCGGGCGCCCCGATTCCTGACGACGTCGCCGACCGCGCGCGCGCGTGGGCCCGCCGGCGCGCGGCCGGTGAACCGTATCAGTACGTCGTGGGCGAGGCGCCCTTCCGGCACCTCGTCCTCGCGGTGGACCGCCGCGTGCTCATTCCGCGCCCCGAGACCGAGCTGCTCGTCGAGAAGGTCCTCGCGCGCAAGCCGGGCGGCACGCTCGCGGTGGACGTGGGAACCGGCTCGGGCGCGATCGCGCTCGCGCTCGCGAGCGAGGGAGCGTTCGACCGGGTGATCGGCGTGGACCGCTCGAATGACGCGCTCGACGTCGCGCGCGCGAACGCCGCGCGGGTGCGGTCGACGCTGCGCGTGCCCCCGGAGTTCCGCGAGGGCGACCTGCTCGGTCCCGTCGCCGGTGAGCTGGCGACGGTCATCGTGTCGAACCCGCCGTATATTGCCGAGGCCGAGATGGCGGCCCTGCCGGCCGACGTCCGCGACTGGGAGCCGCACCTGGCCCTCGTGAGCGGCGCCGACGGCCTCGCGGCGACGGCGCGGCTGGTGCACGACGCGCCGGCGCACCTGCGGCGGGGCGGCTGGATCGCCCTCGAGGTCGACGAACGTCGGGCGGCGCAGGTGGCCGCCCTGGTGGCGGCGACCGGCGCCTTCACGCCGGCCGTGATCGAGCAGGACCTGACGGGGCGCGACCGCTTCGTCATGGCGGAACGGCTCGCGTGAGGCCGAGACCTGAACCGGAGACGCACGTGCTGGAAGACAAGGCTAGGGAGCTCGGCCGGATCATCGGGCAGAGCGGCGAGTACCAGGCGGTGAAGCGCTCGACCGACGCGCTCAACGGCGACGCCGACGCGATGAAGCTGCTCGCGCGCCTCGAGGAGCTGCGCGCGGAGGCGGGCCAGCTCATGCAGGCGGGCCAGCAGCCCACCGAGGCCATGGAGCGCGAGCTCGACACGCTGCTCGGCACGGTGCAGTCGAACATGCTCTACCAGCGCGCGGTCTCGGCGCAGGAGAACTTCGACAAGATCATGTACCAGGTGAACAACTGGATCCTCGAGGGCATCAAGAAGGGATCCACGAGCAGCATCATCACCCTGGGGTGACCCCGAGCGTGCGAGGCCGGCTCATCGTCCTCGAGGGCGTGGAGGGGGCGGGGAAGACGACGCAGGTGCGTCGCCTGGCCGCGCACCTGGCCTCGCTCCCGGTCGCCGCGGTCACCGTGCGCGAGCCGGGACAGACCACCGTCGGCGAGGGAATCCGGCAACTGGTGCTGCACGGCACCGAGGAGATGGCGCCGCGCACCGAGGCACTGCTCTACATGGCGTCGCGCGCCGAGCTGGTCGAGCGCGTGGTGCGCCCCGCGCTCGCGCAGGGCACGACGGTCATCGCCGACCGGTTCTTCCTCTCCACGTACGCCTACCAGGCGGCGGGGCGCGGCCTGCCCGAGGACGAGGTCCGCGCGGCCAACGCGTTCGCCACCGGCGGGCTCGTGCCCGACTTGACCGTGCTGCTCGTGATGCCGCCCGACGAGGGGCTCGCGCGCGCCGCGCAGCGCGGGGCGCACGACCGGATCGAACGCGCGAGCCCCGAGTTCCACGAGCGCGTCGCCGCGGCGTTCGCGCGCAGCGCGACCCCCGCGTGGCAGGCGTCGCATCCGGAGGCGGGCCCGATCGCGGTGGTGGACGCGGTGGGCAGCGAGGACCAGGTGTTCGCGCGCGTCTGGGGCGCGATCGCACCGGTGCTCGAGGGCGCGGGGGTCACTCCGTGAGGCGTCGCCTGGTCGTCAGCGGCGCGGTGCTCGGCGTCGCGCTCGTGTCGGGCGGGTGGCTCATGCAGCGCGGCGCCCGCCCGGCCGCGGTGCCGGTGAGCGGTGGGCACCTGCTCGACCAGGTGATGGAGAAGGTGCGCGGCAGCTACGTCGAGGAGCTCCCGGACTCGGTGATCTACCGGCACCTCGTGGAGGGGATGCTGCGCCATCTGCGCGATCCGCACTCCACCTACCTGTCGCCCGAGCGGCTGCAGCGCTTGCTCGAGCGCACGCAGGCCAACTACGCCGGCATCGGGCTGCAGGTGGACATCCGTGACAGCTGGCCCACCGTGCTGTCCATCTTCCCCGATTCCCCGGCCGAGCGCGCCGGGGTCGAGATCGGCGACCGGATCGTCGAGGTGAAGGGGCAGGCCACGCGCGGCTGGACGGTGGACGAGACGGTGCGCGCGGTGCGCGGCACCCCGGGCACGAGCGTCAGCATCACGATCGAGCGCCCCGGCACGAGCGTCCACGCGCCGCTCACCGTGATGCGCGAGGCGATCCACGTGCGCGCCGTGCGCCGCGCGATGCGCCTCGAGCACGACATCGGCTATGTGGACGTCAACGAGTTCTCCGAGGTGGTGACGCAGGAACTTGCTGCGGCCGTGGATTCGCTGGTGAAGGCGGGCGTGAAGGGGCTCGTGCTCGACCTGCGCGGCAACCCGGGCGGCCTGCTCGACCAGGGGGTCGCGGTGAGCGACCTCTTCCTCGACGCGAACCAGGTCATCGTCTCGGTGCGGGCGCGGCCAGGCCTCGAGGGGCACACGTACGCCGATTCGGCGCCCCAGCGCTGGCCCGCGCTGCCGCTCGTCGTCCTCGTCAACGGTGGAACCGCCAGCGCGTCGGAGATCGTGGCCGGCGCGCTGCAGGACCACGACCGCGCGCTCGTCATCGGCAGCCCGAGCTTCGGCAAGGGGAGCGCGCAGGACGTCTTCCCCCTGCAGCACGGCGGCGCGCTCAAGCTCACCACCGCGCGCTGGTACACGCCGTCGGGCCGCTCCATCTCGCGGCGGTCGCGCGCGACGCGCGACGAATCCGACGACCCCGAGCCGCTGCAGGACGACACCCTGCCGCGCTTCCGCACCGACCACGGCCGCCAGATGCGCGGCGGGGGGGGCATCGTCCCCGACGTCATCGCCGGCGACACGACCTCTCCGGCGACGGAGCTCGAGTTCCAGCGCGCGCTCGGCGGCAAGATCGCCGTGTTCCGCGACGCCATCGCCGACGTCGCCGCGTCGCTCAAGGCGCGGCACGCGCTCGCCGGCCCCGACTTCGAGGTCACGGCCGCGATGCGCGACCAGCTCTACGCGCGCATGAAGGCCAAGGGACTCACGGTGGACCGCGCGACGTACGACGCGGCGGGCGAAGTCGTCACCGAGTTGCTCGGCGCCGAGGCGACGCGCTACTCGTTCGGCGTGGACGCGATGTTCCGGCGTCGCATGGCGAGCGACCCCGTGATGCAGCGCGCCCGTGCGCTCCTCGACGGCGTGACCAGCCCGCAACAGCTGCTCCAGCGCGCGCCGCAGCGCTGACGCGCCATCTCTCCTCCGGAGGTTCCGTGGTCCGATCGCTCGCCCTCTCCCTGGTTGCCGGCGCGACGGTGGCGCTGGCGGCGTGCGCCGACCGCGCCCCGATGCCCGGTGCGGGGGCGGCCCGCGCCTATCACGACACCACGGGCCGCAAGGACATCCTCGGTGGCGGGGCGCGCCTGATCGCGATCACGACGCCCAAGGGCACCTTCAAGGTGTGGACCAAGCGGGTGGGCTCGAACCCGACGATCAAGGTGCTGCTGCTGCATGGCGGCCCCGGTGTCACGCACGAGTACTGGGAGGCGGCCGACTCGTACTTTCCCGCCGCGGGCGTCGAGTACTACTACTACGACCAGCTCGGTTCGTACTACTCGGACCAGCCGAAGGAGCCGAGCCTCTGGACGCTCCCGCGGTTCGTCGAGGAAGTGGAGCAGGTGCGCGTCGCGCTGGGGCTCGACAGCACCAACTTCTACCTGATGGGGAACTCGTGGGGCGGCCTCCTCGCGATGGAGTACGCGCTCAAGTACCAGTCGCACCTCAAGGGGCTGGTGATCGCGAACATGATGGCGAGCATCCCGGCGTACAACGCGTACGCGAAGCAGGTGCTGATGCCGGCGATGGACCAGAAGGTGCTGGCCGAAGTGCAGGCCATCGAGGCGCGGAAGGACTACCAGAATCCGCGCTACATGGCGCTGCTCGTGCCCGCGCACTACGAGCAGCACATCCTGCGCATGCCGGCCGACCAGTGGCCCGACCCGGTGCAGCGGGCGTTCAAGCACCTGAACCCGGACGTGTACATCCCGATGCAGGGGCCGAGCGAGCTCGGCGCGAGCGGGGCGCTCGAGCAGTGGGACCGCGTGGCCGACCTGTCGCGCATCACGGTGCCGACGCTCGTGATCGGCGCCAGGTACGACACGATGGACCCCGCGCACATGGCGATGATCGCCAGGACCGTCAAGCATGGGCGGTTCGTGCTGTGCGAGAACGGGAGCCACCTCTGCCTCTACGACGATCCGCTCACCTTCTGGCGCGGCGTGATCGGCTTCCTGAACGACGTGGACGCGAAGAAGTTCTAGCACGCTGGAGCGGCAGCGCCCGATGGCGGCGCCGCCGTGTCCAGGCTCCGCGCGGCGCGCGCGGGCTCGCCCCCTTTCCGGACTCCTTGATGCTGTCGCTCGTCGCACGTCGTCTTCTCCTCGCCGCCGGCGGGGCGTTCGTGCTCGTCCTCGGACTCGTGGCTCCCGCGGCCGTGGCGGCGCAGGGCGCGGGCCCCGTGGATCCGCGCCTGCTGGCTGCGCTGCGCTGGCGCAACCTCGGGCCCTTCCGCGGCGGTCGCGTGAGCGCGGTGACGGGGGTGAGCGGGCAGCCGGGCACCTTCTACGTCGGCACGCCGGGCGGTGGCGTCTGGAAGTCGACGAGCGCGGGGACCACGTGGACGCCGGTGTTCGACGCGGTGCGGGCGGTGTCGTCCATCGGCGCGGTCGAAGTGGCGCCCTCCAATCCCGACGTGGTGTATGTCGGCACGGGCGACATGATCTCGGGAGGCACGCTCGACCAGGGCAACGGCCTCTACAAGTCGACGGATGCCGGCCGGAGCTGGCAGCACCTCGGGCTCGAGGGGACGCGCCACATCCAGACCATCCTCGTGGACCCGCGCTCGGCCGATGTCCTGCTCGTGGGCGCGCTGGGCGACCACGTGACCGCGAGCGACCAGCGCGGCGTCTTCCGCAGCACCGACGGCGGACGGTCCTTCACCCGCACGCTCTTCGTGGACGACCAGACCGGCATCGCGAAGCTGGCGCGCGCCTTCGACGTGCCGGACGTCGTGTTCGCCACCACGATGCGGCACTACGGCGGGCCGACGTGGGCCGTCGGGTCGTACCGCACATGGCAGTTCTCGATCCGCAGTGGCGACGCCGACTCGTCGCGCACCTACGCGGCGCTCTACAAGTCGCGCGACGGCGGCATCACCTGGGCTCCGGTGACGGGGGGCGGCCTGCCGCGCCTCGAGGGCCGAATGTCGGTGGCGGTCGCGCCGGGCACCAACGCGCAGCGCGTGTACCTGATCACCAACGCGGCGCTCTGGCGCTCCGACGACGGCGGCGCGAACTGGCGGCAGATGGCGGCCGACGACGAGCGGATCCGCAACGGCCAGGGCGGCTACAGCTGCGGCGTGTACGTGGACCCGAAGAACCCGGACGTCGTGTACACGCTCAACACCGCCGCCTACAAGTCCACCGACGGCGGCCGCACCTTCACGGGATGGAAGGGGGCGCCCGGCGGCGACGATCCGCAGAACCTGTGGATCGATCCCGCGGACGGCCGGCGCATCCTGATGGGGCTCGACCAGGGGGCGACCGTCACGCTCGACGGCGGTGGCGCGTGGACCTCGTGGTACAACCAGTCCACCGAACAGCTCTATCACCTGTCGGCCGACAACTCGTATCCTGCGTGGATCTACGCCACGCAGCAGGACGCGGGCGCGATCCGCACGCGGATCCGCGGCAACTTCGGCGCCATCACGCCCTTCGACTGGAACCCGGTGAACGGCTGGGAGTGGGGCACGATCGTGCCCGATCCGCGGGACGCGAGCGTGGTGATGGCCAGCGGCAACGGTCTCGTGCGGATCCGGTATCCCAGCGAGCAGTGGATCAACGTGAGTCCCGCCATCGATCCCTCGACGCCGGTGCGCACGACGTCGGACCAGCCGTTGGCGTGGACGCCGTGGACGCCGCGCCAACTGCTCCTCGGGCTCGACTACGTCGCGGCCTCGCCCGATCACGGCGATCACTGGTCGCGCAGGAGCCCGAACCTCGGCGTGCCCGCCGGCATGGACAGCGCGACGGCGAACAAGACACTCGGCGGGCGCGGCGCGATCGAGAGCCTCTCGGCGTCGCCGGCCGCCAAGGGCCTCATCTGGGTCGGCACGAACAACGGGCTCATCCACCTCACGCGCGATGGCGGGCGCACGTGGAAGGACGTGAGCATCGCCGGGCTCGCCAGTCCGCGCCGCGCCAACATCACGTCCATCGAGGCGTCGCCATTCGCGCCGGGCACGGCGTACGCGGCGGTCGAGTACCTGCGCATCGGCGACCACGCGCCGTACATCTTCCGCACGCGGGACTTCGGCGCGAGCTGGACGCGCATCGTCACCGGCCTCCCGGCCGACGAGCCGAGCGGTTCGTTCGTGCGGGTCGTGCGGCCGGATCCGAAGAAGGCGGGGCTGCTGTTCGCGGGCACCGAGAGCGGCGCGTACGTGTCGTTCGACGAGGGGGATCACTGGCAGTCGCTGGGCACCACGCTCCCCAACACCCCGGTGCGCGACCTGCTGGTCAAGGACAACGACCTGATCGTGGCGACGCACGGGCGCGGGCTGTGGGCCCTCGACGACATCTCCATGCTCCGCCAGCTCACCCCGTCGAGCCCGTCGGCCGCGGTGCAGCTCTTCGCGCCGGGGGCGGCCGTCCGCGTGCGGCGAAACGTCGGCTGGAACACGCCGCTCCCGCCCGAGATTCCGCACGCGGCGAATCCGCTGGAAGGGGCGATCATCGACTATTGGCTTGGCGCCGACGCGCCCGCCGGCGTCACGATCGACGTGCTGGACGCGCGCGGCGCGGTCGTGCGGCGCCTGACGCACGTGGCCACGCCGCCCGTGGCCGAGGCGGCGCATCCGCCGCACCCCGACTTCTGGATCGCGCCCGCGACGCCCCTGCCGACGGGGGCGGGCATGCATCGCGTGCACTGGGACCTCCGCCGAGACGCGCCCGCCGCGTTCACCCACAGCTTCGAGATCAACGCGAATCCCGGGCTCACGCCGCCCTCGCCCGAGGGTGCGCTGGTGCCGCCCGGCCGCTACACGCTGCGCCTCACGGCCAACGGCGCGGTGGTGACGCAGCCGGTGGAGGTGCGGCCCGACCCGCGCTCGCCCGCGACGGTCGCGGCGATCGCTGCGCAGTACGCGCTCCAGCTGCAGCTGGCCGACGCGCTGCAGGCCTCGTACGCCGCCGCGGAGCAGGTAGCGGGTCTGCGGAAGGCGCTCGCGCATGCGGAGGAAGGGACGCCCGGCGCCGAGGTGGTGCAGGCCGTGGCGGCGATGCGCGCGGTGCTCGATTCCGTCACCGGGCCGTCCGCGGGAGGTGGCCGTCGGCGCGCCGGCGGCGCGCCGGTCCCGGTCCGTGGCCGCAACGACACGTTCGCCGGCCCGCGGAACGCGCC
>JACQES010000260.1 GCA_016200495.1 Gemmatimonadota bacterium
CGATGACCGCCCCCGTCACTTCATCCAGCGCGGGCACCGCGAGCGGTGCGTCCGTCGGCGCGGCGCTCGGCAACGCGTCGTCACTCGGCAAGGATGACTTCATCAAGCTCCTCGTGGCGCAGCTCAAGCACCAGGACCCGATGAACCCGCAGGACGGCACGCAGATGGCGACGCAGCTCGCCCAGTTCTCGTCCGTCGAGCAGCTCATGAACATCAACAACACGCTGACCGCGCAGGGCAGCGCGAACGCGGGAATGTCCACCGCGCTCGAGAACGCGACCGCGATCGGCCTGATCGGCAAGCAAGTGTCGATCGCCGAGCCGGGCGTGACGGTCGGCCCCGACGCGATCGACCCGTACCAGACCGAGCTGCCGAGCGCGGGGAACGTGACCGTGAGCCTGCTCGATTCCACGGGCAAGGTGGTCCGCACCGAGGCGCTGGGCGCGCAGGCCGCCGGGCGCCAGTCGCTCGACATCGGCGGCCTCGCCAGCGGCCTCGCCGCCGGCACCTACACGATCAAGGTGTCGCTCACCGATGCCGCGGGGCGGACGACCTCGCCGGCGACGTTCATCACCAAGAAGGTCGACGGCGTGCAGTTCGGCCCCAACGGCCTCGTCCTCCGCAGTGGCACGAAGACCTATCCGCTCACCGGCGTGACGTCGGTCGACGCCTCCAACTGACCCCAGCCAGGACCCACTCGCATGCTGCGCTCCCTCTTCTCCGGCGTCTCCGGCCTCCGCAACCACCAGATCCGGCTCGACGTCATCGGCAACAACATCTCGAACGTGAACACCACCGCCTTCAAGTCGGGGCGCGTGACCTTCAAGGAAGGGTTCGCGCAGCTGCTGCAGGGCGGCAGCCGCCCGCCGGGCGACCAGGGCGGCATCAACCCGATCCAGGTCGGCCTCGGCATGCAGATCGGCTCGATTGACACGATCATGTCGCAGGGCAACCTCGAAACGACCGGCCTCAAGACCGACGTCGCGATCTCGGGCAACGCCTTCTTCGTGGCGCGGAAGGGAGCGCAGTCCTTCTACACGCGCGCCGGCAACTTCCAGGTCGACGCGAGCGGCCAGCTGGTCGTGCCGTCGAACGGCTTCGTCGTGCAGGGGCGCACCGCGGTCAACGGCGTGTTCCAGGACGGCATCACCGACATCAAGCTCCCCTTCGGGCAGAAGACCGCCGCGAAGGAGACGACGCAGATGAAGTTCGGCGGCAACCTCGACGCCTCGGCGCCCGTGTTCGACACCAGCGACCCGGACGGCGTCGGCCCGCTCACGGCCGGCTTCAACACCGGCACGCGCGGCTCGGCCGCCAACCAGAAGTCGTGGACCGAGACGAGCATCACCGCCTACGACTCGATCGGCACCGCGTACAACGTGCACGTCTACATGTACAAGACGGCCACCAACACGTGGAACTGGGAGATCGATCCCTCCACGCTCACGGCGGCCGGCGTCCCGGCCGGCTCGATCACCGGCAGCGGCACCTTCACCTTCGGCCCCGACGGCACGCTCTCCTCGCCCTCGCTCCAGACGATCACCTTCGCGCCGCCGGGGTCCAATCCCGTCACGATCTCGATCGACCCGGGCGCGGGCTTCACCGGCGTCACGCAGTTCGCCTCGCCGACCACCGCGGTCGCCCGCGACCAGAACGGCTACACCTCGGGCACGCTGCAGGACTTCTCGATCGACCGCACCGGCACGATCACCGGCACCTTCACCAACGGCGTGAACATCCCGCTCGCGCAGATCGTGCTCTCCGACTTCAACAACCCGGCCGGCCTCATCCGCGTCGGCGACAACATGTACCAGGAGTCGTCCAACTCGGGCGGCCCGGTGCTCGGCTACGCCCTGGCGGGTTCGACCTCCACGCTGACCTCGGGCGCGCTCGAGATGTCGAACGTGGACCTCGCGGCCGAATTCACGAGCATGATCGTCGCGCAGCGCGGCTTCCAGGCCAACGGCAAGGTGATCAGCGCCTCCGACGAGATGCTGCAGGACCTGATGACGATCAAGCGGTAAGACGCCGGAGGCGGCCGCGCGCTCGTGCGGCCGCCTGCGGTGGGAGGGCAGGGCTCCACCCGTTCGTGCACGTCCCACCCCAGGGGCGCGCGTCCGCGATCCGGTCGCGGGCGCGCGCGTTCGTTTTCCCACCCTCGCACCGGGAAACGAGCGCCCGCACCCGGCAACTCCTGCCGGGCTCGGCAAGGTTCGACTGCGGAGGAGAAAACGTCATAACTCTTTCTCTGTCATGAAGTTACGGCAACGCTAAAGTTTGGCACGGTGCGTGCTTTAGAGGGGGTGTCTGCTGGTGACTCCACCCTCGCGTTGCCCGACTCATGGCTGAAGAAACTGCCGCTCCTGCTGAAGCAGCCGACGCACCGCCGGCAAAGCCCAAACTGGTCATCGTCCTCGCGCTCGCACTCGCAGGTCTCGCGGCCGGTGGCGCCGCCGGCGCCCTCGTCGCGGGCCCGATGATCGCGAAGAAGCTCGTGCCGCCGCCCTCCGCCCATGCGGATTCGGGCGCGGCCAAGGCCGGCGAGCACGCCGAGAAGGGGAAGGGCGGGAAGGACGGCGAGGCCGAAGCCTCGTTCATGCTCGACAACCTGGTCCTCAACCCGGCCGGGTCGGGCGGCGGGCGCTACCTGCTCGCCTCCGTCTCCCTCCGCTACGCCAACGCGGCGCTCAAGGAGAAGTTCGCGAGCCGCGAGGCCGAGATCCGCGACGCGATCCTCCACGTGCTCGGCACCAAGTCGGTCGAGGAACTCTCCGACTTCGCCAACCGCGAGCGGTTCAAGAAGGAAATCACGGAGCAGGTCGACGCCATCATGGGCCCCCGGACGGTGGCCGGCGTCTTCTTCTCCCAGTTCGTCCTGCAGTAGGCGCGCGCGATGACCGCCCCCAAGGCCAGCCGCCCGCCCGAGAAGTACGACTTCGCGAAGCCGCGCCGCCTCACGCGCGACCGCATGCGCACGATCGGCGCGATCCACGAGCGCGTCATGCGCGGCTTCGAGGCGTGGCTCTTCAGCCGCGTCCGCGGCCAGATCGAGATCGACTTCCCGCAGGTGGACGTCGTCAGCTTCGGCGAGTTCACCGCGCAGCTCCCCACCCCCTGCGCCGCCTACACCTTCGAGGTCCTCGAGACCGGCGGCCAGCAGGGCGTCGTCGAGGTCGGCGCCGACTTCTCCACGCTCCTCGTCGACCGCTTCTTCGGCGGCGCCGGCGAGCCCCAGAAGATCGAGCGCGCCCTCTCGCCCATCGAGCGCCTCGCCGTGCGCCTCGTCGTCGAGCGCCTCCTCTCGCTCCTCGCCGACGCCTGGCGCGACTACGTCCCCTTCGAGACCGCGCTCCGCTCGTTCGAGTCGCTGCCGATCATGGTGCGCGGCCTCAACAAGGAAGAGCCGGTCCTCGTCTCCATCCTCGCGATCGTCGTGGACGGCTTCGCCTCCGAGGTCCGCATCGCGATCCCGCTCAACGTCCTCGGTGACTTCTTCACCACCCGCGAGACGCGCCGCGTCTCCGAGATGGCCGGCACCGACGAGGAGCGCGTCCACGCGCGCGTGATCACCGAGACGGCCATCCGCTCGACCAACGTCGAGGTCAGCGCGCGCCTCCCGGAGTTCACCGCGCCGATCCGCTCGCTCCTCGAGCTCACGGCGGGGGCGGTGCTCCCCACCGGCATCCCGATCAACACGCCGCTCGACGTCACCGTCGCCGGCGCCAACCGGTTCCACGCCGTGCCGGGCCGCATCGGCCCGCGCCTCGCCATCCGCCTCGTCGACGCCCCGCCGTCGCCGCTCGTCCACGCCGACCACTAGTCCCGACACCCCGCCATGGCTGACGCCCCCGTTCACTCGACTCCCGCCGACTACGCCGAGCTCGCGCCCGCGACCATGCCGCAGGGCGAAGTGCCGCTCTCGGCCGTCCTCGACCTCTCGATGAACGTCTCCATCGAGCTGGGCAAGACGCGCATGACCGTCCAGGACCTGCTCCGCCTCGGCCGCGGCTCCGTCATCCAGCTCGACCGCATGCGCGGCGAGCCGGTGGACGTCCTCGTCGCCGACCGCCGCTTCGCCGAGGGCGAGGTGGTGGTGATCGGCGAGTACTTCGGCATCCGCATCACCAAGCTGCTCGCGCAGGTGCCGAGCGGCGACGCCGCGCAGGCCGCGTAAGGACCGGACGCCGTCATGCCCTTCGCCTCCCTCGTCGGCGTGTTCGGGGTGCTCGCGCTCGTGCTCGGGCTCCTCGTCCTGACCCTCCGCTGGCTGCGCCGCTTCGTGCCGCGCACCGGCGGCTCGGGCACGCTGACGCTCGAGGTGCTCGCGCGCCTGCCCCTCGGTCCCCGCCAGGGGATCGCCGTCGTCCGCATCGGTGGGCGCCGCGTCGCGGTGAGCGTGGGCGACGGCGGCGTGCGCACGCTGCTCGAGCTCGACACCGACGCCGACGCGCCGGTGGTCTCGTCGGAACTCCCGGCCGTGACCGCGGTGCCCTCCACCGGCTTCGCCGCGCTCCCCGGCAACTTCGCCGGCCAGTTCAGGAAGGCGATGAGCGGCGTGCTCGGCGCGATCGCGATCGCCACGCTGCTCGGCGCATCGCTGGGGGCGCGCACGGTTGACGCACAGCAGCCCGCCGCGAAGGCGGCTGCGACCACCGCCGCGTCCAAGCCCGCCGCCGCGACGACGACCGCGAAGCCCACGGCCGCCGCCACGGCCGCGAACGTGAAGCCCGCTGCCGCGGCGAAGAATGCCGCGAAGGGCGCGGCCAAGCCCGCCGGCAAGAATGCGAAGGGGACGCCCAAGGCCGCCGCCGTGGCCGCCACCGCGAAGACGGGCACGCTCGCCGTCGCGCGCGTGGACTCGGCGCTGCCGACGCTCGCGCCGCGCATCGACCTCTCGGTCGGCGACGCCGGCAAGGGCGGCCTCCGCCTCTCGGGCACGGTCGGCGTCGTCGTGATGATGGGGCTGCTCACGCTGCTCCCCATGCTCGTGCTGATGATGACGGGGTTCACCCGCATCCTCATCGTGCTGTCGTTCCTCCGCCAGGCGATCGGCGCGCAGAACGCGCCGCCGACGCAGCTGCTGGCGGGGCTCGCGCTCCTGCTCACCGGGTTCGTGATGGCGCCCACGCTCGAGCAGGTGAACAAGACCGCGCTCGAGCCCTGGATGGACGGCAAGATGGAACAGGCCGCCATGCTGCAGGAGGGCGTGAAGCCCTTCCGCGCCTTCATGCTCAGGCAGGTGCGCGAGTCGGACCTCGCCTCGTTCATGGCGATGTCTCGCATGCCGCAGGCGAAGACGCCCGACGACGTGCCGATCGTGGTGCTGACCTCGGCCTTCGTCACGAGCGAGCTCCGCACCGCCTTCCAGGTCGGCTTCGCGCTCTTCCTCCCGTTCATCGTGATCGACGTGGTCGTCGCCTCCGTGCTCATGTCCATGGGCATGATGATGGTGCCGCCGGCCATGATCGCGCTCCCGTTCAAGCTGCTGCTCTTCGTGATGGTGGACGGCTGGACGCTCGTCATCCAGGGCCTCGTCCAGGGGTTCCGCCCGTGACCGACCTCGTGGTCGTGGACCTCGCGCGCCGCGCGATGCTGATGGCGCTCGCCCTCGGCGGCCCGCTCCTCCTGGTCGCGCTCGTCGTCGGCCTGCTCATCTCGATCCTGCAGGCGGTCACGCAGGTGCAGGAGCAGACGCTCGCCTTCGTGCCCAAGCTCGTCGCCGTCGGCCTCGTCTTCCTGATCGGGCTGCCGTGGATGCTGCAGCTCGCGGTCAACTTCACGAGCGAGCTCTTCCGCTCGCTCCCGGCGCTCGCGTCGTGAACCCCGGCTTCGACCTCCTCGCGCCGGGCACGCCGGACGCGCTCGTGCTGCTCCTGCTGCGCACGAGCGGCGTGCTGATGCTCGCCCCCGCCTTCAGCGCCACCGGGATGCCGCGCCTGGTCAAGCTCGGGATCCTCGTCGTGCTCACGCTGCTCGTCGCGCAGGCCGCCGTGGGCGCCGCGCACGGCACCGCGCGCCTCACCCCCGGCACCGCGCTCGCCGAGACGCTCGTCGGCATGGCCATCGGGATCGGCGCCGGACTGCTCGTGGCCGCGGCCGAGACGGCGGGCGACGTGCTCTCGATCCAGATCGGGCTCAACGGTTCCGCGCTCGTCGATCCGCTCGACGGCGCGCCGGTCGGTCCGCTCGGCGTCTTCATGCGCCTCTTCGTCGTCACGCTGCTCCTGACCTTCAACCTGCACCAGGTCATCATCGGGGCCCTCGCCGACTCGGTCGAGGTCGTGCGCCTCGGCAGCCCGCTCAACCTCTCCGCCGGCGCGCTCGCGATCGCCGAATCGGCGGGCACGCTCTTCGCGCTCGGCGTCAAGATGGCCGCGCCGGTCATGGGCACGGTGCTCGTGGCCAACGTCGCGCTCGCCGTGGCGGGCCGCGCCGCGCCGCAGCTCAACCTGCTCACGCTCGCCTTCCCGGTGCAGATCGCGCTCGGGCTTGGCTCGCTCGCCGCCGCGCTTCCGATCATCGCCCGCTGGCTCTCCGGCTGGAGCGCGATGTACGAGGGCACGCTCATCACCACCACCCGCGCCCTGGGCGCGGTGGCGCACTAGTCCCCGCCATGGCCGACGGCTCCGACCTCGAACGCTCCGAAGCGCCGACACAGAAGCGCCTCGACGAGGCGCGTCGTGACGGCCGCGTCGCGCGCTCGCCCGAGCTCGCCACCGCCGCCGCGCTCCTTACCGGCGCCGCGGTGCTCAAGCTCGCCGCGCCCGCTGCGGGCTCGCGCCTCGTGGCCGACATGAGCGGCCAGCTCGGCATGCTCGGCCAGGCCGCCGGCGGCGAGGGGGTCGCGGTGCAGCTGCTCTCGCTCGCGGCCTAGGACCTCATGATGATCGTGCTGGTGCTCGCCGCCGGGAGCGCGATCGCGGCGCTGGCCGTCGCGGCGGTGCAGGGGCAGGGGGTGCTCTCGCTCAAGCCGGTCACCCCGGACTTCTCGCGCATCAACCCGCTGAGCAACGCCAGGCGCGTCGTCGGCCTGGGCGGCCTGGCCGAGCTCGGCAAGGCGCTCTTCAAGCTCGGCATCGTCGGCTGGGCGGTGTGGCGCGTGCTCTCGCGCGCCTGGCCCGACCTCGTGGACCTGGGCGCGCGCGGCCCGCTCGCGCTGCTCGAGGCCGCGCAGCGCCACGCGGTGTCGCTCCTCGGCTCGGCCGGCGCGGCCTTCCTCGGCCTCGCCCTCGCCGACTGGCTCTACCAGAAGTGGCAGCTGACGCAGTCGCTCAAGATGACGAAGGAAGAGGTCCGGCAGGAGATGAAGCAGACGGACGGCGATCCGACGATCAAGGCGCGCATGCGTCAGGTCGCCCGGGCCCGCATCCGCCGGCAGATGTTCGCCGACGTCAAGAAGGCGGACCTCGTGCTCGTCAACCCGACGCACATCGCCATCGCCATCAAGTACGACCCGATGGTCGCCCCCGCGCCGATCGTGCTCGCCATGGGCGAGCGCCTGATCGCCGAGCGCATCAAGCAGCTCGCCTACGAGCACAAGGTTCCCGTGATCCAGAACAAGCCGCTCGCGCGCGCGCTCATCCGCAGCGCGCGCGTCGGGATGATGATCCCGGCCGAGCTCTACGCCGCCGTGGCCGAGGTGCTCGCGTTCGTGCTCCGCCAGCGCCGCCGTCGCGGCGCCTTCGCCGGGAGCCGCGCATGATGCCGAGCCGCCAGGCTGACGCCCGGGGCGCCGCATGACCGCGCCCGCCCTCGCCTTCCCGGTGGCGCCGAGCGGCGCGCGGGGCCGTGGCGCCGAGATCGGCATCATGGTCGCGGTGGTGCTCGTCATCGCGCTGCTGATCGTGCCGCTGCCGCCGTTCCTGCTCGACGTCTGCCTCGCCGCGTCCATCGGCGTGTCGCTCGTGGTGCTGCTCTCGGCGCTCCAGACGACCGACCCGCTCGAGTTCAGCTCGTTCCCGGCGCTGCTCCTCATCCTCACGCTCTTCCGCCTCGCGCTCAACGTCGCGAGCACGCGCCTCATCCTCTCCGAGGGGCACGCGGGCCAGGTCATCCAGGCCTTCGGGCAGTTCGTCATCGGCGGCAACTACGTCGTCGGCGTCGTGCTCTTCCTGATCCTCGTCGGCATCAACTTCATCGTCATCACCAAGGGCGCCGGGCGCGTGGCCGAAGTGGCCGCGCGGTTCACCCTCGACGCGATGCCCGGCAAGCAGATGGCGATCGACGCCGACCTCGGCGCCGGCCTCATCGACGAGAAGACCGCGCGCGAGCGCCGCGCCCAGATCGCGCAGGCCGCCGACTTCTACGGCGCCATGGACGGCGCGTCCAAGTTCGTGAAGGGCGACGCGATCGCCGGGCTGCTCATCACCGGCATCAACATCATCGGCGGCATCGTCATCGGCGTGCTGCAGCGCGGGCTCGACCTCTCGCAGGCCGCGTCCACGTACACGATCCTCACCGTCGGCGAGGGGCTGGTCGCCCAGATCCCCGCGCTCATCGTCTCCACCGCCGCCGGCCTCATGGTCACGCAGGCCGCGGGCGGCGCGCGCATCGGCTCGGTCGTCGCCACGCAGCTCTCCGCGCAGCCCAAGGCGATGTGGGTCGCCGCCGGCGTGCTCGGCTCGTTCGCGCTCGTGCCGGGACTCCCGGCGCTGCCGTTCCTCGTCTTCAGCCTCATGCTCGCCACGCTCGCGCGCTCCGCGTCGCAGCGCCAGGCGCGCGAGGCCGAGATCGCCGCGCTGCCCGCCCCCGCGTCCGCCTCGGCCACGCCCGAGACGACGGCGGCGGCCGCGAACCCCGTGGCCGACCTGCTCCAACTCGACCCGATCGAGCTGCTCGTCGGCTACGGCCTCGTGCCGCTGGTGGACGAATCCATGGGCGGCGACCTCCTCGAGCGCATCGGCCTGATGCGCAAGCAGGCCGCGGTGGACCTCGGCATCCTCGTGCCCGCGATCCGCATCCGCGACGACGTGCGCCTCCCGGCCAACGAGTACGTCATCCGCCTGCGCGGCTCCGAGGTCGCGCGCGGCGAGGCGATGCCGCGCATGCTCCTCGCCCTCGACACCGGCACCGCACTCGCGCCGATCGACGGCATGGACGGCTCGGACCCGAGCTTCGGGCTGCCCGCGCGCTGGATCGCGCCCGCCCGCCGCGCCGACGCAAGCGCGCTCGGCTACATGGTGGTCGAGCCCGGCACCATGCTCGCCACGCACCTCATGGAGACGGTCAAGTCCAACGCCGCCGAGCTCCTCGGCCGCCAGGACGTGCAGGCGATGGTGGACGCCCTCAAGCCGACGCACCCCGCGCTCGTCGAGGAAGTCGTGCCCGCCAAGGTCACGCTCGGCACGCTCCACCGCGTGCTGCAGCGCCTGCTGCGCGAGCGCGTCCCGATCCGCGACCTCGTCACGATCCTCGAGGCGCTCGGCGACGCCGCCGACCACGTCAAGGACCTCGAGGCGCTCACCGAGCACGTGCGCCGCGCGCTCTCGAACGTCATCGCCCGCACGCTCATGGACGAGAGCGGCGCGATCCCGGCGGTCACGCTCGACTCGAAGCTCGAGGCCTCGCTCATGATGCTGTTTGCGCCGCGCGCCGGCGCCGGCGGCACCCTGCTCAACCCCGACCAGCTCGCCGCGCTCCTGCGCGACCTGCAGCAGCGCACGAGCAACGGGCCCGACCAGCGCCCGATCCCGCTCGTCGTCCCGCCCGCGCTCCGCACCGGCATCCGCCGGCTCGTGGAGCCCGTGATGCCCGCGCTCAGCGTGGTCTCGTTCGCCGAACTGCCCACGTCCGTGTCCCTCACCCCTGTGAGCACCTGGGAGATGTCGCATGCAGCTTAGGACCTTTTCCGGACCCGACCTCGCGTCGGTCAGCTGGGAGGCGCGTCGCGCCCTCGGCGACGACGCGAAGGCCATCGCCGATTCCGACGCCTTCTCGATCGCCGGCGGC
>JACQES010000261.1 GCA_016200495.1 Gemmatimonadota bacterium
ATGAGCAGGCCCGCGACGATGGCCGCGCCCTGTTGCACGCCAGCCGCGGCGCCCGCCGCGTCGACGCCCAGCCCCAGCGCGCCGCCCAGCACGCCGAGCGACACGTACCCGACGAGCCGTCCCGCGTTGTACGCGGCGTGTGCCGTCCACTCGGCGGCGTCGGAGCCCTGCGGTCCCGTGGCGTAGAAACACGCGAAAGCGCCGCACATGGCGGCGCAGTGCACCTAGCCGAGGAGGCTCGCGACGAGGACCGCCAGCGCGAGTGTCACGCGCCCGGTCCGGTGCCCGCGCGGAGACGCGCCGGGTCCACATCACCGGGACGGGCATCGACGGCCCGCGCCGCCACGTCGCGCGCCGCGTCGAGGCGCACGTCGGCCGTGAACTTGTCGGCGCCCTTCACCACGCTCACGCGCAGCTCCCAGAGCCCCGCGCGCCGGATCGGCACCTGCGCCACGTAGCGACCGGCGTCCGTCTCGCCGAGCGTGGCGGATACCGTCGAGTCGGCCTGCGCGACCGCCATCGCCTCGACGTGCACGCTCGCCCCGGTCACGGGCGCGCCGTGGGCGTCGCGCACGTCGAACGTGAGTGGCGCGGTGCGCCCTGCGCCCAGGGCCGGGAGCGCCGGCGTGAGCTGCCAGCCGAGCGCGACGTTGCGGCGCTCCTGCGCCATGGTCGAGTCCCACGCCACCGCCTTGCGGTAGTAGTCGGGCTCGACGCTTGCGTGCGGATCCGAGGCGGCGATGCGCGCCAGCAGGATCGTGCCGCCCGCGAATACCGTGAGCGCGCCCACCACGAGCGTGGGCCAGACCTTCTCGCGCATCGTCATGGGGCCGTCCCGGGCGCCGGCGTGGCCGGGCCCATCAGGTTGAAGGGGAATTCGGCGCGGTAGGCGTCGCCGGCCGAGATCGTGACGGTGACGTCGCGGCGCCCGCGGATGAACGCGTCGCGCGGCAGCAGCACGAACACCGACGTCGAGCGCGTCTCGCCCGGCTTGACGGTGAGCGGCGACTCGGGCGCGATCACCTGCGCCCCGTCCACGCCGGCTACCGTGATCGCGTACTGGTGCGCCTCGGTGGACCGGTTGGCGATCTTGACGCGCACCTGGTTCGACACGCGCCCGTCGGCCTCGATCGCGAACGGCTCGGCCCCCGAGCGCAGGAGCGTGACGTCGGCCTTGGCGCGCGTGTTGAGCGCGAACAGGAAGCTGCCGAACGCGAGCGAGAAGGCCGCCGGGTAGAGCACCGTGCGCGGGCGCAGCACGTGGCGCGCCTTCCCCTCGAGCGCGTCGCGCGACGCGTAGCGGATGAGCCCCTCGGGCTTCCCCACCGCCCGCATGATGTGGTCGCAGGCGTCCATGCACTGCGTGCAGTGGATGCACTCCATCTGGAGCCCGTTCCGGATGTCGATCCCGGTCGGGCAGGTCGTTACGCAGGCGTTGCACGCCACGCAGTCGCCCGAGTCGGCGGGCCGGTCCTTGCCTCCCTTCCGCCGCGGCTCGCCGCGGTTGAAGTCGTAGGCGACGATCATGCTCTGCCGGTCGAGCAGCACCGACTGCCACCGCCCGTAGGGGCAGGCGATCAGGCAGGTCTGCTCGCGGAACCAGGTGAAGTCGGTGAAGACGAGCAGCGTCGTCGTCGCCATCACGAGGAAGGGCGCCGGGTGCTCGGCCGGGCTCAGCCGGATCCAGCGCGCGAGCGCCTCGGTCCCCACGAAGTAGGCGAGGAAGGTGTGCGCGAGCACGAGCGAGATGGCAAGGTATGCGACGTACTTGCCGAGCCGGCGCGGGTGGAGCCACCGCCGCTCGCGGTCGAGGATCAGCGAGCCCGACCGCCCCCCCTCGAACAGGCGCTCGATGGGGCGGAAGACGAACTCCATGTACACCGTCTGCGGGCAGCCCCACCCGCACCAGACCCGGCCGAACAGCGCCGAGAAGAGGAAGACCGCGAGCAGGCAGCTGAAGAGCAGGAGCATCAGCAGCAGCGTGTCGGTCGGCAGGAAGGTCGTGCCGAACAGCGTGAACTCGCGGCGCGGGACGTCGAGCAGGATCGCCGGACGCCCCGCGATGCGCACCCACGGCAGGCTCACGAAGAACGCGATGAGCGCCCACGCCACGATCCGGCGCCGGCGCCACCATTTCCCGTCCGACACCTTCGGACGGATCCAGTTGCGCGATCCGTCCGTGTTCAGCGTCGGGAGGACGCGTCCGCTCGCGACCGGGGCGGTCACTTCTGCACGAGCTCCCCTTCGGCGGCCTTGGGCTTGGCGGGGGTCGTCCCCTGCAGCGTCCAGACGTACGCCACCACCTCGTCCACTTCCTTCGCCTGCAGCAGCTTGCCCCACGCCGGCATCCCCTTGGCCAGCACGCCGTTGGTGACCGTGGCGTGGATGTCCTCGATCTTGCCGCCGTGCAGCCAGTACGCGTCGGTCAGGTTCGGGCCGATCAGGCCGCCGCCGTCCGCTGCGTGGCAGGCCACGCAGTTCTTGGCGAACACCTTCTGCCCTTCCTCGACCTCGTGCTTGTCGCTCACGAGCGCGAGCAGCTTGGCCGGATCTGCCGGGCCCGTAGGCAGCGGGTGCGCGGCGCGGAAGGCGGCCATGTCCTGCTCGTAGTCCGCGATCCGGCCCTGCCCCGTGCCGATCCCGCCCACGTTGAGCCAGTACGCGATCGAGAAGACGATCGTGCCCCAGAAGGTCCAGACCCACCAGCGCGGCAGCGGGTTGTCGTACTCCTGGATGCCGTCGTACTGGTGTTCGAGGAGCCGGTCCTTGTCGTTGGTCGTGTCAGCCATGGTCAGCGTCCCCGCGCGCGCGCCGGCGCCGGTCGAAAGTCATCGTCGAGGGGCAGCTGCGCGTCGGCGTCGAACTTGGCCTTGTTGGAGGGCCAGAACGCCCACACCGCGATGCCCACGAAGACCAGCATGAAGAGCACCAGCGCGTACTCGGCGTAGATCGCGAGGCCGGCGTGGCTCATGATGTCGGAGAGCTTCACTTGCCACCTCCCGCGGGCATGCGCGCCGCCGGTGCCGCCGGCGCGGGCGCCTGCGCCACCCCGCCCGCCTTGATGTCGCGCCCGAGCCGCTGCAGGTAGGCCACCACGGCGACGACCTCCTTGTCCTCGAGCCCCGTGGGGCCGCCGGACTTGGCGATGTCATCGGCGATCTCCTTGGCCTGCGCCCTGGCCATCGCCTCCGACTGGTTGATTGCGTCGCCGTACGGCACGCCGAGCATCGCCATCACCTCGACGCGCTTCGGGATCACCGCCCAGTCGATCACGTTGGTCTGGAAGTTCCCGTAGCTCGGCATGATGCTCTTCGCCGCGATCTCGCGCGGGTTCGCGAAGTGCCGCACGTGCCAGAGGTTCGGGTACTTGCCCCCCTCGCGCGCGAGGTCGGGCCCGATGCGACGCGACCCCCACAGGAACGGGTGGTCGTACACGCTCTCGCCCGGCTTGCTGTACTCGCCGTAGCGCTCCGTCTCGTAGCGCAACGGGCGGATCATCTGCGAGTGGCAGTTGAAGCACCCCTCGCGGATGTAGAGGTCGCGCCCGTGCAGTTCGAGCGGCGTGTATGGCTTGACCGACGCGATCGTCGGCACGTTGCTCTTGATCAGGAAGGTCGGCAGGATCTCGAAGAGCGAGGCCACGACCACCGCCACGAGCGAGAGCACGGTGAACACGACCGGCATCGCCTCGTAGCGCCGATGGTAGCGCATGGACCCGATCCAGCCGAGGATGCCCTCGCCCGGGACGCGCGACGAGCCCGCGGGCTCGGCCGGCCCGAGGCGGGCGGCGCGGATCACCGGCACCTCGTACGCGGCCGGGCGCTTCCGCCAGGTCATGAGGATGTTCCAGCCGAACATCAGCATCCCCACCACGTAGAGCGTGCCGCCGACGACGCG
>JACQES010000257.1 GCA_016200495.1 Gemmatimonadota bacterium
CGTGCACCTCAAGACGGGGAGCGGCAACGGGCGCGTCTCCCTCGCCGCCGCCGTCGCCGACGCGCGCGTCTCGAGCGGCAATGGCCGCATCGACGTGAGCGGCGTGCAGGGCCCGGTCACCGCCTCGAGCGGCAACGGCGACGTCTCCGTGCAGACCACCACCGGCCCGGTCAACGCGTCGAGCGGCAACGGCCGCATCCGCGTCGAGATGGACAAGCTCCCCGGCCGGGAGGACATCACGCTCTCCACCGGCAACGGCCGCATCGAGCTGATCGCCCCGACGGACTTCTCCGCCGACGTCGACGCGAGCACGGGGAACGGCACCGTCACCACCGACTTCCCGATCCAGCTCACCGGCCGCCTCTCGCCGCATCGCCTCCGCGGCACCATCGGCGACGGCGCGCGGCGGCTCCGCCTCTCGAGCGGCAACGGCGCCATCGAGATCCGGAAGAAGGCGTAGCGCGTGGCCTGACGCGATCGAACTTCGCGCGCACCCGTCGCGCCGATGTCGATCTGCACCGCCTGGTTCACCGCCGTCGCCGCTTCCGCGAAGCCGGTCGCGATCAGCTTGAGCTTGCCCGGATACGTGGTGATGTCGCCCGCGGCATAGATCCCCGCGCGCCCGGTCTCCATCTGGCTGTTCACCGTGATCTCGTCGTTCTCGAGCGCGAGTCCCCACTGGCCGAGCACGCCGATGTCGCTCACGAAGCCGAGCATGGGGAGCACCGCGTCGGCCGCGAGTGCGCGCTCCTCCTTGGTCTTCACCTGGCGGATGCGGATTCCGCTGAGCGTGTCGCCCGTCGCCGTCACGTCGCACAGCTCGCACCAGGTGTGCAGGCTCGCCTGCCCCGCCTCGACCGCGCGGTGCACCTGCTCCACCGTCGCGTGGTGGGCGCGGAACCGGTCGCTGCGGTGCACGAGGTGCACGTGCGCCGCCTTGCCCGCCAGCTGCGACGCCCAGTCGAAGGCCGAGTCGCCGCCGCCGATGATCACGACGTGCTTGCCGTGGAACGCCGACGGGTCGAGCACGACGTCGGAGATGCCGCGCCCGTACCACGGCGCCGCCACGGGCTGCGGCAGCTTGCGCGGCGAGAAGGCGCCGATGCCGGCCGCGATCACGATCGCGCGCGTGGGGAACCGCCCCGCGGAGGTGACGAGCACGAAGTGGCCATCCGCCTCCTCGAGCCCGATCACGTTCTGCCCGAGGTGCACGGGCTGGTTGAACTGCGCCGTCTGCTCGGCGAGCGCCTTCACGAGGTCCTTGGCGAGCACCTTGGGAAAGCCGGCGACGTCGAAGATGTACTTCTCGGGATAGAGGGCCGCGAGCTGGCCGCCGAGCTGCGGCAGGGCGTCCACGAGCTGGGCCGTGGCGCCGCGCATGCCGGCGTAGAAGAGGGCGAACATGCCCGTCGGACCGCCACCGATGATGGTGAGGTCCCGGATCTCGTGGGTTACGGGAGACATCCGCGAAAGTTCGCCCCGCGACGGGGGCGCTTCAAGCGGCGGACCTCGCACGCGGCAGCCCGTGCTGGCGCGCGTGCGAAGGCCAGCGCCGGCGTGCGCGGCGCGTGGCGCCCGAGTGGCGCCGGGCGCGCGCCACGACCGGAGCGCCTAGATTCCCCGGCATGACCCTGAAGATCTACACGCGCACCGGCGACGAGGGCGACACCGGCCTCTTCGGCGGCGGCCGCGTCCTCAAGGACGACCCCCGCGTCGAGGCCTACGGCGCCGTCGACGAGCTCAACGCCGCGCTCGGCATGGCCCGCTCCGTCGAGATGATGCCGCGCGTGGACGAAGTCCTCGCGCCCGTGCAGCGCGACCTCTTCGCCATCGGCGCGCTCCTCGCCACCCCCGACCACGAGAAGATGCGCGAGCAGCTCGCCAAGGCGCGCATCGACGACGCGCGCATCGCCGAGCTCGAGCGCGCGATCGACGGCGGCGAGGCGGAACTCGAGCCGCTCAAGGCCTTCATCCTCCCCGGTGGCACCCCCAAGGCGGCCGCGCTTCACGTCGCGCGCACCGTCTGCCGCCGCGCCGAGCGCCGCGTCATCACGCTGCAGCGCACCGTGCCGCTGCCGCAGCTCGCCATCATCTACCTCAACCGCCTCTCCGACCTGCTCTTCGTGCTGGCCCGCGTCGCCAACAAGCGTGCCGGCGCCGGCGAGGTCACCTGGTAGTGGGCGAGGAGGCCGCGCCGCGCGCGTCCAATCCGGTCACGCGCGAGCTGCCGGTCACGCACGACATCCAGATGCCGGGCTACACCATCACGATCTCGCCCGGGATCCTCGAGACGGCCGGCATGTTCGTCCACGCCGCCACGCAGGGCCACCGGTACGCCGTCATCAGCGACCTCGCCGTCGCCGCGCGCTATGGCACGCCGCTGCTCGCCTCCTTTCCTCCGGGCGAAGCGCACCTCTTCACCTTCGCCGGCGGCGAGCCGGCCAAGACGCGCGACACCTGGGCCCGCCTCACCGACGAGATGGCCGAGGCGGGACTGGGCCGCGACGCCGTCGTCGTCGCGCTCGGCGGCGGCATCGCCTGCGACCTCGCCGGCTTCGTCGCCGCGACGTTCATGCGCGGCATTCCCGTCGCGCACGTCCCCACCACGCTGCTCGCGATGGTCGACGCGTCCATCGGCGGCAAGACGGGCGTGGACATCCCGTCGGGCAAGAACCTCGTGGGGGCCTTCCACCAGCCGGCCGCGGTCATCGTCGACCCGCTCTGCCTCGCCACGCTCCCGGCCAACGAGCTGCGCGCGGGGATGGCCGAAGTGCTCAAGCACGGCGTGATCGCTGACGCCCTCTTCTTCGAGCGCACGGTCGCGGCCCTGCCCGCGCTCTACGCGCACGACGGCGCCGCCTCGCTCGCGATGATCGAGACGCTCCGGCGCGCCATCGCGATCAAGTGTGACGTCGTGCGCCGCGACGAGCGCGAGGGCGGCCTCCGGCACGTCCTCAACTTCGGCCACACCATCGCCCACGCCATCGAACTCGTGTCGCACTTCGCCGTGCCGCACGGCGAGGCCGTGGCGATCGGCATGGTGGTCGAGGCGCGCATCGGCGAGGCGCTTGGCGTCACCGAGGCCACGACCGCCGATCGCATCGAGCGCGCCCTGCGCGCCGCGGGCCTGCCGACGACGCGCCCCGCGCACCTCGGTCCCGGCGCAGTGCTCGCCGCGACGCGGCTCGACAAGAAGGCGCGCTCGGGCGCCGTGCGATACGCCCTTCCGACGCGCATTGGCGAGATGTCGCCCGGTGACGGTCTCTGGTCGGTGCCCGTGCCGGACGAGGTCGTGCTCGCGTCCTTGGGCACCGCGTAGCGGCAGGTCGCGGGCCTCGCGGAACCCGTGGCGCAGGCTCCACAGAATGGACCCAATTCCGCCGGAAACAGCCGTGGCGCGGATGCGACGCTTCTCTTTTTTTCGACCGAAGGCACGCCGAATCGGACGAGCTGACCGACGCATTGTGATTCTGTTTGCGCGCTGCAACTCACTCGCACACATCAACTTGGACCCTGTCCTACGCCAGATGTAGGTGAATTCCGTGACTCTCTATTGACCGTTCCTACACCCGCTCGTATCGTGGGCGCCCCTGCTCCACCGGCCGAGTGATCGTCGCTCGAAAGGCACCACCAATCCACCGCACGGGCCCATGCAGACAACGGCAGCTGCCCCGAAGGCACCGACGTCCAAGTACTTCCGGAGCGCCCCTTCTTCGGCGTTCGACCAGTACCTGCACGACATCCAGAAGCTGCCGCTGATAACCGACCCGGAGGAGGAACGACGACTGGCACGAAAGGCGCAGAAGGGCTGTGAAGTCTCCGCCGAGCGCCTCGTCACCGCGAACCTCCGCTTCGTCATCTCGTACGTGAAGAAGTACCAGGGCCACGGCCTCGACTTGAGCGAGCTGGTGGCGATCGGCAACGAGGGACTGCTCAAGGCGGTCCGCAAGTTCGACCCGGAGCAGGGCGTCAAGTTCATCTCGTACGCGGTGTGGTGGGTGCGCCAGGCGGTCCTCAAGGCGCTCGCGGAACAGACCCGCTCCGTCCGCATCCCGCTCAACCAGAATTCGCAGCTCATCAAGCTCGCGCGTGCCGAGACGATCCTCGGGCAGGTGCTGCGCCGCGACCCGACCGACCGCGAACTCGGTCGCCTGCTCGACGAGACCCCGGAAGTGATCCGGTCCTCGAAGCAGATGTCCTCCACCGAAGTCTCCCTCGACGCGCCGATCGATCGCTCCGATCGCGAGGCGTGCACCCTCGGCGAGCGGTTCGCCGGCGTCGATGGCGAGCAGATCGAGGACAAGACCGACAGCCAGCTCATGCGCGAGTTCATCGTGCGCGTCTTCCGCGAGTACCTCACGCCGCGCGAGCGCAAGATCCTCTCGCTCTACTACGGCCTCGAGGAGGGCAGCGAGGCGATGACGCTGGAGAAGATCGGCGCGCTGATGGGCGTCACCCGCGAGCGGATCCGCCAGATCCGCGAGCGCGCCTTCGAGAAGCTCCGGCAGTCGCCCGACGGGCGCGCCCTCGCCGGCTTCTGGAGCACGACCTGACGCGTTCCGGAGGCGCGTGGGTACCTTGATCGCGTGACCACGCGCCTCCCGCTCTTCCCGCTCGGTGTCGTGCTCTTTCCCGGCGCCCTGCTGCCGCTCCACATCTTCGAACCACGCTACCGCCGCCTCGTGACGGACTGTCTCGCGGGCGGCGGGCGCTTCGGCATCATCTGCCCGGGCGAGGGCGCGAACGAGGACGACCTCGCCGTCGGCACCGTCGGCTGCGTGGCCGAGATCGAGCGCCACGAGCCGCTGGACGACGGCCGCAGCAACATCGTCGTGCGCGGGCGCGAGCGCTTTGCCTTCACCCGCTGGGTGGATGGCGGCACGCCGTACCGCATGGGCGAGGTCGCGGAGTGGGAGGACGCCGGCGAACCGGCCGCGTCGCTCGCGGTCCTCAACGGCCGCGTGCGCCTGCTCTTCGGCCGCGTCGCCGACGCGGCCCACGTGATCTCCGAGGCGCCGGCCGGGCCGCCGCCGCTCCCCGACGATCCGGCCCGCCTCTCGTTCGCCATCGCGGCGATGATGGACATCGGCCTCCGCGACCGGCAGGCGCTCCTCGCCGAACGCTCGCCGCTCCGGCGCCTCCAGGCGCTCGAGGCGATCCTCGCGCCCGCGGCGCCCGAGCTCGAGGCCCGCGCGCGGGTGCACGAGCGCGCGAAGACCAACGGCCACGGCCCGCACCACGCATGACCGGCGGGGTCGCGCCCTCCCTCGCGCGCACGCTCGCCGCGATCGTCGGCGACACGCACGTGATCGCCGAGGCGTCGCGGCTCCTCGCCTACGCGAGCGACGGGCTGCCGGGGCATCAGGCCCGGCCCGCGCTCGCGGTGCTCCCCGGCTCGCGGGACGCGCTCGTGGCCGTCGTGCGCGCCCTCGCCGCGGCGCAGGTGCCCTTCGTCCCGCGCGGCGCCGGCACGGGGCTCTCCGGCGGCGCGCTCGCCGACGGCGTCGTGCTGCTCGGCCTCAACCGGCTCAAGCGCATCATCACCATCGACGCGCCGAACCGCCGGGCGGTCGTCGAGCCCGGCGTCGTCAACGCCGCGCTCTCGCGCGCCACGGTCCCGCTCGGCCTCCAGTACGCCCCCGATCCGTCGAGCCAGGCGGCGTGCACCCTCGGCGGCAATGCGGCGGAGAATGCCGGCGGCCCGCACTGCCTCAAGTACGGCGTCACGCTCAACCACGTGCTGCAGGCCACGGTCATCCTGCCCGACGGCGAGATCGTGGTGCTGGGCGACGCCGACGGCGAGTCGGGCGAACTCGACCTGCTCGGCGCCTTCATCGGGTCGGAAGGCTGCTTCGGCGTCGCGCTCGACCTCACGGTGCGGCTCGTGCCGGTGCCCGAGCGCATCATCACGCAGCTCGCCGACTTCTCGAGTGTCGGCGACGCCGCGCGCGCGACGAGCGCGATCATCGCCGCCGGGATCCTGCCGGCCGCCCTCGAGCTCATGGACCAGCCGACCATCCATGCCGTCGAGGACTCCGTGTACGCCGCCGGCTACCCGCGCGACGCGGCCGCGGTGCTCCTCGTCGAGCACGACGGCGCCGCGGCGGGTCTCGACGACGACGCGGCCGCCTGCGCGCGGATCCTCCGCGACGCCGGGGCGCGCGAGGTGCGCACCGCCACCGGCGCGGCCGAGCGCGCGCGGCTCTGGCAGGGGCGCAAGAAGGCGTTCGGCGCGATGGGGCGCATCGCGTCGCACCTCATGGTGCAGGACGCCGTCGTGCCGCGCACGCGCCTGGCCGAGCTCCTCGCCGACATCGCCGCGATCGGCGCGACGCACCGGCTGACCGTGTGCAACGTGTTCCACGCCGGGGACGGCAACCTGCACCCCAACATCCCGTACCACGGCCACGACCCCGACGAGGCCGCGCGCGTGGATGCCGCCTGCCACGCGATCATGGCGCGCTGCATCGAGGTCGGCGGCACGATCACGGGCGAGCACGGCGTCGGGCTCGACAAGATCGAGTACATGGAGGCGCTCTTCGGCGCGCCGACGCTCGATGCGATGTGCCGCCTGCGCGGCGCGTTCGATCCCGCCCGCCGCGCCAATCCCGGCAAGGTGGTGCCGATCCACAGCTGCCGCGAATGGACGGGCGCGGTCGCGTGGCGCACCGCGACGCGCGAGGGAACCGCATGAGCGCGACGCGCGCGCGGGCCGCGCGTGAGGGCGCGCCGTGAGCGCGACAATCGCGCCTGCCACGCGTGAGGTCGCGCCGTGAGCGCGACGCTCGCGCCTGCCACGCGTGAGGGCACGCCGTGAGCGCGACAATCGCGCGGGCCACGAGCGTCGCCGACGTCGAGGCCGCCGTGCGCGAGGCGGCCGCGCGCGCGACGCCGCTCCGCATCGTGGGCGCCGGCACCTGGCTCGATGCCGGGCGGCCCGTCGC
>JACQES010000275.1 GCA_016200495.1 Gemmatimonadota bacterium
CGACCTGCTGGCCGCGATCCCGAGCGTCGTGTACGGACTGTGGGGGGAGTTCGTGCTCGTCCCGGTGATGGGCACGACGGTGATGCCGTTCCTGCGCGACACGCTGCACCTGGGCGCGACGCCGTTCTTCACGGGGCCCGCGTACGGGCCGAGCGTGCTGACGGCGGGGGTGATCCTCGGGATCATGGCGCTGCCGTACATCTCGTCGGTCTCGCGCGAGGTGCTGCTCTCGGTGCCGCGCACGCAGCGCGAGGCGGCGCTCGCGCTCGGGGCGACGCGGTGGGAGGCGATCACGGGGGCGGTGCTGCCGTACGCGCGGACCGGCATCATCGGCGGCGTGATCCTCGGGCTGGGGCGCGCGCTCGGCGAGACGATGGCGGTGACGATGGTGATCGGCAACCGGCACGACTTCTCCGCGTCGCTGTTCGCGCCGGGCTACTCGATCGCGTCGCTGATCGCGAACGAGTTCACCGAGGCGTCGGGCGACCTGCACCTGTCGGCGCTCATGGCGGCGGGATTCGTGCTGTTCGTGATCACGCTCGTGGTGAACGGGCTCGCGCGCTGGCTCGTGTGGCGCATGGGCGGCGGGACGCGGGGGGTCGCATGAGCGCGCCCGCGACGCTGCCGCCGGCGGAGGTGCCGCCGGTGGAGGTGAGCCGCCCCACCGCGCGGCAGCGCGCCACGGCGCGGCGCACCGCGGCCACCATCCGGCGCCGGCGCCTGGTGAACGGCTTCATGGTCGGGCTGCTCGTGCTCGCGGCCGTGCTCGCGACGCTGCCGCTGGTGCTGATCCTCTTCCACCTCCTGCGCTCGGGGGCGTCGTCGGTCACGCTCGCCTTCTTCACGCAGCTGCCCAAGCCCGTGGGGGAGTCGGGCGGCGGGATGGCGAACGCGATCCTGGGCACGCTCATCCTCGTGTCGCTGGGCTGCCTGTTCGGGTTGCCGATCGGGATCGGGGCGGGCCTCTTCCTCGTCGAGCGGAACGGCACGCGCCTCGCGACGACGGTGCGCTTCCTCGCGGACGTGCTCAACGGGCTGCCGTCGATCGTGCTGGCGATCTTCGCGTGGAACCTGCTCGTGCGGTCGGTCGGGCACTTCTCGGCGCTGGCGGGCGGCGTGGCGCTCGGCGCGATGATGGTGCCGATGGTGACGCGCACGACCGAGGAGATGGTGCGCCTCGTGCCGCCGGCGCTGCGCGAGGCGGCGCTGGCCCTCGGCTACTCGCGGGCGCGGACCTCGCTGACGATCGTGCTGCGGACGGCGATGGCGGGAATCGTGACCGGCGCGCTGGTGGCGATCGCCCGCGTGGCGGGGGAGACGGCGCCGCTCCTCTTCACGGCGTTCGGCAACCAGTTCGCGTCGACGGCGCTCGACCGCCCGATCGCGGCGCTGCCGCTCCAGATCTACACGTACGCGGTGAGCCCGTACGACGAATGGCACGCGCAGGCCTGGGCCGGCGCCCTGGTCCTCATCGTTCTCGTGCTCGCCATCAGCGTGACGGCGCGCACGGTCACCCGGAACAAGTTCGATGCACGCGGCGGAGAGTGAGGTCCGGCGCATGAGCGCCCACGCCGCGCGCGCGGTGACCCTTCGCGACGCCAGCGGCGCCGACGACCCGCTGCCGCCTGTGCGGCTGTCGGTCGCGCGGCTGACGGCCGCGTTCCACGGTCGCCCGGCGGTGCGCGACGTGTCGCTGGCGCTGCGCGACCGGCGCGTGACGGCGGTCATCGGGCCGTCGGGGTGCGGCAAGTCCACCTTCCTGCGTTGCCTCAACCGGATGCACGAGACGGTGGCGGGAGCCACGGTGGAGGGGCGCATCACGCTCGACGGCGAGGACATCTACGGCGCGCAGGTGGACGCGACCTCGGTGCGAAAGCGCATCGGCATGGTGTTCCAGCGCCCGACGCCGTTCCCGACGCTCTCGATCCGCGACAACGTCGCGGCGGGGCTCAAGGTCGTGCGCGACGGCGGGGCGTCGCGCGGCGGCGCCGACCAGATCGTGGAGCGCGCGATGCGCCGGGCCGCGATCTGGGACGAGCTCAAGGACCGCCTCGCGGCGAGCCCGATGGGGCTCTCGGGCGGGCAGCAGCAGCGGCTCTGCATCGCGCGCGCGCTCGCGACCGAGCCGCAGGTGCTGCTGCTCGACGAGCCGACCGCGTCGCTCGACCCGGTGAGCACGCTCAAGGTCGAGGAGCTGGTGCACGAGCTGCGCCGGCAGATGGCGGTGATCATCGTGACGCACAACATGCAGCAGGCGGCCCGCGTGTCGGACGAGACGGCGTTCTTCCTGCAGGGCGAGATGATCGAGCTCACGCCGACGCGGCAGCTGTTCACCGCGCCGACCGACCCGCGCACCGAGTCGTACATCACGGGACGGTTCGGATGACCGCGGCCACGCTGAGCGCCGCCCCCGCCGAGCCCGCCGCCGACGGCACGGGGAGCATCGAGGCCATCGGGTTCTCCTGCTTCTACGGCGCCAAGCAGGCGTTGCATGCCATCGACCTCGCGATCCCCAAGCGCGCGGTGACGGCGTTCATCGGGCCGTCGGGGTGCGGCAAGTCCACCTTCCTGCGCGCGATGAACCGGATGAACGACACGATCCCGGGCACGCGGCACGAGGGACGGATCCTGCTCGACGGCGCCGACGTGTACGGGGCGTCCACCGACGTCGTGACGCTGCGCCAGCGCGTGGGGATGGTGTTCCAGCGCTGGAACCCGTTCCCCAAGAGCATCTACGACAACGTGGCGTTCGGTCCCCGCATCAACGGCGAGCGCCACCGCCCGACGCTCGACGAGATCGTGGAGCGGTCGCTGCGCCGCGCCGCACTCTGGGACGAGGTCAAGGACCGGCTGCGCGAGAGCGCGACCGGGCTCTCCGGGGGGCAGCAGCAGCGCCTGTGCATCGCGCGGACGCTGGCCAACGACCCCGAGGTCGTGCTCCTCGACGAGCCGTGCAGCGCGCTCGACCCGATCGCGACGCAGCGGATCGAGGAGCTGCTGGTCGAGCTCAAGCGCGAGCTCACGATCGTCATCGTCACGCACAACCTGCAGCAGGCGGCGCGCGTCTCCGACCGGACCGCCTTCTTCTTCCTGGGCCGGCTGGTCGAGGTCGCCCCCACGCAGCAACTGTTCACGAGTCCGCAGCAGGAGCGGACCGAGGCCTACGTCACGGGGAGGTTCGGATGAGCCCGGAGTCCGAGAACGCGAGCATCGCCGCGGTGCCGGAGGCGGCGCCGCCCGCCACCGGCTTCCGCCACTTCCACGAGCAGCTCGACACGCTCAAGGAGCGGCTCCTCACCATGTCGCAGCGGGCCGAGGCGCTGGTGGAGCTGTCGGTGACGGCGCTGCTCCACGCCGACGCCGGCAAGGCCGAGGCGGTGATCGCGGGGGACCGCGAGGTGGACGCGCTGGAGGTCGAGGTCGAGTCGCTGGCGGTGACGCTCCTCGCGACGCAGCAGCCGATGGCGCGCGACCTGCGCTTCCTCGTGGCCGCGATCAAGATCTCGAGCGACCTCGAGCGGGTGGGGGACCACGCGGTCAACATCGCCCAGTCGGCGCTCGAGCTGGCGAGCACGGCGTCGCGCATCACCCCGGACCCCGAGATCGCCGTGATGGCGGACAAGGCGCGGGTGATGCTCGCCCGCGCGCTCGACGCCTTCATCCGCGCCGACGGGGCGCTCGGCCGCGCCGTGTGCGCGATGGACGACGAGGTGGATGCGCTCCACGACTCGCTCTTCCGCATCGTGATCACGCACATGCTCGAGGACCCGACGACGATCTCGGCCGCGCTCGAGCTGTTCCTCGTGAGCCGTAACCTGGAGCGGGTGGCCGACCTCGCGACCAACATCGGCGAGGACGCGGTCTACCTGGCGGAGGGGGTGCAGATCAAGCACCACCTGGAGGAGCGGGCGCTGTCGGGGCAGGCGCCCAAGCTGGTGCCGCCGCGCCGGGGGTAGGGGCGCGCGTGGCGGTGCGCGGAAGGCGGGGACGCTCGCGCC
>JACQES010000276.1 GCA_016200495.1 Gemmatimonadota bacterium
CAGGGGATCCACGTCGACCACCACGCCATGTGGACCGACCCGAACATCATCTACTCGACCTCGCAGGGCGGCAACATCGGGCGCGTGAACTACGCCACCGGCGAGCGCACGTCGCTGGTCAAGCCGTCGTGGCGCGGCCGCTACCTCGAGATGGAGGACTCCATCATCGTCGAGCGCGGCGACACCACGGCCCCCGAGACCCCGGCCATCAGGAAGCGCATCGCCGACCTCCGCGCGCGCCAGAAGGCCGACTCGACCGACCTCGAGCTCCGCTTCAACTGGAACACGCCGTACTTCATCTCGCCGCACGCGCCCGCCACGCTCTACGTGGGCGCCAACCGCGTGCTCAAGAGCACGCAGCACGGCGACAACCTGTACCCGATCTCGCCCGACCTCACGACGCGCGACACGATGCGCATCCGCGTGAGCACGAAGACCACGGGCGGCATCACGCCGGACGTGACCGGCGCGGAGACGTACAGCACGATCGTGTCGCTGGCCGAGTCGCCGATCCGCCCGGGGATCCTCTGGGCGGGCACGGATGACGGCCGCGTCTGGTACACGAAGTCGGATGGCGGCAGCTGGGAGGAGGTGAGCAACCGCTTCCCCGGCGTGCCGAAGAACACGTACGTGAGCCGCATCGAGCCGTCCGCGCACGACTCGGCCACGGTGTACGTCACGTTCGACAACCACCGGAACGGCGACTTCACCCCGTACGTGTACGTCTCGACCGACTGGGGCAGGACGTTCAAGTCGATCGCGAACAACCTGCCCACCGGCGGGCCCGACTTCGTGTACGTGATCCGCGAGGACATGCACAACCGCGACCTGCTGTTCGTCGGCACGGACGTCGGCGCCTACGTGTCCATCGACCGCGGCCAGAGCTGGCAGCGCTTCATGAGCGGGCTGCCCACGGTGCCCGTCAACGACCTGCGCATCCACCCGCGCGACCACGAGATCATCGCCGGCACGCACGGCCGCGCGATCTGGATCGCCGACATCGCGCCGCTCGAGCAGATCACCAGGCAGGTCGCGGAGAAGAAGGTGCACTTCTTCACCCCGGCCACGGCGTACCAGTACGGCCAGCCGCTCATCGGCACGCAGATGGGCCAGGGTGGCGGTGGCGAGGGGCACAAGATCTTCAACGCCAACGGCGGCAGTTACGGCGCCGACCTCTGGTACAAGGTGACCGACGGCGTCGCCTCGACGCGCGCGAGCATCAAGATCGTCGACGCCAGCGGCGACACGATCCGCACGCTCAACGGCCCGGGCGCGACGGGGCTCCACAAGGTCACGTGGGACTTCCGCGGCAAGGCGCCGACGCCCAAGCCGCTCACCCCCGCCGGCATCCGCGACTCCATCACGCGCCAGCGGAAGATCATCGCCATCCTCGACTCGGTGGAGAAGGCCGGGACGATGGACAAGGCGATGATTGATCGCGCGCGCTTCATGCTCACCAACCCGGCCGCGATGGAGCAGCTCGCCGGCGCGTTCGGTGGTGGTGGTGGCGGCGGCGGCGGTGGCGGCGGCCGCGGCGGTGCCGGTGGTGGCGCGGGCGCGGGTGGCGTGAACCCGCTGCGTCCGGGCGAAGGTCCGGTGCCGCGCGCCGCGGGCGCCGGCGGACCGCCGGGTGCAGGCGGTGCTGGCGCGGCCGGCGAAGGCGCCGGTGAAGGTGGTGCCGGCGGCCAGGCGGCGATCTTCGAAGCGCTCGGGCCGCTGCAGGACGCGCTCCGCTCGCTCGGCGGTGGCGGTGGCGGTCTCGGCGCGATCTTCGGTGGCGGACGCCGCGGCTTCGCGCCGCTCGTCAAGGCGGGCGACTACAAGGTCGTCTTCAAGCTCGGCTCCGAGGTGCAGACGCAGATGCTGCGCATTGAGCGCATCGGCGACATCACCGGGGCGATCCCTACCTTCGGCACCGATGACATGGACGACGAGGGCGACGAGCCGTAGTCGCTCCGGCTCGCGTCGCGACCCACGCATCGGGTCGCCGCATCGCGTCATGCCCGCCGCAACCGCCCGTCGCCGATTCGTCGGCGGCGGGCGGTTTCGCATCCCGCCGCGTCACACGAGATTCCACGCATGAAGCTCCTCGTTCTGGGCGCCGGCGCGATCGGCGGCTACTTCGGCGGTCGCCTCGCCGCCGCCGGCACCGACGTCACCTTCCTCGTGCGCCCCGCGCGGCGCGCCGCGCTCGCGCGCGACGGCCTCCGCATCACGAGCCCCGCCGGTGACCTGACGCTCCCCGTGCAGACCGTCGAGGCCGGCGCGCTCGCGCCCGGGTACGACGTCATCCTGCTCACCTGCAAGGCGTACGACCTCCCTTCGGCCATGGACGCGATCGCGCCGGCGGTCGGGCCCGGCACCGTGATCGTCCCGATGCTCAACGGCATGGCGCACCTCGACGCGCTCGACGCGCGCTTCGGCCGCGACGCCGTGATGGGCGGCGCCTGCGCGATCAGCGTCACGCTGGGCGCCGACGGCGTGATCCGCCACATGGACCCGATGCAGCGAATCCAGTTCGGGCCGCGCACGCCGGCGCAGGCCGCGCCGGCGCGCGCGCTGGCCGACGCGTTCGCCCGCACGAGCGTGCCGCACGAGCTGTCCGACGCAATCGAGACGGCCATGTGGGAGAAGGTCGCGTTCCTCTCGGTGGCGGCGGCCTCCACCTGCCTCTTCCGCGCCTCCCTCGGCGAGATCGCGCGCGCGCCGGGCGGCCGCGACGCCGCGCTCCACGCACTCGAGGTGAACATCGCCACCGCGACGCACGCCGGGCATCGCCCGCGCGAGGCCTGGGAGAAGTTCGCCCGCGGCCTGCTCTCGAACGAGGCCAGCACGATGAAGTCATCCATGCTGCGCGACCTCGAGGCCGGGGCGCGCGTCGAGGCCGACCACATCATCGGCTGGATGCTGCGCCAGGCGCGCGCGGCGGGGCTCGACTCGCCGCTCCTTGCGCATGCGCTCGTGATGCTCTCGGCGTACGAGGCGCGGCGCACGGCGTCGTGAACGACGCGCTCGGCGGCCCGGCGACCGCGACGGTCGCGCCTCACCCGTATCTTCCGTCGTGCCGCACCACCTGAGCGTCGCCCAGTTCGGCGTCACCTGCCTGCTCGCCGTCCTCGCGGGCATGGCGAACTCCATCGCCGGTGGCGGCATGCTGCTCGTCTTCCCCGCCCTCGTGGGGCTGGGCGTGCCCCCGATCATCGCCAACGCCACGAGCACCGTCGCGCTCTGGCCCGGCGCGATCACCAGCATGTGGGGCTACCGCGACGAGCTCGCCGGCGCGCGCGCGTGGGCGTACCGCTTCGCCGTGCCCAACGTCATCGGCGGCCTGGCCGGTGCGCTCCTCCTGCTCGCCACCCCCGAGCAGCGCTTCAAGGCGCTCGTGCCGTGGCTCGTGCTCGTCGCCACCGTGATCTTCGCCGCGCAGAAGCCGCTCGTGCGCTGGCTCGCCAAGGAGGGGGGGATCATCCCGCACGCGCAGGTGGTGCACCCCGACGGCACGCTCGCGCCGCCGACGCTCGCCATCCTGTGCGTGCAATTCGCGATCGCGGTGTACGGCGGCTACTTCGGCGCCGGCGCCGGCATCCTCATGCTCGGCGTGCTCGGCTTCATGGGGCTGAGCAACATCCACCAGATGAACGGCCTGAAGAACTGGGCCGCGCTCTGCTTCAACGGCGTCGCGATCGGCACCTTCGCGCTGGGCGGCGTGGTGGACTGGACACTGGTGCTCGCGCTGGGCTCGAGCGCGGCGGCCGGCGGATACCTGGCCAGCCGGCTCGCGCAGCGCGTGCCGCAAGCGGCGGTGCGCACCGTCATCACGCTCATGGGGCTCGGCTACGCGGGCTGGCTCCTGGTTGACGGCGCACGGCGCTGAGGGCGCGGGGCGGGTCCCACGCGGCGTGAGCCGCGTCACCGCATGTAGGCGGTTCCGCACGGCGCCGTCACGCCGTCGGCGGGGAACCTCACCTCCACGGCACTTTGGTGACCGTGCGCACCACGACCTTCCGGCCGCCCCGGCTATCTCTCGCTGCGCCTCCCCCGTACCCCTGCGAGAGTGTCCGTGCTCGATCCCCTCGACCACGCCCGCGACGACGCGGCGTCGTCTGCCCGGCCGCGCAAGAGCGGCAGCACCCGCCGGAGCGCGCCCCCCCGGGAACGCGAACGTCCCGGCGCCGAGGGCACCGGGACGTTCCGCCTGCTCACCGGCGGCAGCATCACCGGCGGATCGGAAGAGGCGCGGGCCGGAATCGAACCGGCGAATAGCGGTTTTGCAGACCGCTGCCTTACCACTTGGCTACCGCGCCACGAGGCGCAAGCTACCGAGCCTCCAAAGGTCGAACAAGGTTCGCGAAAGCGACCCAAGGCCGCCACGACGCCGCCCGGCGTGCCGCTCTCGCTCACCGTCACGCCGCGCCGTCGCACGCCACCCGCGCCCCTCGTGGCGGCGCACGATCCCGTGCAGGTCCGCGGTGCGCTCGACCACGTCAGCGACGCGGTGCTCACCGCCGATGCGGCCGGGTGCCTGCGGTCCGCCAATGCCGCGGCGCGCGCGCTGCTCGCGCTTCCGCCCGACGCGCCCCTCGAGGGACGCACGCTCGACGACGCCCTCGCCCCCGAGGCGCACTCCGTCTTCCTCGGCGCGCGCGAGCATGCACGCGAGGTCGGCGCCTGGACCGGCGACCTCGTGCTGCGACGCGCCAATGGCGAGGACTGTCCCGTTGCCCTGACGCTCATCGCGCAGCGCGACGCCACCGGGCTCCCCGCGGGCTGGGCCGTGGTGGCGCGGGAGCTCGCGAGCCCCGTGCGCCTCCGCGCCGTCGATGCGCAGGCGCGTCGCTACGAGGGCGTGGGCCGCCTGGCCTCGGGCGTCGCCCACGACTTCCAGAACCTGCTCGCCGCCACGCTCGCGTCCTCCGAGCACCTGCTCGCGCGCTTCCCGGCGGGGAGCGCCGAGCGCGGCGACCTCGAGGCCATCCGCTCGGCCACCGAGCGCTCCGCGCGCCTCGTCACGCAGCTGCTGGGGTACGCGCGCCGGGCTCTCGATGCCCCGCGCGCGTGCGACATCAACCAGTCGGTGCGCCACGTCGAGGACCTGCTCGCGCGCGTGCTCACGCCGTCCATCGCCCTCGAGCTCGACCTGGCGCCGGTGCTGCCCCTCATTCCGGTCGAGCGGACGGCGCTCGAGCAGGGGTTGCTGACCCTGGCGGTCGTCGTGCGCGATGCGCTGCCCACGGGCGGCCTCATGGCGATCCGCACCGACGAGGTCGTCCACGCCCCGGCCGACCTGTCGCGGCTCGTGGCCCCGCCGGGGCGCTACGTGGCTCTCAGCGTGAGCGCGCGCCGCGCCGGGGCCGCGCCCCCCGCGCCGGGGCGCCGCCGCGACGACACCGGACTCGCCCTCGCGTCGGTGACCGCGCTGGTCGTCCAGGCGGGCGGTTTCCTGTGGGGCGAGTCGCTCCCCGGCCGGGAGGTCACGTACACGCTCTGGATTCCGCGCGCCGACGACGATCCGGCCACCCCGCCCCCGGGCTGAGCGCGGTAACTTTGCCGCCATGCTTCTCGCGATCGCGGGCATGGTCGGCACCGGCAAGAGCACGCTGACCACCGCGCTGGCCGCCCGCTTCGGGCTGCAGCAGGCCCAGGAATCGGTGGACGACGACAACCCGTGGCTCGCCGCGTACTACGGCGATCCCGACGGGATGCGTCGCTACGCGCTGCCCCTCCAGCTCCACTTCCTCGCCACGCGCTTCGCCGCCCTGCGCCGCATGCGCGCCCGGGGCGGCGGCTGGGTGCTCGACCGCACCTGGTATGAGGACGCGGAGATCTTCGCCCGCGGCGCGTTCGAGCGCGGGCAGATGACCGCCGAGGAGTTCGACCTCTACGAGCGGCTCTACGCGGAACTGCTCCATTCACCCGCCGCGCGCGCCCCGGCGCTGCTCGTGTACCTGCACGGCCCGCTCGACGAGATCCGCGCCCGCATCGCGCGCCGCGGCCGTGACAAGGAGCGCGACACCCCGGCCGAGTACTGGGAGGAGCTGCACGGCCGCTACGAGCGCTGGAGC
>JACQES010000277.1 GCA_016200495.1 Gemmatimonadota bacterium
ACTTGAGCTCGCCGACCACCACGTCGAGCGGCACGCCGGCGCTCCCCTTCACGCGGATCCCCGAGATCGCGAGCCGGCGCCCCTCGTCCACGCGGAAGGTGATCGACACGCGGTCGTTCGCCCCGACCGTCGTGTCCACCCGGATGCGCGCGAGGAAGTAGCCCTCGTTCTGGTAGACCGAGTCCATGCGCGCGATCGCGCGCGCCACGAGCGCGGGGTCCACCGGGCGCCCGATCAGCAGTTCCACCTGGTCCTTGATCGTCCCCTCGCTCACGCGCTTGGGACCGGTCACGGTCACCTCGGCCAGGATCGGGCGCTCCTTCACCGTGATCGTGAGCGCCGCCTTCTGGCCATCATCCGACAGCCGGCAGGCCACCGACACGTGGTCGAACTGGCCCGACGAGTACAGCGCCTTCACCGCGAGCTGCACGGCCCGGGCCGAGAGCGCGACGCCCGGCTCGAAGCCAAGGTCGGCAAGGATCGTGCTCTCGGTGACGCGCTTGTTCCCGGCGACGAAAACGGTGTCAGGTACGGCGCACCGGGCGTCCTGGGCGGACGCCACGGCGGGCAGCACGGAAAGGGCCGTCAGTAGCCCCAGTCTGGCGAGGGTAACCCGAAGCATCCACACAATATACACGAGGGCGGCCCGCGCTGGTCCCCTGTGGACCGGCCGGGCCGCCCGTATACCCCCGGAGGGGCCGAAAGGTCAGGCTTGTGGGGCGCCCTTCGTCAGCACCCGGAACGCCAGCACCTCGGCGTCCGCCGACCCGTCCACCTCGATCTCGTCCCCCTTGGAGAACTCGCCCAGGAGGATCTTCTCCGAGAGCGGGTCCTCGATCCCGCGCTGGATCGCGCGGCGCAACGGGCGGGCGCCGAACTTCTCGTCGTACCCCCGCTTGACGAGGTAGTCCACGGCCCCCTCGGTGAGCTTGAGCGTGAGCTCCTCGTCCACCAGCCGCTTCTGCACCTCGGCCAGCATCACCCCAACGATCTGGGCGATGTGCGTCCGGTTGAGCGGGTGGAAGACGATCACGTCGTCGAGGCGGTTCAGGAACTCGGGGTTGAAGACGTGGTTCAGCTCCTCCTTCACCTTCTCCGCGATCCGCGCGAAGGAGGCCGAGCTGTCGGACGCCGTGAAGCCCAGCGCCTTCCCCTTGGTGATGTCCTTGGCGCCGACGTTCGACGTCATGATCACCACCGTGTTCTTGAAGTCGATCACCCGGCCGTAGTTGTCCGTCAGGTGGCCCTCGTCGAGCACCTGCAGCAGGATGTTGAACACGTCCGGGTGCGCCTTCTCGATCTCGTCGAGCAGGATCACCGAGTACGGCTTCCGGCGCACGGCCTTCGTGAGCGTGCCCGAGTCCTCGTAGCCGACGTACCCCGGCGGGGCGCCGATCAGCCGCGAGATGGAGAACTTCTCCATGTACTCGCTCATGTCCACGCGCACGAGCGCCGACGCGTCGGCGAAGAGGAACTTGGCCAGCTGCCGCGCCACTTCCGTCTTGCCCACGCCGGTGGGCCCGCAGAAGATGAACGAGCCGATCGGCCGCGCCGGGTCCTTGAGCCCCGCGCGCGAGCGCCGGATCGAGCGCGCCAGCGCCTTGATCGCGTCGTCCTGCCCGATGACCTGCGCGTGCAACTCCTCCTCCATGCGCAGGAGCCGCGCCGTCTCCGCCTCCTGGAGGCGCTGCACCGGGATGCCCGTCCACCGGCTGACGATGAACGAGATCTCGTCCTCCCCCAGCACCGGGCGGTGCGACTGGCGCCGCTTCTCCCACTCCTCCTGCTTGCGGCGGATCTCGGCCTGCAGCTCGCGCTCCGAGTCGCGCAGCGCCGCCGCGCGCTCGAAGTTCTGGTCGCGGACCGCGGCCTCCTTCTCGCCGTTCACCTTCTCCAGGTTCTCCTTCAGCGCCGCCACTTCCGGCGGCGGCACCTGCGCCGCCATGCGCGCGCGCGCCCCCGCCTCGTCGATCACGTCGATCGCCTTGTCGGGCAGGAACCGGTCGGTGATGTAGCGCTCCGAGAGCTTCGCCGCGGAGAGCAGCGTCGCGTCGGGGATCGTCACCTTGTGGTGGTCCTCGTACTTCTTGCGCAGCCCCTTGAGGATCTCGACCGTCTCGTCCACCGAGGGCGGGTCCACGATCACCGTCTGGAAGCGGCGCTCGAGCGCCCCGTCCTTCTCGATGTACTTGCGGTACTCGTTGAGCGTGGACGCCCCGACGCACTGCAGCTCGCCGCGCGCGAGCGCCGGCTTGAGCATGTTGCTCGCGTCGATCGCCCCCTCGGCCGCCCCCGCGCCGACGAGCGTGTGCAGCTCGTCGATGAAGAGCACGAGGTTCCGGTTCTGCGCGATCTCGTTCATGACCGCCTTGAGCCGCTCCTCGAACTGGCCGCGGTACTTGGTCCCCGCGATCACCGCCGCCATGTCCAGCGAGAGCACGCGGTGGTCGCGCAGCGACTCCGGGCACTCGCCGTTCGCGATCAGCTGCGCGAGCCCCTCGACGATCGCCGTCTTGCCCACCCCCGGCTCGCCGATCAGCACCGGGTTGTTCTTCTTCCGGCGCGAGAGCACCTCCATCACGCGCTCGATCTCCTTGGCGCGCCCGATCGTCGGGTCGAGGGTCCCCTCGCTCGCCAGCTGCGTCAGGTCGCGGCAGAAGTGGTCGAGCGCCGGGGTCTTCGACTTCTTCTCCCCCTTCGGCGTCGCGCTCGGCTGCGGCGGCGTCGCGCCGCCGGGCTCCTTGCCGCCCTGCTGTCCCTGGGGCGCGTCGTTGCCGAGCAGCCGCAGCGTCTCCGAGCGCGCCTGCTCGAGCGTCACCTGCGCGTCGGTCAGCACCTGCGCGGCAATCCCCTTCTCCTCGCGCAGCAGCCCGAGCAGCAGGTGCTCCGTGCCGACGTAGCTGTGCGTCAGCTCGCGGGCCTCGGCCATCGCGAGCTCGAGCACCTTCTTGGCGCGCGACGTGTACGGCAGGTCGGGGCCGGTCGTCTGCGCCGCCTTCCCCTTCTTGACCGTCTCCTCGATCTTCGCCGTGATCTCCTCGAGGTCCACGTTGAGGTTCTGCAGCACGGCGGCCGCGACCCCCTCGCCCTCGCGGATCAGCCCGAGCAGGATGTGCTCGGTGCCCACGTATTCGTGGTGGAGGCGCGCGGCTTCCTCGCGCGCCATGGCGAGGACCTTCCGGACCCGCTCGGTGAAGTTGTACCCGTTCATGCGTCGCCCTCGATCGGTGAGCCCTTCCGCCTACCCGGCCTGCGGGGCCTCGGATGCCAGCACCTGGCGCACGTAGCGCGCTCGGGCCAGGAGGCCTTCATTCTCGGACAGCGACCGGCCCTCGAGTCGTTCGAGGTGCGCCGGCTGGCTGAAGATCAGGAGCTTGTTGAGCGTGTATACACTGAGCCCGCCGATCAGTTTCAGCCCGACCGCGAGCCGAACGCCGGACAGCAGGTTCATCGCCTCGTCGAACGACAGCATGCGCGCGTGCCGCAGCGTCGCGAACGCCCGCCAGACCTTGTCCTCGATAATATAGCCCGCGTCGCGCAGCAACACCCGCCGCGCCTCGGCTTCCCGCTCCACCACGTGCCGCACCACCCGCGCCAGGTGGTCGAGCAACTCCTCCTCGCTCCGCCCCAGCGTCGTCTGGTTCGAGATCTGGAAGAAATTCCCGACCACCTCGCTCCCCTCGCCGTACAGCCCCCGGTAGGTGAGCCCCATCTGCTGCAGCCCGGCCAGCACCTTGGAGATCTCCTTGGTGAGCACCAGCCCCGGCAGGTGGATCAACACCGACGCGCGCATCCCCGTGCCCGTGTTCGTCGGACACGCGGTGAGGAACCCGAACTCCCGGTCGAACGAGAACGGCACGCGCTCCCCCAGCTCCCGGTCGAGCGCGAGCGCCGCATCCCACGCGCGCTCGGGGGCGAAGCCGGCCACCAGCGACTGCAGCCGCAGGTGGTCTTCCTCGTTCACCATCACGCTCACCTCACGCCCCACCAGCACCGCGGCGCCGGGACGGAGCGGGTGCTGCGCATCGAGGCCCGCGAGTTCCTTGCTGACCAGATGCCGCTCGTGCAGCAGCTGGCGGTCGGTCTCCACCAGCTCGTCGACGCGCACCGTCACCGCGTCGCGCAGCACCTGCGTGAGCCCGGCGGCCTCGCGCACCTGCGCCAGCACGCGCAACCGCTCGCCGTCGCGCGACCGCGTCGTGAACGCGAACCCCTCGACGTTCCGCGCCAGCCGCACGCGCGTCGAAAGCACGACGTCCGGGGATTCCCCCGACCCGTCGAGCCACCCCACCCCGCCGTCCGGCAGCAGCGTCAGGTCCAGCATCATTCCAACCCTCGCAGCTCGTCGCGCAGCGACGCGGCTTCCTCGAACGCCTCCGACTCGATCGCCCGCTTGAGCCGGTCGCGCAACTCGCGCACCGAGTTCGCCCGCTGCCACGGCGCCGGCTGCGGCCCGTGGTACGTGCGCCCGGCATGGTGCGCGTTCCCGTGCACGCGCCGCAGCAGTTCGCGCAGGCTCACCTCGAACGCGCCGTAGCAGCGGGCGCACCCGAGCCGCCCCGTGGCGCGGAAGTCCTTGAGCGTCATCCCGCACGCCGCGCAGCGCGTCGCCTCGCTCGACGGGACCAGCGCCTGCTGCTGCACCGCCTTGAGGAAGTCCCCCAGCGGATGCTTGGGCGTGGCGATCGTCGTCTCCACGCCGCTCTCCGCCGCGCACTTCTCGCAGAGGTGCAGCTGCGTCACCGCGCTCTCGACGATCTTCGTCAGGTACACGACCGCGTCGCGCTCCTTGCACTGGTCGCAGATCATCGGCGCCCCCCGGGCCGCGAGGCCCCCACCCGGCGAGCGCGCATCAGCCCACCTCGTGTCGCGAACCCACCTCCGCCAGCCGCCCGTTCTCGAGCAGCAGGATCCGGTCGGCGCGCGCCGCCAGCGAACGATTGTGCGTCACCACCACCATGCCGATCTCCAGGTCGCGGGCGAGGGACGTCAGCAGGTCGTGGAGCACCTCCGCCGTCCCATGGTCCAGATTACCGGACGGTTCGTCCGCGAGGAAGACCGCCGGGTCGGCCGCCAGCGCGCGCGCCACCGCCGTGCGCTGCTGCTCGCCCCCCGACAGCGCCGCCGGCCGGTGGTGCGACCGCGCCCCGAGCCCCACGCGCTCGAGCAGGGCCTCCGCGCGCCGGCGCGCCTGCCCCTCCTCCACCCCGCCGATCAGGAGCGGCATCATCACGTTCTCGAGCGCGCTGAACTCGCGCAGCAAGTGGTGGAACTGGAACACGAACCCCACCGACACGTTGCGGAGCCGCGCCAGCGCGAGGTCGTCCATCCCCGCGAGCGCCTGTCCCGCGATGCGCACCGAGCCCGACGTCGGCGCGTCGAGCGCCCCCAGCACGTGCAGCAGCGTGCTCTTCCCCGCGCCGCTCGCGCCCACGATCGCCACGATCTCGCCGCGCGCCACGCTGAGCGACACGCCGTCGAGCACGTGCACCGTGCTCCCGTCGCCGCCCTGGTAGGTCTTGACCAGCTCCGTCCCCTCGAGGACCGTCGCGCCGCCGCTCATTCGTGCCGGATCGCCTCCACGGGGTAGAGCCGCGCCGCCTGCGCCGACGGGTACACCGTCGCCAGCGCCGCGATCGCGATCGAGGCCACCACGATCCACGCCACGTCCCCCACCTGCGTCACCACCGGCAGGTGGTCGATGAAGTACACGCTCGGGTCGAGTTCGATCAGCTTGTACTTGCCCAGGGCGAGCGAGCCCGCGAGCCCGCCCACGAGCCCCAGCCCCGTGCCGACGAACCCGATGAAGATCCCCTGCCACACGAACACGCGGCGGATCGACCGGGCCGGCAGCCCCATCGCCTTGAGGATCCCGATCTCGCGCGTCTTGTCCGACACGACCATCGTGAGCGTGCTCACGATGTTGGCGGCAGCCACGAGCACGATCAGCAGCAGGATCACCCCCATCCCGAGCTTCTCGAGCTTGAGCGCCTGGAACAGCGACCGGTTCTGTTCCTGCCAGTCCACCGTGCGGAACGGGAAGCCCAGCGCCGTGGACAGCGCGTCCGCCACGCCGCTCGCGTGCCACCGGTCGGTCGTCTTCACCTCGATCCCCGTCACCGCGTCGCCCAGGTTCGCGAACTCCTGCGCCGACGCCAGCGACATGTACACGTACGCGTTGTCGTACTCGTACATCCCCGTGGAGAAGATCCCCGTGACCTCCGCCGGATAGACCCCCGGGATCACGCTGCCCGTCACCGCGCTCATGCGCGCCCCGGCGAACGACACCAGCCGCACCGTGTCGCCCGGGAAGGCGTTCAGCCGGAGCGCGAGCAGCCGCCCGAGCACCACGCCGCGCTGCTTGCCGTCGCTCGAGGCGAAGCGGAAGTCGCCGCTCGTCGCGTGCTGGCGGATCGTGGTCACCTCCGTCATCCCCTTCTGCGTCGGCTCGATCCCGTACACGTACGCCCCTTCCGCGTAGTCGTGCCCGGCGGTGATCCCGCCCTGCGTGATCACGAACGGCGCCGCCGCCACCACGCCGTCCACCCCCTTCACCTTGGCCAGCGTCTCGCGCCAGTCCTTGAGCTTGAGGTCCTCGCCATACGTCAGCACGCGCACGTCGGGCGAGCCCACGAGGATCTTCTCGCGCAGGTCCGTCTGCAGTCCGTTCATCACCCCCATGATGATGATGAGCGCGCTCACCCCCACCACCACCCCGCCGATCGCGATCACCGAGATGAACGACAGCAGCCGCGACCCGCGCCGGCTGCGCAGGTAGCGCCACGCGATCTGCATCTCGAGCCGCGTCGACGTCATGCGCCCCCGCGCGCGACGGCGCGATCCATGCCCGGCGCCGTGCGCCGCGGGCCCCGGTCGGAATGCCGAGCGTCCACCGCTACTCCGGTCGCATCAGCGGGAACAGGATCGCGTCGCGGATGTGCGACGTGCCCGTGAGGTACATGAACAGCCGGTCGATCCCGATCCCCACGCCCCCCGTGGGCGGCATGCCGTACTCCATCGCGCGCAGGTAGTCCTCGTCGAGCGAACTCGCCTCCTCGTCGCCCGCCGCCTGCTGCGCCGTCATCGCCTCGAACCGCTGCCGCTGGTCCACCGGGTCGTTGAGCTCGCTGAACGCGTTCGCCAGCTCCTTCCCCTTGGCGAACAGCTCGAACCGCTCCGTCAACCCCGCGATCGTCCGGTGCGGCTTGGCGAAGGGCGACAGCTCGGTCGGGTAGTCCACCACGAACGTCGGCCGCTCGAGCGTGCGCTCCACGTGGTGCTGGAACAGCTCGTCGAGCAGCTTCGGGCGCGACAGCGTCCCCGCCTGCGCCACGCCGATCCGCTCGACCGCCGTCACCAGGTCGCTCGTCGAGAGCGCGAGCACGTCGCGCACCCCCATCCCGGCCGACAGCGTCGGCCCCCACGACAGCCGCGGGAACGCCGCGTCGAGGGGCGGCACGAACCGCTCCGCCGGCGCGAGCGCGCGCTCCGACGCCGGCCAGCGCGCCGGGTCGAGCTCCGCGTCCACCGCCGCCCACGCCGCGCGCATCAGCGCCTGCACGCGCTCCATCATCACTTCGTAGTCCGCGTAGGCCTCGTAGAACTCGAGCATCGTGAACTCGGGGTTGTGCGTCCGGTCGATCCCCTCGTTCCGGAAGTCGTGCCCGATCTCGTACACGCGGTCCAGGCCGCCCACGATCAGCCGCTTGAGATACAGCTCGTCCGCGATGCGCAGGAAGAGCGGCATGTCGAGCGCGTTGTGGTGCGTCACGAACGGCTTGGCCGCCGCGCCGCCGTAGAGCGGCTGCAGCACCGGCGTCTCCACCTCGAGGTAGCCCAGGTCGTCCAGCGTCCGGCGGATCGCGCTCGTCATCCGCGTGCGTGCGCGGAACAGCCGCCGCACCTCGGGATGCACCGCCAGGTCCGCGTAGCGCTGCCGCGAGCGCTGCTCGCCGTCGCTGAAGGCCGAGTGGCGCACGACCCTCCCCTCCACCACCTCCTCCTTCGCGAACGGCAGCGGGCGCAGCGACTTGGCCAGCAGCTCGACCGCGCGCGCCTGCACCGTCTGCTCGCCCAGCTTGGTGCGGATGAGCACGCCGCTCACTCCCACCACGTCGCCGATGTCGAGCAGCTCGACCATCGGCCACGCCGCCGCGAGTTCGTCCTTGCGGAGGTAGACCTGCATCCGGCCCGTCTCGTCGGCCAGGTGCGCGAACATCGTCTTCCCGTGCCCGCGCTTCGAGATCAGCCGGCCCGCGATCACCGCCGTCTGCTCCGACGACTGCCCCGCCTCGATCCCCGCGCTCCGCGCCAGCGCGTCCGCCACCGTGCCGCGCCCCGCGAACCGGTACGCGAACGCCGGCACGCCGAGCGCGTGCAACTGGTCGAGCTTCTCGCGCCGGTCGCGCAGCACCTGCGTCAGGTCGCTGCCGTCGGCCGTCCCGCCGGTCGTCTCGGTCACCGCCCCGCCTCCGCCCCCTGCTTGAGGTACGCCTCGATGAACGGGTCGATCGCGCCGTCCATCACCTTCTGCACGTCCGTGATCTTGAGCTCCGTCCGGTGGTCGCTCACCATCGTGTACGGCTGGAACACGTACGAGC
>JACQES010000274.1 GCA_016200495.1 Gemmatimonadota bacterium
GCAGCGCTTCGACGCCCGCGCCCGCGACGCCGAGGCGTCGATGCGATCGCTGTCGGGGGGGAACCAGCAGAAGTTCGTGCTCGCCCGCGAGCTCGACGGCGCGCCCGCGGCGCTGGTGGTCGAGAATCCCACGCGCGGGCTCGACATCCGCGCGAGCGAGGACGTGTTGCGACGCCTTCGCGCCGCGCGCGCATCGGGGCTGGCCGTCGTCGTGTACTCGGAGGACCTCGACGAAGTGCTGGCGCTCGCGGACCGGGTGCTGGTGGTGCACGCCACGCAGGTGCGCGTGCTGGCGCCGGACCGCGAGCTCGTCGGGCGCGCGATGCTGGGGGCAGCGTGATGCTCCGACGCCCGCGCCGATTGTCGCGTGGTGCCGTACAGCGTCGCGACCCCGACGGTGGTGCCGTCCGTGCGCGGCAGGAGGCACCATGAACGAAGCGCCGGCATTCCGGGCGCTGCAACGCGCGGGGGTGATCCTCGCGCTGCTGGCGACCGCGCTCGCTCTGCTCGTCGTGCTCCTCGTCTCGAGCGGGCACGCGGTGGGCCCCGCACTCGCGGCACTCGGCCGCGGCGCGGCGGGCTCCACGGATGCGGTCCTCTCGGCGACCCTGGTCCGCGCGACGCCGCTCCTCATCACCGGTCTCGCGATCACGCTGGCGTTCCGCGCCGGCGTGATCAACGTGGGAGCCGAGGGACAGCTGCTCGTGGGCGCGGCGGCGGCAACGGCCGTGGCGCTCAAGTGGCCGACGCCGGGGCTGATCGCTGTGGCCATGGCCTTGGCGGTGGGCGCGGTGGCCGGCGGCGCGTGGGCCGCCGTGGCCGCCGTGCTGCGACGACGGTTCGGCGTGCTGGAAGTGATCAGCACGCTGATGCTCAACTTCATCGCGCAGTACCTGCTTGGCTGGCTGGTGCGCGGACCGATGCAGGAGCCGACGCGGATCTATCCGCAGTCATCCACGCTCGCACCCGCGACCCACCTCCCGCTGCTGGTGGCCGGATCGCGCCTGCATGCCGGATTCGCGCTTGCCCTGGTCCTCACGGCCGTGCTGGCCCTCTACCTGGCGCGTTCGGCCGCGGGCTTCCGGGTGCGCGTGGTCGGCGCGAACGCCGCGGCGGCGCTCAGTGCGGGACGCGTGGACGCCGCGGCGGTGGCCTTCAAGGCCTTCGTGCTCAGCGGCGTGCTGGCCGGACTGGCGGGAGGCGTCGAGGTGACGGGCGTGAGCTTCGCGCTGTACGAGAACCTCTCGCCCGGCTACGGGTTCAGTGCGATCGCGGTGGCGCTGCTGGCGCGGATCGAGCCCGTCGGCGTCATCGGCACGGCGCTCCTGTTCGGCGCGCTCGAGGCGGGTGCCGTCGCCATGCAACGCGACGCCGGGGTGCCGAGCGTGGTCGTGAATGTGGTGGAGGCGGTGCTGATCCTGCTGGTGGTGGCCGTGGACCGCTGGCGCGCGCGGCAGGTGGCCGCGCAGGCGGGCGCCTGATGGCCGACGCGCTGGGCGCCTTCCTCGAAGGCACGATGCGCACCGCGACGCCGCTCGCCTTCGCGGCGCTCGGCGAGACGCTCGTCGAGCGCGCGGGCGTGATCAACATCGGGCTCGAGGGATCGATCATCGCGGGCGCGCTCGGCAGCGTGGTGGCGGCCAGCGCGCTCGGCGCGCCGGCGGGCCTCGCCGCCGCGATCGTCGCCGGCACGGCCGTCGCGGGCGTGTTCGCATTCTTCGCGGTGGCGCTGCGGGCCAACCAGATCATCACCGGCACCGCCGTGACGCTGCTGGCACTGGGACTCACGGGGATGCTGTACCGAAGCGCGTTCGGCGCCGGGGGAGCGGCGCTCGGCACGCCGTCGGTCGCGTGCGCGCCGGCGCGATCCTCGTCGCGGGCGCGCTGGGCGGACTCGCCGGGGGCACGCTCGTGCTCGCGCAGGCGGGCACGTTCGTCGAGAACATGTCCGCGGGACGCGGGTTCATCGCGATCGCGATCGTGGTGCTCGGGCGCTGGCGGCCGGTCGGCGCCGCGGTGGCCGCGTTGCTGTTCGGCGCCGCGAGCGCGCTCCAGTATGCGTTCCAGGCGATGGACTGGCACCTGCCGTACCAGCTCTTCCTCGCGATGCCGTACGTCCTGACGCTCGGTGCGCTGGCGGTCGCACGTTCGCGCTTCGCCGCCCCCGCCGCGCTCGGGCAGCCGCTCGAGGACTGAGGCGGCGGCGTGATCGTGCGACGCGCGCGCGACGCCTCGTGCTGCGTCCGCTCGCCGGGCACCGCGGCGCAGGTGAACGGCGCGCGACCGCTAGCGCGCGCCGCCTTCGCAGGCCGGCGGGCGCGGTGATCGCCAGCGTGCGCGCCACGCGCCGGTGGAGTCGCGCGCGACGAGTTCCTGCCAAGGTCCGCCGGCAGCGTCATGCCCCGCCACCAGCGTCGGCCAGCGATCGGCGCCCAGCGTGACGATCGCCAGCGCGTCCAGTGCCTCGACCGACTCCTCGGTGCCCTGTGCGCGCGCCCACCAGAGGGCGCGCCACTTCGCGCCGGGCGTGGAATCGCGTTCCGCGACCACGAGCAGGCGCTCCTCCAGCGGGTTCGCCTCCTGTCCGACACGCCGATGCACTTCGGCCACGACACCCTGCACGCCAGGTGCCGCCACGAAACGCCAGGCGCCGTGCACCGCGAACGGGAGCCCGCGATACTGCGGCACCGAGTCATCGGGCAGGGCGGAGAGCATGCGCGCGAGGTCGGCCACGAGCCGAAGCGAGTCGCCGCGCGCGAGGCGCTCAAGGGAATCGAGCGGCACGGCGCGGGCGATGCCCGGCGCGAAGGCGACGCCCCAGCGTTGCTCGTCGCCGAGCGAGTCGTGGAGGGCCAGACGGACGCGCGGCCAGCCGCATGGCTGCGGCCGCACCGGCGTGAGCGTCGCCGCCCCGACTCGGCCGCCGCGGCCCAGCAGCTCGACGGCCAGCCGCGGTCCCTGCGGCACGCCGCGTCCCACCGCATCATCGGCGCGCGGCGGGACCACGGTGCCTTCGGACGTTTCGTCGCCCGCGACGACCAGGAACGCGCCGTCTTCGGCGCGCCACGGGGACTCGGGCGCCACCGCGCCCGAATCCTGGCGTGGCGGGACCACGGTCTCGACCGTAACGTTGGCCGGCGTCGCGGGCTTGCGCTCGCATGCCATGCCGCCCGCGAGTGCGAGCAGCATCGTCACGAGCCCTCCCCGGTGCGCGGACGCCATGCTCGGAAATCTCGCGCGCGCGCCGGACGGGTCAACGAGGAGTTTTTCCTGAGCACCGTCCCCCCGACTCCCCGCACCGGCTGGCTTGCGCGCCTCGGCCTCGACACGCGCGAGCGGCGCGCGTGGGCGATGTACGACTGGGCCGTGTCGTCGATGCAGACGACGATCATGGTCGCGGTCTTCCCGATCTTCTTCGTCAAGGTGGCGGGCGCGGGCGTCGCGCCGGCGCAGGCGACGTCCTCGCTCGCGAGCGCGAACGCCGTGGCGCTCGTGGTGATGACGCTTCTCTCGCCGGTGCTCGGCGCGGTCGCCGACTACTTCGCGATCAAGAAGGTGCTGCTCGGCCTCTTCACGGCGCTCGGCGTCGCGTCGTGCGCGGGCATGTTCTTCATCGGGTCCGGCGACCTGACGCTCGCATGGTGGTTGTTCATGCTGTCGCTGGTGGGTGGCACCGGGTGCATGGTGCCGTACGAGGGGCTCCTGCCCCACATCGCGCCCCCCGAGGACGTCGATCGCGTGTCGACGGCCGGGTACGCGCTCGGTTACGTGGGGGGCGGGGTGCTGCTCGCGCTGAACCTCGCGTGGATCCAGCGCCCCGACTGGTTCGGGCTGCCGCACGGCGCCGGCCTCACCCCCGCACAGGCCACGCTCCCCGCGCGGCTGGCGTTCGTCTCGGTGGCGGCGTGGTGGGCCGTGTTCGCGCTGCCCGTGCTGCGCGTCGTGCGCGAGCCGCGACCCACGCGCGAGCCCTCGGAACACGCGTGGCAGCTGTCGGATCCGTTCCGCCGGCTCGTCTCGACGTTCCACGAGCTGCGGAGCTACCGCTCGCTCTTCCTGATGCTGGTCGCGTTCATGCTGTACAACGACGGCATCCAGACCATCATCAAGATGGCGACCGCGTACGGCACGGAGATCGGGATTCCGTCGTCGGCGCTGATCGCGAGCATCCTCGTGGTGCAGTTCGTCGGCATCCCGTGCACGTTCCTGTGGGGCGCGATCGCCGGGAAGATCGGCGCGAAGGCGGCCGTCTTCCTCGGGTTGCTCGCGTACACGGCGATCTCGATCGTGGGCTACTTCATGACGACGGCCACGCACTTCCTCATCCTGTCCGGGCTCGTCGGGCTCGTGCAGGGCGGGACGCAGGCGCTCTCGCGTTCGCTCTTCTCGAGCATGGTGCCCACCCACAAGTCGGGTGAGTTCTTCGGCTTCTTCTCCGTGTTCGAGAAGTTCGCGGGAATCTTCGGGCCGGCGCTCTTCTCGCTCGTCATCGCACTCACGGGCACCAGCCGCGGGGCGATCATCTCGGTGATCGCGTTCTTCGTCGCGGGCGCGCTCGTGCTGGCGCGCGTGGACGTGCCGGCGGGACAGGCGGCGGCCCGCGAGGCGGACGCGCTGGCCAAGCCCGCCTGAACGTCAGGGGCCGCGCGGCGGGAGAAAGTCACCGACCAGGTCCCAGTGCCACGCCTCGCGCACGAGGCCGGTGCGCGGATCCTTGAGCGGCTTGTGCTGCAGCCGTCGTTCGGGCAGCCCGGCGTGACGCCCCCACGCGAGGAGCAACTCCCGGTTGGTGCTCACCAGGTGGGCCATCGGGTGCCCACGCCACACGTGACGGTGCAGCCAGAGGCCGCCGTCCATCGCGTGGATCATCCCGTCGCGACGCCTGGCGAACTCGCGCCATGCGGGTGGCGCACCCTGGAGGGCCTCGGCCCGTGCCCGGCGAGCCGGATCGTCGGTGGCGCTCACGCGCCGCGCGTCACTGGCAGTCGACTTGCCCCTCGACCGTGGCGGGGGTCACCGGGGTCACCGGGCCCCAGAAGACGGCGCAGGTGATCGGATAGGCCATCGGATGGGTGCCCGTGGCCGACCAGCCCATCGCGGTGGCCTGGTTGATCGTGATGGTCACGCCCGGCGAATGCAGGAAGTTCAGGTTGGCCGGGTTGTTGGCGTAGATGTTGTACTGGAGGAAATAGTCCTCCTGCGCGACCGAGAGCGTGCGCAGGTCCTGCCGGATCGCCGCCGAATAGGTCATCGACCGGGACCGGCTGAACTTGGGGATCGCGAGGGCGGCCAAGATCCCGATGATCACGACGACCATCAGGA
>JACQES010000034.1 GCA_016200495.1 Gemmatimonadota bacterium
GACGCCGTCCCGCGCGGCCGCGCGCGGCCGCCAGCACGTCGTGGACATGAAGGGCCGGCGCTACCGCCCCGATTCCGTGGTCCTCGCCGCCGGCGACACGGTGCTCTGGACCAACTCCGACGACGAGCCGCACTCCGTCACGATGGACACCACCGAGTTCGACTCGGGCGACATCGCGCCGGGCTCCAGGTTCCGCTGGACCTTCCGGCAGAAGGGGCGCCTCCGCTACCACTGCGAGGTGCACCCGCGCATGAAGGGCACCCTCATCGTCCGCTGACCCGCCTCCTTCCCGACCCGTCATGATCGGCCAGCTCATCGCCCAGCTCGCGCAGGCCAACATCGAACTCTGGCACGAGGAGGACAAGGCGCGCCTCACCGATGACCACGTGGTCGCCGCCGCCAAGCGCAACGTCGACAAGCTCAACCAGCGCCGCAACGACCTCATCGAGCAGATCGACGCCCAGGTCCGCCAGATGGTCGCCGACGCGGCGAAGCGCTGACCATGGCCGAGACCATCGGCTGGCTCTGCGACAAGCTGAGCATCATCGAGCTCAAGCTCTACCACATGCGCGAGCAGGCCGAGCGCGCCGACGTGAGCGAGTCGTTCCGCCAGCTCTGCCGCGACAAGGTGTCGGTCATGATCGAGCAGCGCGACGACCTGGCCGTGGAGCTCACGCAGCTCGTCGGCGACATCGCCGCCGGACGCGTCGTGCCCAAGGTCTACCGGCAGTTCAAGATGTACAACGACCCGCAGTACCGCGTGCCGGCCAAGGAGTCGACATGAAGGCGGTCATCCTCGCCGGCGGGCTCGGCACGCGCCTGGCCGAGGAGACCAGCGTGCGCCCGAAGCCGATGGTCGAGATCGGCGGCAAGCCGATCCTCTGGCACATCATGAAGATCTACGCCGCCCACGGCATCACCGACTTCGTCGTCTGCCTCGGCTACAAGGGCTACGTCATCAAGGAGTACTTCGCGAACTACTTCCTCCACCAGGCCGACGTCACCATCGACCTGGCCGCGAACCGCATCGACGTGCACGGCGCCAAGGCCGAGCCGTGGAAGGTCTCGCTCATCGACACCGGCGAGCAGACGATGACGGGCGGACGGCTGAAGCGCGTCCGCGACTACCTCGGCGACGGCGACTTCTGCTTCACCTACCACCGTCACCGTCACCCACCCGCCCGGTCGCTTCGGCGCGGTGCGCCTCGACGGCACGCGCGTGAGCGAGTTCGTGGAGAAGCCCGCCGGCGACGGCTCGTGGATCAACGCGGGCTTCTTCGTCTGCTCGCCGCGCGTGCTCGACTACGTCGCCGGCGACGAGACCGTGTGGGAGCGCGAGCCCATGGAGCGCCTCGCGCGCGACGGCCAGCTGGGCGCATACACGCACGAGGGCTTCTGGCAGCCCATGGACGCGCTCCGCGACCGGCAGCAGCTCGAGGCGCTCTGGGCCACGGGCCACGCGCCGTGGAAGCGCTGGTGATCGATCGCGCGTTCTGGCGCGGGCGGCGCGTCTTCGTCACGGGCCACACCGGCTTCAAGGGCAGCTGGCTCTCGCTCTGGCTCGACGCGCTCGGCGCCCGCGTGCACGGCTACGCGCTCGCCCCGGCCACCACCCCGGCGCTGTTCGACATCGCGCGCATTGGTGACGCCGTGACGTCGACCATCGCCGACGTCCGCGACGCGGGCGCGCTCGGCCGCGCCATGGCCGACGCCAGCCCGGAGGTGGTCTTCCACCTCGCCGCCCAGCCGCTCGTGCGCGCCTCGTACCGCGAGCCCGTGGCCACGTTCGCGACCAACGTCATGGGCACCGCGCACCTCCTCGAGGCCGCCCGCGGCATCGCGGGGCTCCGCGCGATCGTCGTCGTCACCACCGACAAGGTCTACGAGAACCTCGAGCGCACCGCCGGCTACGCGGAGACCGACGCGCTGGGCGGCCACGATCCGTACAGCGCGTCCAAGGCGGCGTCGGAACTCGTCGTCACCTCGTACCGGCGGTCGTTCTTCGAAGCCGGGGCTGACGGGCGGCGCGTCGGCATCGCCACCGCGCGCGCCGGCAACGTCATCGGGGGCGGCGACTGGGCCCAGGACCGGCTCGTGCCCGACCTCGTGCGCGCCCTCGCGCGGGGCGAGGCGGCGCGCATCCGGCGGCCCGATGCGGTGCGCCCGTGGCAGCACGTCGTCGAGCCGCTTGCGGGTTACCTGCGCTTGGCCGAGTGCGTGGCCGCGGACCCGGCGCGCTTCGGCGAGGCGTGGAACTTCGGTCCCCTTGCCGACGACGCGCGACCGGTCAGCTGGATCGCCGAGCGCGTCACGACCACCTGGGGCGACGGCGCCCGGTGGGAGCGCGAACCCGGCACGCACCCACACGAGACCACGCACCTCGCCCTCGACGTCTCGAAGGCCATCGCGCGCCTTGGTTGGCGCCCGCGCCTCGACCTTGGCACCGCCCTCGACTGGACCGTGCGGTGGTACCGCGCCCACGCGAACGGCGCCGACATGCGCGCCCTCACCCTCGCCCAGCTCGCCGCGTACGAGGCCCTGCCGTGACCGTCCGCTCGCCCGCCTGCCGCTCCTGCGGCGCCCCGCTCACCACCACCTTCTGCGACCTCGGCATGTCGCCGCCGTCGAACGCCTACCTCACGGCCGACGCGCTGCGCGCGGCCGAGGCGTTCTTCCCGCTGCATGCGTGGGTGTGCGGGGAGTGCTTCCTCGTGCAGCTGGAGCAGTTCCAGTCGCCCGCCGAGATCTTCAGCGAGTACGCGTACTTCTCGTCGATGTCCGACTCGTGGCTCTCGCACTGCAAGGCGTACGCCGAGGGCGCGATCGCCCGGCTCGCGCTGGGCCCCGCGCAGCAGGTCGTCGAGATCGCCAGCAACGACGGCTACCTGCTCCAGTTCTTCCACGCCCGCGGCATCCCCGTGCTCGGCATCGAGCCCGCCGCCAACGTGGCGAAGCACGCGGAGGCGCGCGGCATCCGGAGCGTCGTGCGGTTCTTCGGCGCCCAGACGGCGCGCGACCTCGTCGCGCAGGGCACCCGCGCCGACCTGCTCATCGGCAACAACGTGCTCGCGCACGTGCCCGACCTGAACGACTTCATCGCCGGGCTCGCCCTGCTGCTCGCCCCGGCGGGCACCATCAACATGGAGTTCCCGCACCTGCTCCGCCTCATGGCGGAGAACCAGTTCGACACGATCTACCACGAGCACTTCTCCTACCTGTCGCTCCTCGCGGTGCGCACCGCGTTCGCGCGGCACGGGCTCGAGGTGTTCGACGTGGACGAGGTCCCGACGCACGGGGGGTCGCTCCGCATCCACGCGCGCCATGCCGCCGACCTCACCCGGCCGGTGGGCCCGCGCGTCCACGCGCTCGTCGCGCGCGAGATCGCCGCCGGCCTCGACACGCTCGCCGCCTACGGCGCGTTCGACGAGCAGGTGAAGGCCACCAAGCGCGCGCTGCTCGCGTTCCTCATCGACGCCAAGCGCGCCGGCAAGCGCATCGCGGGCTACGGCGCCGCCGCCAAGGGCAACACCCTGCTCAACTACTGCGGCATCCGCGCCGACTTCCTCGACTACGTCGTCGACCGGAGCCCGCACAAGCAGGGCAAGTTCCTCCCCGGCACGCACCTGCCCATCCTCGCGCCCGACGAGCTCGCGCGCACGCGGCCCGACTACGTGCTCATCCTGCCCTGGAACATCGCCGCCGAAGTCACCGAGCAGATGGCCCACGTGCGCTCGTGGGGCGGCAAGTTCGTCGTGCCCATCCCGCGCGTCACGGTGCTCGCGTGATCTTCACCCCCGCGCCGCTCGCCGGCGCCTTCGTGCTCGACGTCGAGCGGCAGGGCGACGATCGCGGCTTCTTCGCCCGGTCGTTCGCGACGGTCGAGTTCGAGGCGCACGGACTCGACCCGCGCGTCGCCCAGTGCAACATCAGCTACAACAACCGGCGCGGCATCCTCCGGGGCATGCACTGGCAGGCCGAACCGCACGGCGAGGCGAAGCTCGTGCGCTGCACCGCCGGCGCCATCTTCGACGTCATCGTGGACATCCGCGAGGGCTCGCCGACACGCTACCAGTGGTTCGGCGTCGAACTCCACGCCGCGACGCGACGCGCCCTCTACGTGCCCGTGGGGTTTGCCCACGGTTTCCAGGTCCTGGCGGACGAGACCGAAGTCTTCTACCAGATGTCCGTCCCGTTTCACGGCCCGGCTGGCCGCGGACTCAATCCGCACGATCCGCGTCTCGCCATTTCGTGGCCGCTCCGGGACGCCATCATGAACGAGCGCGACCGGTCGTATCCCTTCCTCGGCCCCGACGCATGAAGGCGCTCCTGATCGGCGGCCACGGCCAGCTCGGCGCCGACCTCGCGCGCACGGCGGGCGACCGCACGATCGTGGCGCCGGCCCGCGGCGCCCTCGACGTCACCGATGCCGCCGCCGTGCGCGCCGCCATCGCCGCCGGGCGCCCCGACGTCGTCATCAACTGCGCGGCGTTCCACAACGTCCCGCTCTGCGAGGACGAGCCCGCCCGCGCCTTCCTCGTCAACGCCATCGCCGTGCGCGATCTCGCGCGCGCCTGCGCCGAGCGCGGCACCCGCCTCGTCACCTTCTCGAGCGACTACGTCTTCGGCGGCGATGCGCGCTCGCCCTGGGCCGAGGAGGCCATGCCCGCGCCGCTGCAGGTGTACGGGGCCACGCGGCTCGCGGGCGAGCACTTCGCGCGCGCCGAGGCGCCCGATCGCACGATCGTGATCCGCACCTGCGGGCTCTACGGCGCCGGCGGCGCCCGCAGCAAGGGCGGCAACTTCGTGGACAACCGCGTCGCCGAGGCGCGCGCCGGCCAGGACCTCGACATGGCGAGCGAGCAGGTCGTCTCGCCGACCGCCACGCACGACCTCGCCGTCGCCACCTGGCAGCTCCTCGATGCGCCCGCGGTCGGCCCGGGACTCTATCACCTCGTGAACGAGGGCGCCTGCAGCTGGCACGAGTTCGCGAGCGAGATCTTCCGCCTCGTGGGCGCGCGCGGCACGGTGCGGCCGGTGGACCGCGGCGCGCGCACCGGCGCCATGCGCCGCCCCCGCTACTCCGCGCTCGCCAACACCCGCGCCCGCGCGCTCGGCGTCACCCTGCGGCCATGGCGCGAGGCCCTCGCGGCCTACCTGCGCCAGGCGTACCCGGAGCTGGTCGTCGCGTGAGCGCCTGTCGCATCTGTGGCGGCGCCATCGCCCGCACGCTCGACGTGCGCGAGATGATGTTCGGCACTCGCGAGCGCTTCGCCTACGAACTCTGCGGCGACTGCGGGTGCCTCCAGATCGCCGAGGTTCCCCGCGACGTCGCCCGCCACTACCCCGCCGACTACTACAGCTTCGCGCAGCGCCCGCCCGCCGGCCTCAAGCGCCTGCGCCGCCGCCTCAAGCGGCGCCCGATCCTCGCCGCCCCCGCCCTGATCGCGGCCGCGCTCAAGCGCGCCTTCCCGCGCGATGCCCTGCTCCACCTCTACCGGGACATCGGCATCACGGTGCACGACCGCATCCTCGACGTCGGCACCGGCTCGGGGGAGCACGTCGTCGCGCTCCGCGACGCGGGCATCACCGGTGCCGTCGGCCTCGACCCGTTCGTGCCGCACGACATCATGGACGGCGACCGCGTCCTCGTGCACCGGCGCGACCTGGCCGACATGACGGGCGAGTTCGACTTGGTCACCTTCCACCACGCGCTCGAGCACGTGCCCGACCAGGTCGCCTCGCTGGCGCAGGCGCGCGCACGCCTCGCGCCGCAGGGTCGCGTCCTCGTGCGCGTGCCGTGCGTCTCCTCGTGGGCGTTCGAGCACTACGGCGTCGACTGGGTCAACCTCGACGCCCCGCGCCACTGCTGCCTCCACTCGCACGAGTCCATCCGGCGCGCCGCGGCCAGGGCCGGACTCGAGGTCGAGCGCCTCTGGTGCGACGCGAACGCGATGTCCATCATGGGCAGCGAGCAGTACCGGCGCGACATCCCGCTCACCGACCCGCGCTCCTTCGCGCGCACGAAGTCGGGCTCCATCTTCTCCGCGGCCGAGCGCGCCGCATTCGAGCGACAGGCCGCGGCCCTCAACCGCGAGCTCCGCGGCGACTGGATCTGCGTGCTCCTGCGCGCCGCCCCGTGACCGCGCGCCCCCGCGTCTCCATCCTCGTCCTCGGCTACAACCGCTTCGCCGAGACCACCGCACTCGCCCTCGCGAGCCTGCACGACGATCCCGACGTCGCCCAGTGGCAGGTGGTCGTCGTCGACAACGCCTCCGACGAGGCGAACCGCGCGGCCTTCGTCGCGGCCAAGGCGCGCTGGCCGGGCATCGAGCTGCATCACCTCCCGGTCAACCGGGGCTATCCGGGCGGCATGAACGCCTGCCTCGCCCGCGCCACCGGCGAAATCTTCATCCTCGTCTCGAGCGACATCATCGTGCCGCGCGGCATGGTGGGGCGCATCGTCGAGGCGTTCGACGCCAACCCGTCCGCGGGACTCATCGCCCCGGTCACCAACTTCGCCGGCAACGCCCAGCAGGTCTGGATCGACCCCGGCCTCCCCGTGAACGACGTCATCGCGCGCGGCCTGGCCTACGCCAACGCCACCGACGGCGGTGCCGACGTGCTCGCCGCCTACCGCCTCGACTTCTGCTGCGTCGGCATGCGCCGCAGCGTGTACGACGAAGTCGGTCCCCTCGACGAGGCGTTCATTCCCGGGTACTTCGAGGACTTCGACTATTCGCTCCGCGCGCGTGCCGCGGGGTTCGACCTGCTCATCGCCGAGCGCGCGTTCGTCTATCACGAGGGGGGCGGCACGTTCGGCCGCATGAGCGACGCCAAGCGGCAGCTCGCCAACCGCAACCGCACCTACTTCCTCGCCCGGCACGGTGCCGCCACCCCCATGCCGCATGAACGGGACGCCAACGCCGCCATGCTCGAGGCCTACGCCGACGCCGCCGCCGCCGGCACGCCGCCCTCGCCGACCCGCGTCGCGAACCGGCTCAAGCTCGCGCTTGCGCGCCGCCCCAAGGGGGTCGTCAAGCGGCTGCGCTATCTCCGGCGACTTTCCGCAGTCCGCAAGCGGCTCGCGCCGTTCCTGCCGCGCCCCTAGTCGCCGAGCGCGATGCCGGCGTCGCGCACCAGCGCCTCGAATGCATCACGCACGTCGGCCGCGGCAATCGCCGGCACGCCGAGGCCCGCCGGTGCCACCAGCGCGCGCGACGGCACTCCGACCGCCTTCCAGAGGTCGGGCACGTTGCCATCGGTCGTCGTGTGGAGCGACAGCACCGCGCGTCCCGTGGCCACCGCCAGGTGCAGTGTCATCGTGTCCGGCGTGATCATGACCGCCGCGCGCTCCACCAGCGCCGCGAGCGTCAGCAACGGGGCGTTCGGATCGAACAGGTGCACGCGCGCGGACCCCGTCGAGCGCCGCACCACCTGCGCCTCCTCGGCATCCGCGGGCCCCGGCACCATCACGACGTGCAGCCCGGGATGCGCCGCCAGCAGCATCGGCACGAAGTGCATCGCCGCGTCAGCGCTCCACGACCGCGCCGCGGCCGCACTTCGCAGGTTGAGCGTCACGAACGGTCCGATCTGCTGCTCGGCGAGCCACGCCGCCGCCGCCGTGCGCGCGGACTCCGGCACGTGCAGCCGGATCGGCGCCGCCAGCGCGCTCGCCTCGGCCACGTCATGTCCCGGCCTGGTGAACGCCGCGCGCACCACGTAGCTCATCTGCCGCGATACATGCGCCCTGCGAAGCGACCCGGGCAGCCGCACCACGCGCGTGAAGAAGCCGTGGTATCGCTTGGGACGCCACGTGCTCACCCGGTGCGTCCCCGCATGCGACGCCGCCATCGCCGTCCATCCGGCACGGATCGAGCGCCCGGGAATCAGGCTGAAGACCGCGTCGTAGTGCCGAGCGCCGAGCGCGCCGCGCAGGCGCCAGAGCCCGCGCCAGGTGCCGTCGTCCACGAACACGCGCGCCACCCGTGCGTCGCCCTCGAGCAGCGTCGCGTTCCGCGGCGACGCCAGTACGTCCACGTCCGTGCCGGGCGCGAGCTGTCGCAGCAGGTCGAACACCGGCGTCGTCAGGATCATGTCGCCCAGCCGGTCGTTCCGCACCACCAGCACGCGCCGCACCGTGGCGGGCACGCGCGCGCCCGGCGCGACCGTCGTCGGCCGCAGCGCGCGGTACAGCGGGAAGAGCATCGCATACGCGCGACGCTTGAGCGGGCCCGACCATCACGACGCGACGGACGACGAACGCGCGCGCGTGCTCCGGGAGGTCGGCGCCGACGCGATCCTCCACGTCTTCCCCCGACGCGAGGTGGCCGCTGCCGCCCGCGACGCCAGGATCCCACGGCGCATCGGAACGGCGCGGCGCTGGTTTCACTGGCTCACGTGCACCGAGCGCGTCAACGTGAGCCGCAAGCGCTCGCACCTGCACGAGGCGCAGCTCAACCTCAAGGTCGCCGCGCCGCTGCTGGCCGGCTCCGACCTCGCGCTCGCCGACCTCGTGCCGCACATCGGCCTCACGCGCACCCCCGCGCTCGCGCCCGCGCTCGCGACGCGCCTCGCGACGGACCGCACCAACGTGCTGCTCCAGCCGCTCACGGGGGGCACCGTGCCGCCCTGGCCCCTCGAGCGATGGAAGGCGCTCGCCGAAGCGCTCGGGGCCGATCGGTTCCGCTTCTTCGTCACCGGCACCGCCGACGAGGGCCGGCAACTCGCGCCGTGGCTCGCCACGCTGCCCGCGCACGTGGAAGACGCCACTGGTCTCGGCCTGGCGGAGCTGCTCGCTTTCGCCCGCGCGAGCGACGGCCTCGTGGCCGCGAGCACCGGCCCGCTGCACATCGCGGCCGCGCTCGGCGTGCACGCCCTCGGGCTCTATCCCGCGCGGAGCAACGCGCTGCTCGGCCGCTGGCATCCGCTCGGCGCGCGCGCCGAGGTCATCACCGCGCCGGAGCCGGAAGTGAGCCCGGCGACGCTCGACATCGCGGGCATTGACGTGCCGGACGTCGCGGCCGCCGTCGCGCGCTGGGCGCGCTGACTCCGCGCGTCAGTCGGCGGCGGCCACCACCGTTCGCGCCGGCGGCCACGACGTGCCCTCGGGCTGTGCGTGCTTCCACCGGCGATGCTGCCAGAAGTACTGCTCGGGCGTCGCGCGCACGAAGCGTTCGAGCGTCGCGGTATAGGCCGCCACGATCATGTCCACGTCGTACTCGCGATCGCCCGTCGGCTGCACCGGCACGCGCTCGAGCGTGAGCTTGTACTTCCCCGACGGCTGGCGGATGGCCGCGGCGAACACGACCGGCGACTGGAAGCGTAGCGCGAACACGGCGGGTCCGCGCGGCGTCTTCGCGAGCCGACCGAAGAACGGCACGAAGGTGCTCGCGAGGCCGATGACCCCCTGGTCCATCACGAAGGCCACCGCGAGGCCGTTCTTGAGCGCCCGCGGGGTGCGTCGCACCGCCTCCGCGTCGGGCACGACGATCATCCCGAGCTCTTCGCGCGTGCGGTTGATGTAGTTCTCGAAGAGCGGGTTCGACTGCGCGCGCACGATCGCCTCGAGTCCCGAGCCCATCGCCTTGGGCCTCGCCCCCACGTACGATCCCGCGAGCTCCCAGTTGCCGAAGTGTCCCGTCACCATGCACACGCCCTTCCCCTCGGCGAGTGCCGCCTCGACCACGGGCCAGTCCGTGCACGGCTCGAACCGGTCGAACACCGCCTGTGCACCGTCGCCGGCCAGGAGCGCGGCTTCGAGCGTCACGCGCGCCAGGTGCGCGTAGCTGGCGCGCGCCACCTCGCGCACCCGCGCCTCGTCGAACTCCGGGAAGCAGCGCCGGAGGTGCTCCTCGACCAGCGCCCGCCGGATCCCGAGCGGCGAGTACCCCAGGCGCCCGATGGCCCCCCCGATGGCGCCGGCCGTGCGCCAGCCCGCCAGGCGAAGCGTCCCGATGAGGGCGCGCAACGCCACGTACTGCGCGCGATGCGCGAGGGTGGGAGTCTTGGTCGAGGCCATGGCGGTGGGCGTGCGCGGCGATCGGCGCGTTGCCCCGGAAGTTAATCCCCCAGAACGGCAGAACGCCTCCGCCACCCGAAGGTGACGGAGGCGCTCGCCTCATGCTGGGCCGATCGCGTTCCGCTTAGTTGGTGCGGCGGAGTTCGACGCGGCGGTTCTGCGCCCGGCCAGCCTCGGTGGTGTTCGGGGCAACCGGCTTCGAGGGGCCGAAGCCCTTCGCCGTCACGTTGTCCGCCGACACGCCCTTGCTGATCAGGTAGTTCCGGACCGCCTCGGCGCGAGCCTGCGAGAGCTTCCGGTTCGCCGCGGCAGCGCCACGGTTATCGGTGTAACCCTCGACCGCGATCTTGACGTCGGGGTTCGCCACCAGGCTCTCCGCGACCTTGTCCAGCTCGCTGTACGACTCGCCGAGCAGCGTGGCCTTCGCGTTCTCGAAGTTCACGCCCTTCAGCGTCAGGTTCTTCTTGCCAGCCTCGAAGAGGACCGGGCAGCCCACCGCGTCGACCTTGGTGCCGGCCGGCGTGTTCGGGCACTTGTCCTTGTCATCCGAGACGCCATCGCCGTCCGTGTCCACCGGGCAGCCGGTCCGATCGACCTTGATGCCGCGCGGCGTGTTCGGGCACTTGTCGTCCGCGTCAGCGACGCCGTCCGAGTCACTGTCGATCGAGCAACCCGTCGCGTCCACCTTGGTGCCGGGGACCGTGTTCGGGCACTTGTCGAGGTAATCAGGCACGCCGTCCCTGTCCGTGTCCACCGGGCAGCCGGCCGCGTCGACCTTCACACCCGCGGGGGTGTTCGGGCACTTGTCCATGTAATCCGCGACGCCGTCCTTGTCCGTGTCCACCGGGCAGCCGGCGGCGTCAACCTTCGCGCCCCGCGGCGTGTTCGGGCACTTGTCCATGTAGTCGGCCACGCCGTCGCCATCGCTGTCGACCGGGCAGCCGTTGCTGTCCACGCGCGCACCGGCGGGCGTGTTCGGGCACTTGTCGAGGTAATCCGCGACGCCGTCCTTGTCCGTGTCGATCGGGCAGCCCGTCGCGTCCACCTTCACGCCAGCCGGCGTGTTGGGGCACTTGTCGTTCTTGTCCGAGACGCCGTCCTTGTCGGTGTCCTTCGAGCCGCCGAGGCGGTACGTGAGGCCGCCCTCGACGCCGAGGTTCACGTCGATGCCGTTCGGCGTGTAGCCGAGGCGGTTCTTCGGGTAGGGGATGAACCCGAACGTCCCGTCAACGCGGACGCCGAGTTGATCGGTCCACCACCAGTTGACGCCGACGATGCCGCGGGCACCGAGGTCCCACACCGAGGCCTGGCCCTTGTTTGGCGGCACGCCCAGGTAGGAGTAGCTGCCGTTGATGCCGTAGAAGCCGTTCTTGTGGATCAGGTAGCCGGCGCCGATGTGGACGTCGAGGTTCTCGGTGGCCGGCACATGGTACGTCAGGAGGCCCGTGTGCGAGTACGCGGCCTCTTGTCCGTCGCCCGTCGTCTTCGCGCCGGTGAACTCGACGGCGAGGTTCTCGGCGAAGAAGTAGCCCACCATCCCGCCGAACCCGACCTGCGAGCGCTTGCTCCAGGGCATTCCTGCATCAAGCCGCTCGTACTTGCCGAACACCGCGACTTCGATAGTCCCGGGATCCTGAGCGCGCACCGCGCGCGACGGGACCGCGAGCGCGGCGAGACCGGCGAGCAGGAGCGCACCGCGACGAAGAGTCATGCATCCTCCAAAAGAAAATGAGAGCGAAGAAACGATCCGATACCTGCGGAACACTTGCGCCCTTGCTTGCAGCCGACGGCATTGTCGGCGCGGGCGCGACACAGGCAACCCCCATTATGGGGCCACTGGGCAGTCTCGGCGAGCGTGAAGGCTCGCAAATAGCGGCGAAACTCGCAAGTCCCCCCGGGGAAACAACCTGCGCACCCCCCCGGACCCCCTTGCGCCCCGGACCCGCCATGGGGTCCGGGGAGCGTCGGGGGTGGGCCAAGCCCCCCTTAGACGGGGAAGAGCATCTCGCGGTAACGCGGCAGCGGCCAGGCCGCG
>JACQES010000267.1 GCA_016200495.1 Gemmatimonadota bacterium
CCCTCGGCGTGGATGTACGAGATCTCCTTGAGCTTGAGCGCGCCCTCGAGGGCGGCCGGGAAGTTGTAGCCGCGGCCGAGGTAGAGGAAATTGGCCGCGCGCTTGAACTCCTCCGCCAGCGCCTCGATCTCGTCGGCGCGGTCGAGGATGTTCTGGATCTGTCCGGGCAGCGCCTGCAGCCCCTCGACGAGGCGGCGCCCCGTGAGGATCGACATGTCGCGCAGGCGGCCCAGCTTGAGCGTCAGCAGGCAGAGCGCCACCACCTGCGAGGTGAACGCCTTGGTGCTCGCCACGCCGATCTCGGGGCCGGCGTGGATGTAGATGCCGCCGTCCGCCTCGCGCGCGATCGTCGAGCCGACCTGGTTCACGATGCCCAGCGTGCGCGCGCCGCGCCGCTTGGCCTCGCGCATCGCCGCCAGCGTGTCGGCCGTCTCGCCCGACTGCGAGATCACGATGCAGAGGGTGCGCTCGTTGACGATCGGGTTGCGGTAGCGGAACTCGCTCGCGTACTCGACCTCGACCGGGATCCGCGTCAGCTCCTCGAGCATGTGCTCGCCGATGAGCGCCGAGTGCCAGCTGGTGCCGCACGCCGTGATCACGATGTTGTCGAACTTGAGCAGCTCCTCGTCCGACAGGTTGAGGCCGCCCAGCTTGGACGTGCCCTCCTCCTCGAGCAGGCGGCCGCGCATCGTGTTCTCGATCGTCGTCGGCTGCTCGAAGATCTCCTTGAGCATGAAGTGCGCGAACCCGCCGCGCTCGATCTGGCCGAGGTCCCAGTCGATCTTGGTGACCTTCCGATCGAGGTGCGTCGCGCTCATGTCGATGATCTTGTACCCCGTGCGGTCGAGCACCGCGAGGTCGCCGTCGTCGAGGTAGATCACCTCGCGCGTGTGGTTGAGGATCGCCGACGCGTCGGAGGCGATGAAGTACTCGCCCTCGCCCAACCCCACGAGGAGCGGGCTCCCCTTGCGGGCCGCGACGATCTTGTCGGGCTCCTTGCTGCACACGACGGCGATCCCGTACGTCCCCTCCACCTTCTCGAGCGCGCGGATCACCGCCTCCTCGAGGTTCCCGGCGTACATCTCCTGGATCAGGTGGGCCAGCACCTCCGTGTCCGTCTCCGACGTGAACACGTAGCCGTTCCCCTCGAGCCGCGCCCGGATCGCCGTCGCGTTCTCGATGATCCCGTTGTGCACCACCGCGATCGTGCCGTCGGTGCTCGTGTGCGGGTGCGCGTTCATCTCCGTCGGCGCGCCGTGCGTCGCCCACCGCGTGTGCGCGATGCCGAGGCTCCCCGTCACCGGGTGCGCGTTCAGCACCGCCTCGAGCTTCGCGATCTTGCCGGGCGCGCGCCGCGTCTCGACCCCCTTGCCGTTCATCACCGCGATGCCGGCCGAGTCATAGCCGCGGTATTCCAGCCGCTTGAGCCCCTCCAGCAGGAGGGGGGTGGCGATGCGTGGCCCGACGTACCCGACGATTCCGCACATGGATCTGCGTCCCGATTGAGAAGAAAGGCTAGCCGCGCGCGAGCGCGTCCAGCGGCTCGCGGCTGCGGGAAATCAGGGCCCGCGCCTCGGCCTCCGTGGGCGCCTCGGCGATGACCCGCACGATCGGCTCCGTGCCGGACGGGCGCACGTGCACCCACCGGTCCGGCCAGGAAAGGCGAAGCCCGTCCTGCGTGTCCACCGCCCCGTCCGGGAACGCCGCCTTGAGGGCGTCGTACACGGTCGTGAGGGCGCCCGCCGGACGGTCCAGCTTGTCCTTGACGATCGCGTAGCGCGGATACTCCCCCACGATGGCGGAGAGCGGCCGCGCCTCGTCCTTGAGCAACTGCAGGATCAGTGCCGCGCCGACGGGCGCGTCCCGCCCGAGGTGGAGTTCCGGCAGGATCACTCCCCCGTTCCCCTCCCCCCCGATCGGCGACCCCCCCGAACGCATCCGTACTGCCACATTGACTTCCCCGACGGGCGCCCGCAACACACGGGAGCCCAGCCGCTCCGCGACGTCGTCGAGGATCCGGCTGGTACTGAGGTTCGTCACGACCGGCCCGGACTTGTGTCGCAGGACGACCCGTGTCGCCAGGGCCAGCGTCCAGTCCTCGCCGATCGCCTTCCCCCGCTCGTCCACCAGCGCCAGGCGGTCCACGTCCGGGTCGGTGGCCAGCCCCACCACGGCCCCGGTGCGCTTCACCAGCGCCTCGAGGTCCTTGAGGTTCTCGGCGATCGGCTCCGGCGAGCGCGGGAACCGCCCGTCCGGCGTCATCCCGATCGCGTGCACCTCGCACCCGAGCGCCTCGAGCAGCTGCGGGAAGACGGTCGGGCCGGCGCCATGGCAGCAGTCGAGCGCCACCTTGAACTGCTTCGCGCGGATGCCGGCGACGTCGAGCCACGGGAGCGCGAGGATCGCCTGCACGTGGCGCGCGCAAGCTTCACGGTCCTCCTCGAGGGTGCCGAGCTTGTCCCAGGTCGCGCGCTTGAAACCACCCTCGACCGACGCGCGCATCGCCACCGCTTCCGCGCCATCGAGAAAGAGCCCGCTCGCGCCGATGAACTTGAGCGCGTTCCACTCCACCGGGTTGTGGCTCGCCGTGATCGCGAGGCCGCCGGCGGCATGATGGTGCTCGACCGCGAGCTGGATCGTCGGCGTGGGCGCCATCCCGACGTCGATCACGCGACACCCCACCGATTGCAGCGCGGCCACCACGACCCGATGGAACATCGGTCCCGACACGCGACTGTCGCGGCCGAGCACGATCGTGTTGTTGCCGTGTTGCGCGGTGGCCCACGCGCCGAAGCCGGCCGCGAAGGTGCTCACGATTTCGGGCGTCAGTGCTTCGCCCACGCGTCCCCGGATCCCGGAAACGCTCACCATCAACCCCTCGTACGCCATGCCCCGGATGCTCGTGTTCTGAGACTGTTAATCCTAGCGCAAGCCCCTGCCGTTTCAAGATTTGCGCCTGTCTTTACCCGTCCAATCCGGTGACCTACGTTACGTCCCGTCGTCGCGCCGGAACCCCGTTGTCATTCGGGCCCCGTCGTCGTCCTTGATCTCGGGGCGCGCCGACGCCCGCCGACCGGGCCCGCGCCCCCCCGCGACAGCACCGCCTTTCCCCGGAGCCCATCTGGACACCTCCCGCCGTTCGCGCCGCTCGGTTCTCCCCTTCCGGTGGAAGCTGGCGGCTGCCTGCGCGGCGGCGGTGCTCGCGGCGCTCGTCGTCATCGTCGTGCCGATCTACCTGCAGGCGCGTCAGGGCCTGCTGCAGCTCAACGGCCTCCGCCTCGAGGCCATCGCCCGCACGGCCGGCGCCGCCATCCCCGGCGACACCCTCGCGAACCTGGCCGCGGACAAGGACCCGCGCACCCTCGCCTTCGTCCGCGCCGAACTCCGCAAGTTCTGGGCAGCCAACGGCGGCGCGGCCACCGAGCTCACCGACGGCATCGCCATCGTGCGCCGCGACGCGAGCGGCCGCTGGAAGATCATCGCCCACGGCTCGTGGGCCCCCGACCGCGCCGAGTACGCCGCCGCCTGGACCCCGCCCCCTGGCCTCCTCGACTCCCTCGAAAAGGGGCGGAGCGCCTACTCCGATCTCTACACCGTCCGCACCGAGCGGCTCCTGTCGGCCGTCGCCCCCGTCGCCCGGCAGGGCGGCGAGGCCGCCGGGTTCGTGCTCGCCACCCTCAATGCCGACGCCTTCCTCACGGAGCTCGATCGCCAGCTCGTGCGCTTTGCCGCGGTGCTGCCGGTCGTCTTCCTTATCGCCGTCGGCCTCGCCTTCTGGATCGCCGGGCGCCTCACGCGCGGCATCGAGGCGGTCTCGGCCCACGTCGAATCCGTCGCGCAGGGGGCGCTGCGCCGCGACCTCGCCTACACCTCCGACGACGAGATCGGCCTGCTGGCCGAGAGCTTCCGCTCGATGAGCCAGCACCTCCGCTCCGTGCTGCGCGAGATCGAGTCGGGCGCGGCCGAAGTGGCCGCGACGGCGGAGCAGATGGCCGCGAGCGCCGAGCAGCTCTCGGCCTCGACCGAGGAGGTCAGCGCCGCGGCCAACGCGATCTCTGGATCGGCCGACACGCAGACGTCGGCCATCACGACGATTTCCGCCGGCGCGAGTGCCGTGTCCGCCCGCGCCCGCGGCGTCGCCGACCAGGCGCGCTCCGCCAACCAGGCCGCCGAGGAGGTCACGCACGTCGCGCAGCGCGGCGTGGCCTCCGCGCGCGAGGCGCTCGAGAGCATGGCGCAGATCACCGCCGTCACGCGCGACGCCGTGCCCGCCGTGCAGGCGCTGGCCGAGAAGTCGCGGCAGATCGGCCGCATCACCGAGACCATCGCCCAGATCGCCAAGCAGACCAACCTGCTCGCCCTCAACGCGGCCATCGAGGCCGCCCGCGCCGGCGAACAGGGCAAGGGGTTCGCCGTCGTCGCCGACGAGGTCCGCAAGCTCGCCGCCGAGAGCGCCCGCGCCCTCGACGTCATCCGCTCGCTCGCCACCGAGATCCTGGGCTCCGCCCGCGCCACGGAAGAGAGCATCACCGGCGTGAGCGACCAGGTGGCCGCCGGCGAGTCCGTCATCCGGGGCAGCGCCACCGCGCTCGAGCGCATCGGCCTGCAGATCGAGGGGAGCCGCGCGGCCGTCGCCGCCATCGTGGCCGCCGCCGACGACCAGCAGCGCGAGGTGGCCGCCCTCGTGGACGAGATCGAGGCGATCGCCACGGTCGCGGGGCAGAACGCCGCGACGGCGCATGAAGTGCGCGCCGTCGTCGAGACGCAGGGCTCCGCCATGCAGCACATCGCCGAGTCCAGCCAGCACCTGGCCGAAGTCGCCAACCGCCTGCGCGGCGTCGTCTCCCGCTTCGACCTGTGATCCGGCAGTCCGCGGAGCGCGCGACGCGCCGGGCGCATCGCGCGCTCGGTCTCGCCGCCGCGTTGGCAACGCGAAGCGCCGCCGGAAGCCGCGCCGTACCGCCCGCCTCGCCGCGTCCGCGCGCGCCGTGATGGCGGGCCTCACGCTCCTCCGCACGAGCGCCGCCCTGGTGCGCGCCCTCGACGGCAAGCGCGCCGCGCTGCTCCTCCCCACTTCGAGCGCGTTCCTCACGGGACTCGCCGCCAGCGACGGTCGCGCCGCGGTGCTCATCAATCCGCTCGCGGCGCCGCGCGAGGTCGCCGTCCAGCTGGACGACGCGAACGTGGGCGCCGTGTTCACCACGCGTCACCTCGCGGAGAAGCTGCCGCCCGGCGTGACGCACGTGCTGCTCGACGACGCGCCCGAGCGCGCCGTGATCGTGCACGCGGGGACCGAGCGCACGGTGCCGCTCGCCGGGCACGACAGCGTGCGCCTCGAGGGCGAGGACGACGCGGCCGGTTCCACCGATCCGTGCGCGATCGTCTACACGTCCGCCATGCAGGGGATGCCGCTGGGCGCCGTGCTCACGCACCGCAACCTGCTCGCGAACGCGCGCGCGACGGTCGAGGCCATGGGGCTCGTGCGCGACGATCACATGCTCGCGCTCCTGCCGTGGTCGCACCTCTTTGGCCTCACCGTGACCGCCACCGCGCCGCTCCTCGTGGGGGCGCGCGTCACCACACTCGGGCGCTTCAACGCGCCACGCGCGGTGGAATTGCTGGAGCAGGGCGCGGTCACGCGGGTGATCGGCGTTCCCGCGATCTTCGACGGCATCCTGCAGGTCCTCGCGCGCCGCGGCACCCGCCTCGCCGCGCCGGCGCTGCGCGTCGCCATCTGCGGCGGCTCCACGCTCCCCGTGGCGTGGCAGGACCAATGGGCCGACGCGACCGGGATCGAGCTGCGGCAGGGCTACGGACTCACCGAGGCCGGACCCGTCTGCCTGTTCAATCACGTCGGTCGCCCCAACGAGCGCGGCACGCTCGGACGCGCGTTCCCGGGGGTGGCGGTGTCGGTGCGCGAGCCGCTCTCGCACCTCGACGATCCCGCGTCGGCGCCGCTCACGGCGCCCGTGGCCGACGGTGCGGAGGGCGAGCTCTGTGTGCGCGGCGACAACGTGAGTCCCGGCTACCTGCATGGCGAGACGACCGGACTCCAGCAGCGGGACGGCTGGCTCTACACCGGCGACCGGTGCGTGCGTGACGCGAGCGGCACCGTGCGCTTCCTGGGCCTTCACAAGCCGATGTTCCTGCGGCTCGGCTACAACATCTACCCCCGCGAGATCGAGCACGCGATCGGCGAGCTGCCGGGCGTGTCCAGCGTGCGCGTGCGCGCGGTGACGGACGAGGTGCGCGAGCACGACATCGCCCTCGACGTCACCGGCACGGTGAGCGAGAGCGAGGTGAAGGCATGGGCTGCGGACCGGCTATCGGCCTACAAGCAGCCGGCCACGATCACGGTGCGCGCGTAGCCGTTCGCGGCCCCCGTCGGCGGCGTGTCCGCGACCCCGCGCGCGACCCTTGGTGACCCGTCACTCGCGCCGCGGATCGCGACACGCCCGATCCGGTCAGGCCGATCCCATGGGCGGCTCGCCCAGGTCGAAGTCCGGGATCGCGAGCATCCCCTCTTCCACGGCGGTCAGGAAGGCGTCCACCACCAGGGGATCGAACTGCGTCCCGCGACAGCGACGGAGCTCCGTGAACGCCGCCTCGACCGAGTAGCGGCGCTCGGCGCGGTACGGCCGCCCGGACGTCATCGCGTCGAACGCGTCGGCCACGGCGGCGATGCGCGCCTCGAGCGGAATCGCCGTGCCCGCGAGCCCGTCGGGAACGCCGCGCCCGTCGAAGCGCTCGTGGTGCGAGCGCACGATGTTGAGCGCCATCGGCGCATCCTGCAGCAGCGGCGAGAGGATGCGCCACCCGACCATCGGGTGAAGCATGATGTGGTCGTACTCCTCGTCGGTGAGCGGGCCCGGCTTGTTCAGGATCGATTCGCGCACCCCGATCTTGCCGATGTCGTGGACGTGGCCGCCCAGCTCGACCTGCCGCGCGACGTTGTCGTCGAGCCCGAGCGCGCGCACGATCGCCACCGAGTACTGCGACACGCGCACCGAATGGCCGCGCGTGTAGCGGTCCTTGACCTCGAGCGCCTCGGCGAGCGACTGGATCCCGGCGAGGAAGAGCTCCTCCATCCGGTGCGCCTGCACCGACACGCGCTGCTCGAGGCGGAGCTGGTACTCGCGGTTCTCCATGATCAGCCGGCGCTTCTGCATTGCCTGCGCCACGCGCGCCCGCACCTCGTCGAGGTGGAACGGCTTGGTCAGGTAGTCCATCGCGCCCGTGCTCAGGCAGCCCACGGCCACGTCCACGTCGGCCACGGCGGTGATGAGCATGACGGCCGTGTCGGGATGGCGCTCGCGCAGGTGGCGCAGCAGCTCCACGCCGTCCATCTGCGGCATGCGGAGGTCGGAGATCACCAGGTCGGCCGGCGCCTCGTCGAGCACCTGGAGCGCCTCGGTGCCCGAGGCGGCCTCGCGGCACTCGAAACCGTCGGCCTTCATCAGGCGGGCCAGCACCTGGCGAATGCGCGGCTCGTCATCCACCAGCAGGCAGGTCGCCCCCGGCGGGACCACGTTGGGCAGCGCGGGCCGTGACGGCGCGTCCATGCTGATCACGCCCACGTCCGTGCCCCCGGCGTCGCCTCGGAAAGGCGCGCTCGCTCCGGTCGGGTCCTGCCGAGTAGATTCCGGCTCATCGTCCAACGGATTGAAGGCAATGACGAAGGTCTTTGACAGCGATCGAGCGGCCGGGTTCGGCACCCAGGCGATTCATGCGGGCCAGCGGCCCGAGCCCCTCGCGGGGGCCATCATGACGCCCGTGTACATGACCTCGACGTACGTCCAAGATGCCCTTGGCGAGAACAAGGGCTACGAATACGCGCGTGGGAAAAACCCCACACGGGAAGCGCTCGAACGCAATGTGGCCATCCTCGAGGGAGGGTCACACGGCTTTGCGTTCGCCTCCGGGGTGGGAGCGACCGACACGATCATGAAGTTCCTCAAGTCCGGCGACCACGTCGTCTGCGGGGAGAACGTGTACGGCGGCACCTTCCGGCTCTTTGATCGCGTCCTCACCAGTTTCGGCCTCACCTTCTCGTTTGTTGATACCCGGGATCCCCAGAGGATTTCCGACGCGGTCACGTCGGCCACACGGATGATTTGGATCGAGACCCCGACGAACCCGTTGATGCGCCTCACGGACATCAAGGCCTCGGCCGAGATCGCCCGCAAGGCCGGGGCCCTGCTGGTCTGCGACAACACATTCGCGTCTCCCTTCTTCCAGCGCCCCCTCGCACTTGGCGCGGATTTGGTGATGCACAGCACAACCAAGTACCTGAACGGCCATTCGGACATGATCGGGGGCATGGTCGTCACCAACCGCGACGACCTGGCCGAGCGGCTCCAGTTCCTGCTCAACTCGGGCGGGGCGGTGCCGGGACCGATGGATTGCTTCCTCGCCCTCCGCGGCACCAAGACGCTGCACCTGCGGATGCCGCGCCACGCCGAGAACGCCATGGCCTGCGCCCGCTGGCTGGCCAAGCGGTGGGGCGAGGAGCGGGTCATCTACCCCGGGCTCGAATCGCACCCCCAGCACGCCCTCGCCAAGTGCCAGATGTCGGGCTTCGGCGGCATGCTCTCGGTCGAGATGGGCTCCAAGGCCAACGCCAAGCACGTCCTCGACCGGATGAAGGTGTTCTCGCTGGCCGAATCGCTGGGCGGCGTCGAGTCGCTCATCTCGCACCCGGCCAGCATGACCCACGGCAGCGTGCCCGCGGAGCGGAAGGTCGCCATGGGCCTCACGGACGGGCTGATCCGCCTCTCCTGCGGCGTCGAGGATATCGAGGACCTGATCGCCGACCTCGACCAGGCCTTCATCGGCCTGTAACCTCCCGCCCCGCCGCCCCGTAGGGACGCCAACTCCCTTCCGGACTCGCCTGCCATGGCCCCGACCCCGCTCCCGCTCATCGACTCCACCGCCTGGGAACACCCGGCCGATCGCGCCGCGCTCAACGCGATGCGCGCCCTGCCGGGGTTCGACGAGGTGGTCCGCAAGATCGTCGGCTTCCTGGGCGAGCGCGGCGCGCGGCAGCTCTTCCTGGCCGGCGCGGTCAAGGTCGGGCCCAAGCAGCGCCCCAAGCTCGACGCGCTCTACTCGGAGGTCCTCGAGACCTTCAACTGGCCGAAGCGCCCCGAGCTCTACGTGGCGCAGACCCCGTTCGTGAACGCGGGCGCCTACGGGTTCGAGGATCCGTTCATCGTCGTGAACTCGGGGACGATCGCCTTGCTCGACCAGGAGGAGCGCCGCTTCATCCTGTCGCACGAGCTCGGGCACATCATCTCGGGGCACACGACGTACACGACGATCGCCGTCATCATCATGACGCTCGGGCTGCGCTCGCTTCCGCTGCTCGCGGGGATGGCGCTGCTGCCGTTCGAGCTCGCGATCCTCGAGTGGTACCGCAAGGCGGAGTTCTCCGCCGACCGCGCGGGGCTCCTGGGCGTGCAGGACCTGCGCGTGGCCGGCTCCACCTTCCTCAAGATGACCGGCGGCGGCGCGGGCGACGACACGATCGACGTGGACGCGTTCCTCGCCCAGGCGGCCTCGTACGAGACCGAGGGCGGGCTGGTGGACAAGACGCTCAAGATGCTCAACACCGCCTTCCGCGATCATCCGTTCGGCACCGTGCGGGCGGCGGAACTCGGGCGCTGGAGCACCACCGAACAGTACCGCGCCATCCTCGGCGGCAACTACCCGCGGCGGGGCGACCCGAAGCGGCCGCTCAACGAGGACATGAACGAGGCCGGCGGCTACTACAAGGAGCAGGCGAAGGCGGCGGTGGACGAGGTCACGGCGGCCGTCGGCCGCGCCAAGGACGCCTTCAGCGCCGCGTGGAACAAGCGCGGCGGCGACGGGGGCTGATGCCCGTGTCCCCCCGCCGGTCTCGATGAAGGTCCTCGTCGTCGGCGGGGGTGGGCGCGAGCACGCGCTCGCGTGGAAGCTGCACGGCGAGGGGGCCGAGATCCTCGCGGCCCCGGGCAATCCCGGCATCGGGACGCTGGGTACCTGTCTCGCGGCCAGTGCCACCGACATCGCCGCGCTCGCCACGATCGCCCGGCGCGAGCGCGTCGCCTTCACGATGGTCGGGCCCGAGGGCCCGCTCGCCGCGGGCCTCGTGGACCACTTCCGGCGCGAAGGGCTGGCCGCGTTCGGGCCCACGCAGGGCGCTGCGCAGGTCGAGGCGTCCAAGCGCTTCAGCAAGGCGCTCATGGTCGAGGCCGGCGTGCCCACGGCGCGCGCCACCACGCACACCGACGTGCCGGGCGCGATTCGCGCGGCGCACGCGCTCGGCGCCCCCGTCGTGATCAAGGCGTCCGGGCTGGCCGCCGGCAAGGGCGTGGTGGTGGCCATGACGCTGCCGGACGCCGAGGCCGCGATCCGGATGATGCTCGAGGGCAACGCGTTCGGCGACGCCGGGCACGAGGTGCTGGTCGAGGAATTCATGGCGGGCGAGGAGCTGTCGCTCTTCGCGCTCTGCGACGGGCAGCGCGCGCTCCCGATGATCGGGGTGCAGGACCACAAGCGGCTCCTCCAGGGCGACGAAGGCCCGAACACCGGGGGGATGGGCGCGTACGCACCCGTCTCGCTCTCCACGCGCGCCCTCGTCGCCGACGCGGAGCAGCGCGTCTTCGCGCCGATGCTCGCGGCCATGGCGGCGCACGGCGTGCCGTTCACGGGACTGCTCTACGCCGGGCTCATGCTCACCGCCGACGGCATCAAGGTGGTCGAGTTCAACTGCCGATTCGGCGACCCCGAGACCCAGGCCATCCTGCCGCTGCTCGACTCGTCGCTCGGCCCCCTGCTCGAGGCGGTGGCCGTGGGCGATGGCCTCGCCGGTGCGGCACCGCTCAAGTGGCGGCCCGCCGCCAGCGTGTGCACGGTGCTCGCGGCGGGCTCCTATCCCGAGAAGGGCGACACGGGGACGCCGATCGCGCTGCCCGAACTGCCGGATGGCGTGCTCGCCTTTCACGCCGGCACGCGCCTCGGGGCCGATGGCCGCCTCGAGACGGCGGGCGGCCGGGTCCTCAACCTCGTCGCCACCGCGTCGACGCTGCGCGAGGCGCAGGCGCGCTCGGCCGAGTGGGCCGCGCGCGTGACGTTCGCGGGCCGGCAGTTCCGCCCCGACATCGGGTGGCGCGAACTGGCGCGTGCCGGAGCTTCCTGAAACCGAGACGATCGCGCGTGACCTGGACGCCGCCATGCGCGGCGCCCGGATCGTCGGCATGCGCGCGCCTCACGCCGACGTCCTGCGCGAAATGGGCGCGCGCGGGTTCGCGGCGCGCGTGACGGGCCTGGCCGTGGAGGCGGTCACGCGTCGCGCCAAGCTGGTGGTGCTCGAGCTCGAGGGCGGCGACCGGATCGCGGTGCAGCCCCGCTTCACCGGCGCGCTGCTGCTCGACCCGACCGCCGACCTCGACGACGGTTACGTCTGCGTCCGCTGGCCGCTTTCGGATGGCCGCACACTCGTGTACCGTGACGTGCGGCGCCTCGGGACCGTCGCCTGCATGTCGCCGGCGCGCTGGGCGGCATACGAGGGCGCGCTCGGTCCCGAGCCGCTCGACGCGAGCTTCGATGGCGGGGCCCTGCACGCGCGCCTCGCGCGATCACGACGACCGGTCAAGGTGGTGCTGATGGACCAGCGGGCGCTGGCGGGAGTGGGCAACATCTACGCGACCGAGTCGCTGTGGCGCGCGCGCGTGGATCCGTCGCGTGCCGCGTCCTCGCTCACGGCGGCCGAGACCGACGCGCTCGCGCTCGCGCTCCGCGAGATCCTGACGGCGTCCATCGTGGCCCGGGGCACCACTTTCCGCGACTACCGCGACGCGCGCGGCGGACGCGGCGCCTTCGCCGCGCAGCTCGAAGCCTATGGACGCGCGGGCGAGCCGTGCACGCGCTGCGGCGCGCGCCTCGCCTCGACGATGGCCATCGACGGCCGCACGACCGTGTTCTGCGCGTGGTGCCAGCGATGAACTCGGCGGCGGGCGCCATTCGCGGAGCCGGCGCAGGCGGAGTAGTCGGAGCATCGTGCGCGCGCGGCGCGGTTGGCGTGCGCGGCGCACCTGGCGCGCGCGGCGCGGACCAGGCGGGAGACGGCGCGTGAGCAAGCGCCGCCGCCTCGACAAGCCCGACCCCGCGCATCTCGAGCGCCTGCGCGCCCTCGTGAGCGCGGGCGCCGAGCAGCGCCCGGCCGTCTATCGCATGATCGCGCCCGACGGCGAGGTCATCTACGTGGGCAAGAGCAAGTCGCTGCGCGCGCGGCTGCTGTCGTACTTCCGCGGCACCTGGCCCGCCGACAAGGGGATGCGCATCCTGGCCGCCGCGGACACCATCGAGTGGACGTACGTGCCGAGCGAGTTCGCGGCCCTGCGCGAGGAGCTGCACCTGATCAAGAAGTGGCGGCCGCGGAGCAACGTGGTGGGCAAGCGCGACGCGCGGCACTACGCCTTCATCCGCCTCACGGCCGGCCGCGCCCCGCGGCTGCAGGTGGTGCGCGGCGCCGGCGACGGTCGCGGCATGTTCTACGGGCCGTTCGTCGGCGCCGTGCGCCTGGGCGACGCGGTGCGCGAGCTGGCCGACGCGCTGGGGCTCCGCGACTGCACGCTCGACCGCCGCATGCAGTTCGACGACCAGCGCGAGCTGTGGCAGCACGAGGCGCGCACTCCCGGGTGCATCCGCTACGAGATCAAGCGGTGCCTGGGCCCGTGCATCGCGGCCTGCTCCTCCACGGCGTACGACGCGCGCGTGCAACTCGCGCGCGCCTTCCTCGACGGCCACGACGACTCCCCCCTCGCGGAGCTGCGCGCGCGCATGCTAGAGGCCAGCGACGCGCTCGAGTTCGAGCGGGCCGCGTCCATGCGCGACAAGCTCCAGCGCCTCGAGGGGCTGCGTGAGTCGTTCGCGCGGCTCCGCTTCGCCGTCGAGACGCTCACCTTCGCCTATCCCGTCGCGGGCCACTTCGGCGACGATCGGATCTACCTGGTGCGCCGCGGCCGCGTGGTAGGCGACCTGCCGGCGGAGGGCCGCCTCGACGACCTCGAAGCGCTGACGGCGCTCGCCGGCACGATCGAGGAGCATGCTGGCGCGCGCGGCACCGCGATTCCGCCCCACGAGATCGACGAGCTCCTGTTGCTCTCGAGCTGGTTCCGCGCGCATCCAGGCGAACTGGCGCGCGCCGTGCGCGCGGACGGTTCGCGCGCCGAAGCGCTTGCCGAGAGCGCCTAGCGATCCGACTTCGGCGCTTGACGCGCAGTCATCACTAGACTAAGCTATTAGCTAAGTCAAACGGAGCAACGAATGAAAGGGGGCCGCAACAGTCGGGTGGTGAACATCCACGAAGCCAAGACTACCCTGTCCCGACTCATCGAACGGGTCCTGCTCGGAGAAGAGATCATGATCGCGAAGAACAACGTCCCCGTCGCCACGCTGGTCGCCCTCACCCCCACGCCGCCGGCGAGGGTCCTCGGCTCACTCGCTGGGCAGATCCATATTGGCCCCGACTTCGACGCCGACGACGAGCTGACGGCGGACTTCGAGGGCGCGAGCGCGACGGACCCGCTCCGGTCCGTCGCGTATCCCGCGTCCCCGGCGCGCGCGCTCAAGGTGGCCGAAGGGGCGCCCGCCCGGCGGAAGCGCCGCCCGTGAGAGCGCTGCTCGACACGCACACCCTGCTCTGGATGCTCTCGGCGCCCGAGCAGCTCTCGCCACGGGCGCGGCGCACGATCGAGGACGCCCGGACGTCGCTCGTGGTGAGCGTGGCGTCCGCGTGGGAAGTCGCGATCAAGGTGGGCCGGGGCTCGCTCCGCCTCAACGTCACGCTGGCCGACCTCTTCAGCACGCACCTGGCGCGGGCCCGCGTGGACCTGATGGAGGTCAAGCTGTCGCACACGCTCGAGGTCGCCGCGCTGCCGCCCCTGCATCGCGATCCGTTCGACCGGTTGCTCGTGGCGACGTCTTCGCTCGAGGACCTGCCCATCCTCTCGGCGGACGCGATGTTCGATCGCTACGGCGTCGAGCGGATCTGGTAGTCGGCGCTCGCCCCGTCCGCGCGCGCGCGCGTGGCGGCATCGAGCACGGCGCGCAGCGCCTTGAGTTCCGGCACGCGGTCGGTGTGCGCGACCCCGTAGCCGAGGTTGAAGGCATAGTCGAAGTCGGGCGGATTGGCGCCCTGCACATGCTGCAGGATCGTCTCGAGCTTGTCGAGCGCCTTGGCCACCTGCGCTTCGCGCGTGGCGGCGGCCTCGTACTCCTCCCACAGCGCGAGGATCTCCTGCCGCGGGCCGGGCGGTAACGGCGCCACGAGGGCGGTCAGTTCGTGCCGCTCTCGATCGCCCTTGGGCGGGGCGCCCACCTGCGCCGGCGCCGGAATGTCGCCCGACACCGCCTCGGCCAGGTCGTGCACCACGAGCATGCGCAGCACGCGCGCCTGATCGACGCCCGGCAGCGCGTCCGCGAGCACCATCGCCATGAGGCAGAGCCGCCACGTGTGTGCCGCAGTGCTCTCTGGAGTTCCCGACGCGGTCCATGCGCTGCGCGTGGTGCTCTTGAGCGCCTCGGCGGCGCGCAGGAACGCGAGCGTGCCGTCGAGCTCGGCGGGGGTCATCCGCGCGCGCGACGGGGCTTCGCGGCGGCGGCGCGCGTCCGCGCCAGCTTCGACGTGGTCCTTGCCGTCTTCGCCGTCTTCGCCGCCTTCGCTGCCTTCGCTGCCTTCGCCGCCTTCGCCGCCTTCGCCGCCTTCGCCGTCTTCGCCGCCTTCGCCGTGGCTGCCCGCTTCGCCGTGTGCGTCGCCTTCGATGACTCCGCCTTGACCGGCCTCGCTGGCTTCGCTGCCGCCGTCGTTGCCCCGATCGGGACCGCCTCCCCCGCGTCCACCGCCGCGAGCACCCGCTTGGGCGCCGCGCGCCGCCAGGCATCGCCGATCAGCTCGCGCAGCTCGTCCCAGTCCTCGACGCCATCGAGCCACGCGCCGATCCACCCGCTGGGCCCGACGTACGGCGGCGCGAAGTAGCGCGACGGCCGCATCGACATGAGGAGTTCCTGGTTCTCCTTCGACGCGTTGAGCCACACCGACTGCCGCCCATTGCCGTGGTGCGTGGTCGACGTGGCATGCATCGCGAAGATCTTCCCCTTCTCGACGCGGAAGGTCGGTTCGCCCCACGCCTCCTTCTCGTAGGTCGCCGGCAGCGCGAGGCAGAGCGCACGCAACTTCGCCACGACGCGCGCCGACATCAGGCCCCCAGCGGGTCGTGCGCGAAACAGTGGGAGAGCACGACCTTGCCGCCGATCACGTGCTCGTCGATGATCCGGTCGAGCACTTCCTCGGTCACGGAGTGGTACCACGTGCCGTCCGGATACACGACGGCGATCGGCCCCGCCACGCACATCTGCAGGCAGGTCGCCCGCGTGCGGAGCAGCGGCGCGTGCCCCTCGTCGCGGAGGTCGGCCGCGCGCTTCTTGAGGTGCTTCCACGCGCGATCGCCATCCTTGCCCTCGCAGCACTTGTCGCCGCCGCAGAACACGATGTGCCGGCTCACGTGCGGCGTGCCGTCGGTCGAAAGGCCGCGATCGGCGGCCTTGCTGGCGAGCTTGTCGAGATCGTGCGCGATGGACATGGTGGCGTGACGAGAGGAACGGCGGGAGGCGCGTGTGGCGATGCGCGATCCCGACCTGCCCGGAGCAAGGGCCGGCCGGGACGCCTCGCGGCCCCGCGAAGGCTAGGGCCGTCCCCCCACCTCCCGCAGGCGGCCGCGCGCCTCGGCGTTGGTGCTGTCGCGACGGATCGCCTCGCGGAAGGCCGCCACCGCCCCCGCCGTGTCGCCGCGCAGCAGCACCACGTTGCCCCGCGTGAGGGCCGTGCCCGACGCGTTGGGGAAGAGCTCCTCGTTGAGGCCCAGCATCGCGTCCGCCTCGTCGCGCTTGCCGGCACGCGCGAGCCTCAGGGCGGCCGACGTGAGCGTGATCTCGCTGAAGTCGTAGGCATCGCGTCCGTAGTAGCGCTGCCGGAGGGCGCGATAGGCGCGAACGGCCGAGTCGGCCCCGCCCGCCTGCGCCGCATCCACGAGCAGCGCGGTGAGCGGCATCGGGCGCGCCACGCCGCGATGGCACGTCTGGCAGGTCACCGCGGGGCCGCCCGCCACGCGACCCGGGATGCTGTCGAGGCGGCGGTTGATCTCCTCCACCATCTGCACCATCTGGCGCGCGACAAGCTTCGTGCGCTTCTCGTCGGAGACGAAGTTGAAGGTGCCGAGCGGCTGGCCTTCCTGCCCCACGTGACAGTGCTGGCACCGCACGCCGAGCGCACCGGCGAAGTTGCGCATCGTGCCGATGAAGTTGATGACGGGCCCCGCCTTCGGGAGCACCTTCACGTTCACGAGCGAGTCGGGGGGAAACTTGCCCTGCGCCGCGAGCGGCGCGGCGATGAGCGACGCGAGGACGGCGGCACGAACGACGCACGAGCGCATGCAGCGGGCTCCGGAGGTGGGGAAGAGGAGGGATACCCCGCGACGAGGCGGGGTTCCCCGTTCAGGGCGTCTCGGCCCCCGGCGCCGACGCGCTGGCCTCGGCGCGCGGCGCGTCCGCGCCCGGCGTCACCCAGAGCCAGAGCAAGCCGGCCATGATGCCGAGCAGTCCCGCAAGCTCGAGCGCACGCTCCCACCCGATCCAGAGCGCGAGCATCGGCGTCACGGCGGGCGAGACGAAGCCGCCCAGGTTGCTGCCGAGGTTCATGATGCCACCCGCGGTTCCGGCGTCCTCGCCCGCGAGGGTGAGCATCGTGGCCCAGAACGGCCCCTCGACGGCCATGACCGAGGCGGTGGCCACGGCGAGCGCGAAGGCCGCGATCCACATGTTGGTGGTGGCCGCGCCGTACGCGAGCAGCGCGCCGCCGGTGCACAGCATCACCAGCGGCACCATGCGGCGCCCCCACGTGAGGCCCAGGCGCCCCGTGGCGAGGCGGTCGGAGACCAGGCCGCCCAGCGGAATGCTCACGATGGTGAGCACCCACGGCAACGCGGACACCCACTGGCTCTGCGCGATCGCGAACTTCCGCTCCTGCACGAGGTAGAGATAGAACCAGTAGATGAAGATGTAGCCGACGTAGCCTTGCAGCGTGTAGCTCGCGGTGAGCGCGATGAACGACCGCGAGCGCAGCCGCGAGGTGCGCGGCGCGGCGAGGCCGGTCGGTTGCGCGACGCCGCGCGCGGTGGGCACGGGTTCACGAAGCGTCAGCCACAGCGCCGCCACCGCGAGCGCGGGGATCGCCGTGACCAGCATCGCCACGCGCCATCCCGCGAACAGGATCAGCTGCGTCACGAGCGGCGGCGCCGCGGCAGACGCGACGCCGATGGCCGCGAGCACGAGGCCGTTCGCGCGCCCCTGCACCTCCGGCGCCGCCCACCTCGAGACGCCGAGCGCCGCCGCGGTGAACGTCGGCGCCTCGAACACGCCGAGCAGCACGCGGAGCGCGATGAAGGCCGGCAGGACGCCGAGCATCGCCACCGGCGTGAGGCCGACGGCGGCGAGGAGGAGGGTCGTGGCGACCCACCCGGACGCCGCCCACAGGAGCACGCGGCGCACGCCGAACCGGTCGGCGAGCGCGCCCGCGGGAATCATGCAGAGCGCGTACCCGCCGGTGAACGCGCTGAACACGCGCCCCATCTCGACCTGCGAGAGCCCGTACTCGCGCATGATCGGCTCACCCGCCACGGTGATGTTGACGCGCACGAGGTAGCTCGCGATGGCCGAGAGCGCGAGCAGCCCGGCCCAGTTCCAGCGCGTCTTCACGGGGCGAGGCGCTTCTGCAGGATCAGCTCGTCCTTGCCGGGCACGAGGTAGTCGGGCAGTCGCCCCACGGGCACGAAGCCGTGGCGGGCGTACAGGCGTTGGGCGTCCACGTTGAAGTCCGACACGCAGAGGAAGAGGTGCTTCGCCGCCGGCGTCACGTGTCGCGCGATGTGGTCGAGCAGGCGCGTGCCGACGCCGCGCCCGCGCGCGCGTTCCGCCACCGCGATCGCGACGACATAGGGCGAGCCCGCGAGCCCGCGCGGGCGCAGCAGCAGGAAGCCGACGGGCACGGCGCCGACGCGCGCGACGTGCAGCTCCGTGTCGTGGGCCTCGGCGACCACGGCCGCGCACGCCGCGCGGTCGCGGCCGAGGGTGCGCCAGGGTTCGGAGGCGGCCATCAGCTCCGCACACCAGGCCCGTTCGGGGGGCGTGGCGAGGCCGATCTCGACGGGTGGTGATTCGGGGGCGGCGGACATCGGCAAGAATGTCCGCCGCGGAGCCGCGTCGCGCTACGGGCGCGGTGGCGAGGGATCGACGCCGAGCACGCGCACCCCGGCGCCCTTGGCGATGTCCATCGCCGTCATCACGTCCTGATACGAGACGTCGCGGGCGCCTCGCACGAGGAGCTGCTTGTCCCTGCGCGGGGCGTAGAGCGCGGCGAGCCGCGCGCGCAGGCTCGCGGGCGGCACCGGCTCGCGATTGATCGCGTAGCGCGGACCCGGCGTCACCTCGAGCACGATCGGCACGGCGTCGGGTCCACCGCGAGCCGCGGGATCCGGCAGCTGGACGTCGAGCGTGACCCGCTTCTGCACCGCGACCATGAAGATGATCAGCAGCACGAGCAGGATGTCGAGGAACGGCGTCACGTTGGGTGAGGCATCGTGGTCGGTCATCGGGCGCTCCGGTCGAGGGACGCCACCACGATGCCACCGCCGCGTGAGCGGCGGCTGAAGCGCGGATGATGATTTGATGAGCGACGCGTGACCGTCTCGTGTCGGCGCGGGCCATTCGGGCGTTGCGGCGCGGCAGCACCCCTTCGTTTGGGGCGCGACTCCATCGCTGGCGTACGGTCGTTCGCCGACCGGCCGCGCCCCGCGCTACGCCAGCAGCGGCACCAGCTCCACGTCCACCGCGCGTCCCGTGATCATGAGCCGCGCGACGCACGGCGTGAGGTTGAACCGGCGGGGCCCGGCGGCGCCGGGATTCACCACGACGCGCCCATCCGCGCGCGTCACGAGCTGGCGGTGCGTGTGGCCGTACACGATCACCTCCTCGGGGTACGTCGCCAGCAGCCGTTCCGGCGTGGGCGACCCGAGCTCGTGCCCGTGGCTCACGTGGATCCGCACGTCGCCCACCCGGTGCATGAACGACGCGACCAGCGGATGGTACGCCTCGTCGGTGTTGCCCCACACGGCGCGCACGGGCGCGATGGTCTCGAGCTCGGCGAGCACCATCGGCTCGCCCACGTCGCCCGCGTGCAGGATGAGCGACACGCCGGCGAGCGCCTCGTGCACCGCGGGGCGCACGAGGTTGTGCGTATCGGAAATGAGGCCGATGACGACCGCGGCCGGCGCCACGCTCACGCGTCCGTGGGGGGCCCGCCGCTCCAGCGCTTCCCGACCGCGTGGTCGAGTTCGAGCTGGTCGAGCACGCGGGCGACCACGAAGTCCACCAGGTCGGGAATCCCGGTCGGGCCGTGGTAGAAGCCGGGCGCCGCCGGCAGCACGACCGCCCCCGCGTGCGTCACGCGCAGCATGTTCTCGCGGTGGATCGCCGAGCGCGGCGTCGCGCGCGGCACCAGCACGCGGCGGCGGCGCTCCTTGCGCGTGACGTCGGCCGCGCGCTCCACGAGCGAACGCGACGTCCCCGCGGC
>JACQES010000035.1 GCA_016200495.1 Gemmatimonadota bacterium
TGAGCTTCGCGACCGTGCGCTCGATCACCTCGTCCGGTCGATCCCCGCGCACCGAAAGGAACTCCGGCATCCGGACTCGCGGCGCACCCGACGTCCCGGTGGGCACGCTGTCGGTGGCGATCGGCACCAGAATCTCGCGTGTCACCAGCAGGTCGGCGTACAGCTGCGGTGGCGTGGACTGGCCGGGCAGGCCGCCGATCGAGACGCCGAACTGGCCGGCCAGGCTGGCCAGCCCCGACTTCCCGCCGTCCATCGCCGTCTGCGGGATGAAAGAGAAGGTGGTCGTGTAGTGCCGCGGCAGCAGGAGCGTGATGCCCACGCCCGACAGCACGCCGGCGAAGACGCTGCGCACGATGAACGTGCGGTGGCCGCCCAGGACGGCCAGCGTCCGCATGATGGGGCTGGGGGACTCCCCTCCGGCGCCCGCCGCCTCCGCGAGTCCGCTCGTGGGCGTCGTGGACCTCATCGGCCCCCCTGATTGGGTGAGGTCGGGCGTCGCGACCGCTGCGACGGCCGGGACCTTCTCGGCCTCTTGAACGCAGCGCTGCGGGGATGGGCCAACGGGGCGCGCATCAGCGACGTGTGGGTGGGATGGCCGGGGGAGACGTCAGGCGGCACGCGTGCAGGGCGAGCGCACCACGTTGAAACCTAAGGGTTTGCGACCGGCGATGGAACGCTGTTTCGCCGGGAGTTCCCTAGGATGCCGCCACGGCGGAGGATGCCGGCGTCGATGTCCGACCGAGCGCCCCGTACTGGGCGTCGATCCAGCGGCGGTAGGCGCCGCTCTGCACCCCTTCCACCCACTCCGCATGCTCGAGATACCAATCGACCGTGGCCGCCAGCCCCGACTCGAAGGTCGCCGCCGGCCGCCAACCGAGCTCCTGCTCGATCTTGCGCGCATCGATGGCATAGCGCCGGTCGTGCCCCGGGCGATCCGTCACGAAGGTCACCAGGTCGGCATGCGAGGAGCCATCCGGGCGCGGTCGCCGTGCGTCGAGCGCGCGGCACACCGCCTGCACCACCTCGAGATTGGTGCGTTCGGACCGGCCGCCGATGTTGTAGACCTCGCCGAGGCGCCCAGCCGCGAGCACCCGGCGGATGGCCGCCGCGTGGTCGTCCACGAACAGCCAGTCGCGCACGTTGCCTCCGTCCCCGTACACCGGCAGCGGCCGGCCGGCGCACGCGTTCACGATCATCAGGGGAATCAGCTTCTCCGGGAACTGGTAGGGCCCGTAGTTGTTGCTGCAGTTCGTCGTGAGCACGGGGAGCCCGTACGTGTGGTGCCACGCGCGGACCAGGTGATCGCTCGCGGCCTTGCTGGCCGAGTAGGGCGAGTTCGGCTGGTACGGGGTGGCTTCGGTGAAGGGCGCCGCGTCCGCCGCGAGCGAACCGTAGACCTCGTCCGTCGAGACGTGGAGGAACCGAAACGCCGCACGTTCCGTGCCTTCCAACCCGCCCCAGTACTCGCGCGCGCACTCGAGCAGGCGAAAGGTGCCGAGGACGTTCGTCTCCACGAACGCGGCCGGCCCGTGGATCGACCGGTCCACGTGCGACTCGGCCGCGAGATTCACGATCGCACGCGGCCGGTGCTCGGCGAGGAGCGTGCGCACGAGCGCCACGTCGCCGATGTCGCCCTGCACGAAGCGATGCCGGGGATGCCCCGCCACGGGCGCCAGGCTCGCGAGGTTGCCTGCATACGTGAGCTTGTCGAGCGTCACCACGGGTTCCGTGGTGACGTCCAGCCAGGCGCGCACGAAGTTGCTCCCGATGAAACCGGCGCCGCCGGTGACAAGAATCATGGTGGATGGTCGTTGGTGACGGAGGAGCGCGCGAGGCGCGAGGAATTCTACACGGCCCCTGCGCCGCCTGCGGCCCACACGTGGCTGCACGGCAAGCCGGATTGCCTTAACAATGCGCCGTGACGCACGTCACATACTGGCCTCCTGCGCGGAAAATCTCTGCAGATCCAATCGGGGATCGCCTCACGTATCCCTCGATGACACCGCGATTTCCAGCGACCGACCCCATGCACGTTCCCGCAGTGGAAGTTACGTTTGTGCCGAGCGGCGACGTGGCCGCCCGGATGGCGTCCGCAGAGCATGCGCGGGCGCGTGGCGCATCGCTGTCACGATGCGCGGCCCCGCATCCGTCGCTGCACGTCGTCCCGCCCCCGCCGAGATGCTGACCGTCCCAACGCGACCTATCCGAAACCGCTACCTCCTGCTCCTCGACGCGCTGGCGCTCTCGTCCTGCGCGTGGGCGGGGTACGCGCTGCGTTTCGAGTCGTTGGCGCCCCTGAGCGACTTCGCGTCGCCGCTGTACGCGTACATCGCCATCACGGTGCCGCTCCGGCTCGTGGTGTTCATCGTGGGCGGGCTGTACCGGCGCCTCTGGCGTCACGCCAGCGTCACGGAGCTGGAACAGCTCTTTCTCGTGGGCGCGGCGGGCGCCGTCGTGACCGGGGCGTTCGGAGCGTGGGGCATGCAGGCGTTCGGCCTCATGGAGGGACGCATTCCGCTCTCCGTGCTGGCGCTCGACATGATCATGACGGTCGCAGCGCCCGCCGCGTCGCGCCTCCTGATCCGCATCGGCCTGCTGCAGCGACTCCGCGACCGGCGTCGCCTCGACGAGGCCGCCCGGGTCGTGATCGTAGGGGCCGGCAGCACCGGCCAGATGATCGCGAAGGAATTGCTTGGCAACCCGCGACTCCAGATGGTGCCCGTCGGATTCATTGACGACGATCCAGGCAAGCAGAAGAAGGTGATCGCCGGACTCCCGGTGCTCGGCCCGCTGGAGGCCCTCGCCCACCAGGCCAGCCAGGTGAAGGCGACCCGCCTCATCATCGCCATGCCGAATGCGTCGGGTGTCGTGGTGCGGCAGGTCGTGAAGGTTGCGATGGAGCACCAGCTCGAGACGCGCACCGTGCCGGGACTCGCCGAACTCCTGTCGGGGCGCGCCAACGTCAACCAGCTGCGGGACGTCGAGATCCAGGACCTGCTCCGTCGCGAGCCGGTGGTGACGGACCTCAAGTCCGTCAGTGCGCTCGCCTCCGGCCGCGTCGTCCTCGTCACTGGCGCCGGCGGCTCGATCGGGTCGGAGTTGTGCCGGCAGCTGTCCACGCTCTCGCCGTCGCGGCTTGTCCTGCTCGGGCACGGCGAGAACTCGATCTTCGACATCTACCACGAGTTGCGGGAGCGCTTCCCGGCCCTGCATCTGACCCCGGTCATCGCCGACATCCGCGACCGGGATCGCATCGCGCGCGTGCTGGGGGAGGTGCGGCCCCACGCGATCTTCCACGCGGCCGCGCACAAGCACGTGCCCTTGATGGAGGAGAATCCCATCGAGGCGGTCACCAACAACGTGGCGGGCACGCGCAACGTCGTGGACGCGGCCGTCCTCGCCGGCACCGCCCACTTCGTCCTCATCTCGACGGACAAGGCGGTGCGGCCCACGTCGATCATGGGCGCGACCAAGCGGATCGCCGAAATGGTCACGCAGGCGGCCGCGGCTCGCCACGAGCGCAACTTCGTGGCCGTCCGGTTCGGCAACGTGCTCGGCAGCCGGGGCAGCGTCGTGCCGACCTTCCTCCGGCAGATCCGCGCCGGTGGCCCGGTGCGCGTCACGCATCCGGAGATGCGCCGGTACTTCATGACAATTCCCGAGGCGGTGCAGCTCGTGCTGCAGGCCGGCGCACTCGGCCGCGGCAAGGAAGTCTTCGTTCTCGACATGGGCGAACCGGTCCGCGTCATGGACGTGGCCACTGACCTGATCCGCCTCTCGGGACTCGAGGTGGGGACCGACATCGAGATCGCGATCACGGGGGTTCGCCCCGGCGAGAAGCTGTACGAGGAGATGTTCTTCTCGAACGAGAATGCCTCGCCGACCGACCACCCGAAGGTGCTGCGCGCGAAGTTGCCGCCGCTCGAGGACGCCGAGTTCCGCATCGCGGAACTGATCCGGGCCGCGGAGAGCGGGGCCTCCGATGCAGTCCTCCGGGCGCGCATCGTCGAGCTGGTGCCGGACTTCCAGCCGGTGGACTACGAGCGGATCACGCCCGTCGAGGCGATCGCGGTCGTCGCGCCGCCGCAGCCGGTGCCGAGCGTGCGGATTGTCGAGCCGGTACCGGTCGCTCCACGTTCCTCGCGCCCCGGCGAGCCGGTCATCGTGAGCTGACCCGCCGTGGCGGCGGGTCGCGCGCGGATCACCCCAACCGCCCCCGCACGCGCCCGGCCACTTCCGCGCTCACCCGCGCCCGCACGACGATCACGTCGTCCTCGGTGCGCTGCTCCACGACTTCCCCGCTCCGGTAGAGCTCGGCGATCGTCCTGCCGTCGGCCGCGGGGACCCGGAATTCCTCGATCGGTCGCGACGCCTGCTGCAGCGTCGTCAGCGTCGCGCGCAGCGCCGCCAGCCCGCCCGTCCTGACCGCGCTCACGAACACCGAGCCCGGCAGCAGCTCCGTCATGCGGGCCTCGAGTGCCTCGGCCTGTTCCGGCGGCAGCGTGTCCATCTTGTTGAACACGTGCACGACCGGCGTGTCGTGCACCCCCAGGTCGGCCAGCACCTCGTCGACGACCTCGCGGTGTTCCTCCCACGCGGGGTCGCCGGCGTCGAGCACGTGCAGCAGCACCTGCGCCTCGGTCACTTCCTCGAGCGTGGCGCGGAAGCTCGCCACCAGGTGGTGCGGCAGCTTGCGGATGAACCCGACCGTGTCGGTCACCAGCACCTGCGCCGACTCGCCCACCTGCACCTCGCGCGTGAGCGGGTCGAGCGTCGCGAACAGGCGGTCCTCGACGAAGATGTCGGTCGCGCCCGACAGGCCGCGCAGCACCGACGACTTGCCCGCGTTGGTGTAGCCCACGAGCGCCGCCCGGAACGCGTTGGCCCGGCCCGCGCGCTGCACGGCCCGCGAGCGGGTGACGTCGGCGAGGCGCTCCTTGAGCACGCGGAGCCGGTGGCCGATCAAGCGGCGGTCGGTCTCGAGCTGCGTCTCGCCGGGCCCCCGCATGCCGATGCCGCCGCGCGTCTTCTCGAGGTGGGTCCACATGCGCGTGAGCCGCGGCAGCAGGTACTCGAGCTGCGCCAGCTCCACCTGCATGCGCGCCTCGGCCGAGCGCGCCCGCACGGCGAAGATGTCGAGGATCAGCTCGGCCCGGTCCATCACGCGCTTGCCGATCGCGTCCTCGACCGCCTTGCCCTGCGCGGGCGAGAGCTCGTCGTCGAAGATGATCAGCGTCGCCTGCTTGTCGGTCGTGAGCTGCGACAGCTCCTCGATCTTCCCCTTGCCGAGGTAGGTGCCGGCGTGCGGGCGATCGAGCTGCTGCGTGAGGGTGCCGACCACCACGGCGCCCGCCGTGTCGGCGAGGCGCGCGAGCTCCTCGAGGTGTTCGAGCACGATGTGCCGCGCGTTCGCGCCCTTGCGGGGCGCGCCCACGAGGATGGCGCGCTCGGCGGGCGGGGTGAGTTCGTGGACGGTGCGGGCCACGCTAGCGGATCGCCTGTCGGGCGTTGAACCGCCCGGCCGACTCGAAGGGACGGTTGAAGTCGCCGATCGGCGTGCCCACGGTCACGTCCCCCTTCACCTTGTAGTTGACCTCGCCCTGCGTGATGAGCTGGACGACGACCATGCCGAGCGACCGGTACTCGAACGCCACGGGCAGCCGCACGATGGACGAATCGCGCGCCGGGATCTGGAGCTGCCCGAGCGGCTGCCCCATCCCGACGAGCGTCGAGTCGGCGTAGAGCGAATACGCGAGCCGGCGGATGTCGATGCCGAAGGCATTCGGGTTCCGCACCGCGAGCACGACGTCGATCGTCGCCCCGGAGAGCGCGACGTCCTTGAGCGCCACGCCGCGGAAGTCCACTTGCGGCGGCTCCGGGCGGAGCGAGGCGCAGGCGGCGGCCACGAACGCGAGTGCGACGAGTGCGAGACGTGCCTTCATGCGGTACGCTCCTTGAGCGCGGCGATGATCCGTTCCCCGGCATGCCCGTCCCACCCCTCGGGACGGCGCCGGTTCCCCGCGCGCGTGACTCCGGCGAGCGCCGCGACCAGGTCGGCCGCGTCGGGCACGAGCCGGTTGGTGCCCTCGGTGATGGTGACCGGGCGCTCGGTGTTGGGCCGCACGGTGAGGCACGGAATGCCGAGCGCCGTCGTCTCCTCCTGCAGTCCGCCCGAGTCGGTGATGACGCAGTGCGCCTTGGTGACGAGCCCGAGCATGGCCTCGTACGGGACCGGATCGGTCACGTGCACGCGGCCGGTCGCGATGCCGAACTCGGCCATGCGCGCCCGCGTGCGCGGATGCGCCGGGAAGTGCACGCTGCGCGTCTCGGCGATCGTGCGCAGCGCGGCCATCACGCTGGCGAGGCGCGCCGGCTCGTCCACGTTCGACGGGCGATGAAGCGTCACGACCACCGATCCGTCGTCGGCCCACCGCCCGTCCGGGCGCGCGGCCAGCCCGAGGCGCCCGAGCGTGAAGTACAGCGTGTCGATCATGACGTTGCCGACGAAGACGATCTCCGACTCGGGCTCCCCCTCGGCGCGCAGGCGCGCATCGGCGTCACGCGACGGCGTGAGCAGCAGGTCGGCGAGCCGGTCGGTGACGAGCCGGTTGATCTCCTCGGGCATCGTGCGGTCGTCGCTCCGGAGCCCGGCCTCGACGTGCGCGGTGCGGATGCCCAGCTTGGCCGCGACGATGGCCGCCGCCATCGTGGAGTTCACGTCGCCGTACACGAGCATCCAGTCGGGGCGGTGCCGCTCGAGCACGGGCTCGACGCGCTCCATGATGCGCGCGGTCTGCACGGCGTGCGAGCCGCTACCGACCTCGAGGTTCAGATTCGGCGCGGGAATGCCCAACTCGTCGAAGAACAGCCCGCTCATCCGCTCGTCGTAATGCTGGCCCGTGTGCACGAGGATGGCATCCA
>JACQES010000273.1 GCA_016200495.1 Gemmatimonadota bacterium
GTCGTGACCGCGGTTTGAGCCGACGAGAAATCTTCCGCTTGGGTGCAGGCGGACTTCGGCACACGTGGTCGCGCCTTTGAAATCCGCGGGCAAAGTCGGCACGATCTGCCGCTCGGTGAGCCGGCCGGTCGCGGGTTCGTAATCGTAGGCGGCGATGGTGCCGCCCATTTCGTTGATCGCGTAGGCGTGCCTGCCATCGAGGCCGAACTTGAAATGCCGCGGGCCCGCGCCGGGCGCGGTCATCACGAAGGACGGATTCGCCGGCGTGAGTTTCGCGGCGGAATCCGACTTCACGTAGTCGCGGAGCCACGGTTCGCCGGTGTAGCTGTAGAGCGGCGCGCCGCCGCCGCCCGAGACGATCTCGTCGATGCGGTGCGGGCCCGAGGCATCGACGTAGCGCTCGACCCAGTGCTCGTAGAGGTGCTCGTGGCCGGTGAGGAGGAGCCGCACGTGGTGCTTGCGGAAGAGCGGCATCCAGCGCGCGCGGATCGCGGCGGCCTGCGGCTCGAGGTTGGCGCCGCCGTGCGGCCCCGAGGAGAAGGGCGGGTGGTGGAAGACCATCGCGATGTGGACCCAGCGGCGGCGGTCCAGGCCCTCGAGCTGGCGGCGCACCCAGTCGAACTGCGTCGAATCGTCGGGAATCGCGGAGTCGAAGGCGACGAAGAAGGTGTTGCCGTAGCCGAAGGCGAAGGTGGGGTAGCCCGCCAGGCGGCGGGGCGAGCCCTCGGGCGGAATCAGGTTCGCGTTCGCGGCGAAGTAGTTGCGCAGGCCGTCGAGGCGGCGCGGGTCGCGCACGTTGGTGGCGCTGCCGACGTCGTGGTTGCCGACGGCAAGGAAGTACGGCACGCCGCCCTGCTGCGTGAGCCGGTTGATGAGCGGGATGTAGCTCACGGTGAGCTGCGACGCGTACTGCCCGTCGTACACCGCGTCACCGCTCTGCACCACGAACCGGATCGGGTCGCTGGTGGAGGCCGCGCGCGCGATGGTGCCGAGCATGGACTCGATGACCAGCGTGTGCTCGGCCTGGAGCTCCTTGCCGTCGTGGCGGCCCCGCGTGTCGCCGTAGGCGATGAAGCTGAACCTGGTGACCGCGGCGCTCGCCGCCTCGCTCGGCAGCGGCACGCGCGGTGCAAGGGTCGGCGCGGCGATGATCGTGTCGCGCGCCGGCTGCTGGGCGCGGGCGGGGGCGACGGCCGCCGCCGGGAGGGCGAGGGCGGCGAGCAGGCGGCGGGCGGGGCGGAAAGCGGTCATGGCGGCGCGGCGGGGCGGGGCGGTGGCACCCCCCACTGATCCCTGCACCAGGAGTGCCCCCCATGCCTGCCCCCCGACCGCTCCCGCTCGTCCTCCTCGCCGCGCTCGCCGCGTGCGGCGGTGCCGCCGACCAGAAGGCCGCCACCGACAAGGCCGCCCAGGCGTCCGTGGCGCCCCCGCTCATCACGGTGACCGCCAAGGACTTCGCCTTCGAGATGCCCGACACCGTCACCGGCGGCCTCGTGACGGTCAAGCTCGTGAACCAGGGCCCGGAGCTGCATCACGTGCAGTTCCTCAAGCTCGACGACGGCCACACGTACGCCGTGATGATGGAGGGGATGAAGAAGATGAAGCCGACCGACCCGCCGCCGCCGTGGGTGCACGACGTCGCGGGGCCGAACGCGCCGGTGCCGGGCGGCACGTCGACGCTCACCACGACGCTCGCGCCGGGCAACTACGCCGTCGTCTGCTTCGTGGACACGCCCGACCACGTGCCGCACCTGATGAAGGGGATGGCGCATCCCCTCACGGTCGTCGCGCCCACGGGTGCGCCGGCGGCGGCGCCCGCGTCGGACGTGGCGGTGACGATGACGGACTACGCCTGGGACGTCGCGCCCGCGCTCACCAAGGGCGCGCACGTGCTCAAGGTCAAGAACGCGGCGGCGCAGTCGCACGAGATGTTCATCGTCAAGCTCGACGAGGGGAAGACGGCCGACGACCTGGTGAAGTGGGCGGAGACGTACAAGGGCAAGCCGCCCGCCACGCCGCTGGGCGGGATCTCCGCGATGGGCGCCGGTGGCGAGGCGTACCTCTCGCTCGACCTCGCGCCGGGGAACTACGTCTTCCTGTGCTTCGTGCCCGACGCGAAGGACGGCAAGCCGCACCTCATGCACGGGATGATGAAGACGTTCACGATCAGCTGAGCGCGTGATGCGCGCGTGATTGCCCCCACGGCGGGGGGTGAGTAACCTCCCGCCGTGACGCGTGCCGCCCTCGCCCTCGCGGAGTTCGTCCCTGCCGCCCGGCAGGCGGGGGCCGCCGTGCTCGGGTTCGCCGCGTGGGCCGTGGCCACGTTCGTGGTGGCCGCTGCGCTCGAGTACGCCGATGGCCTGCGACGCAAGCGGCTCATCACACGGGCGCTCCTGGTGGACCTCGCCTACCGGTTCTTCTATCGCGGGGGTCTGTATCGCGTGCTCGTGTTCGCCCCCGTGGCGATGCTCGCCGGTCGCGCGTTCACGGTGCCGCGGTTCGAGCTGCTGACGACGCTTCCTCCGCTCGCTGCGGCCGTGGCCGGATTCCTCGCCCAGGATCTGCTGGGCTATGCGGTCCACCGCTTCCAGCATTCGCGCTGGTGGTGGCCCATCCACTCGGTGCACCACAGTCAGGAGGAGTTGAGCACGTTCACCGGCGATCGGCAACATCCGCTCGACTTCCTCATGATGGACGCGGCGACCGTCCTGCTCGTGCTGATCGGCGCGCCCACCATCGCGTGGTTGCCCTACCGGCTCTTCTTCTCGGCGCACAACGCCGTGCTGCACGCCCAGCTCTCCTGGACCTTCGGTCCCGTCGGGCGCGTACTGGTGAGCCCGGTCTTCCACTCCGTGCACCACTCCACCGACCGCGAGGAGCACGACCGCAACTTCGGCGTCGCGCTCACGGTGTGGGATCACCTGTTCGGCACCGCCTCGCCGCGACGGGCACGACCAGCGCGGACGGGGATCGACGAACCGCTGCCGGACTCCGTGGCCGCGCAGCTGGTGCTGCCGCTGCGACGGTGGGCCGCGCAGGCCGGCTGGCGGCGGTCGCCGGGCCGCTGATCGCGACCCGCCCACGGGCTCCCTTCCTTTCTTCTCCCTCGCCATGCGCCTCGCACCGTTGCGCCGCCTCCTGACCGTGCTCGCCGTGCTTCCGGCGCTCACCGCCCCCCTCCTCGCCCAGTCCACCCTCGATCGTGCCGAGCAGTCGCTGCGCGCCGAGGTCGCCAGACGGCGCGACGACCAGGTGCGCTACCTCGAGACGCTGGTGAACATCCCGAGCGGGTCGCTCAACGTGGCCGGCGTGCGCGCCGTGGGACGCGTCGTCATGGCGACGCTCGACTCGCTCGGCTTCGAGGCGAAGTGGGTGGACGTCGCCCCGTCCATGAAGCGCGCGGGGCACCTGGTGGCCACGCACGCCGGCAAGGCGGGATCGCCCCGCATCCTGCTCATCGGGCACCTCGACACCGTGTTCGAGGGACCCAACCAGCGGTTCGAACGCGCCGACACGCTCGCCAAGGGCGCCGGCACGGGCGACATGAAGGGCGGCGACGTGATCATCCTGTACGCCCTCAAGGCGCTGGAGGCCACCGGGCGGCTCAAGGACCTGAACCTCACCGTGGTCATGACCGGCGACGAGGAGCTTCCCGGCGAGCCGCTCGGCGCGGCGCGCGCGGCGCTCATCGAGGCGGCGCGCGGCTGCGACCTCGCGCTCGCCTTCGAGGGCGGCTCGCGCACGCAGGCCACGATCGGGCGCCGCTCGGCGAGTCACTGGACGCTCAAGGTCGAGGGGCAACAGGCGCACTCGAGCGGCGTGTTCCGCGTGGGGTACGGCGCCATCTACGAGGCGGCGCGCATCCTCGACGAGTTCCGCCGCGAGCTCGCGAGCGAGGAGAACCTGACGTACAACCCCGGCACGATCGTGGGGGGCGAGCAGGTGACGTATGACACGACGACGCTCACCGGCACCACCGCGGGCAAGACCAACATCATCGCGCCCGTGACGTGGGTGCAGGGCGACCTGCGCGCCATGGACGAGGGGCAGATCGCGCGCGCGCAGGCGAAGATGCGCGAGATCGTGGGGCGGAACCTGAAGGGAACGACGGCGACGATCACCTTCAGCGAGGGCTACCCGCCGATGGCCGTGACCAAGGGGAGCGAGCGGATCCTCGGCTTCTACTCCGGCGCGAGCGAGGCGCTGGGCTACGGCACCCTCACCGCGAGCGACCCCGCGCGGCGCGGCGCCGGCGACCTGAGCTTCGTGGCGCCCTTCCTCGACGGCGTCGAGGGGCTCGGCGCGCTCGGCAACGGCGCGCATTCACCGAACGAAAGCGTGAGCCTGCCGGCGCTGGTGATGCAGACCGAGCGGGCGGCGGTGCTGCTCCACCGGCTGGGCAAGGAGAAGGCGGAGCGCTTCAAGCGCGTGCCGGCGATGTGACGACGCGGGCGTGTGGCGCTCGCCCGCCGCGTGCCAACGCGCGGCGGGCGCCACGAACCGGCGCTACGCTCCGAGCACGACCTCGCGCCCGCCGCGATAGTAGTGCATGCCGTCGGTGACGCCGTTGAGCAGGAGGAGGGCGTCGCTCCGGCCGTAGCGGTTCATGAGGTCGAGCATCATCGCCTCCTCGCCGGCCCACGGGTAACCGTACACGACGTCGAACTCCTCGAGCGCACGCCCCATGCGGATGTAGCCCGACGGGCCGCTGCCCATGGTGCCCATGCGGTTGTCGCCGTTGCGCGACGTCCAGCGGTAGCCCGCGGGGAGGAAGCTCCCGGCCACGAAGTGCGCGTGCGAGCCATGCCGCGTCGCGCGCGCCTGGGCGACCTCCACGAGGCTCGCGTCGAGCTCGATGCCGTAGGCGTCGAAGCCGAGCAGGTCGGCGAGGATGGTGATGATGCCCGAGCCCGAACCCCACTCGAGGAAGCGGAACCCCGGGTGGCGCACCGCGCGCAGCGAGGCGAGCACCGCCTCGTAGTCGGCGGCGACGAACGGCCGGCGACCCACACTTGGGGCAGTGTGCCTCGCCACCCCTCTCGCTTCCGGAGCGCCTCCATGTCCGCCATCAAGCTGCTGGCCTTCGCCCTGATCGTCGCCGGCATCGCCGGGCTGGCGTATCGCGGCTTCACGTACACCAAGAGCAGCGACACGGCGAGCGTCGGTCCGCTGTCGCTGACGGTGCGCGACCGCGAACACGTGAGCATTCCGCTCTGGGCCGGTGTGGCCGCGATCGCGGCCGGCGTGGTGATCCTCGCGACCGGGGCGGGGACGGGTCGGTCGTCGCGCGCGCTGTAGCACGGCGGCGGGGCCCGGCGCGGGCCCCCTAGGCAACCCCCACCTCGGGGCGCAAGTTGGGCGAGCGCTGACCGCGTTCTCCCTCGCCCCGAGGTGATCATGCCGACGTTTCGCACCCTCGCGCTCCTCCCGCTCGCGCTCGCCGGCGCGTGCGCCGATCGCGCCCCCTCCGCCTCGCCCGTGACGACGCCGCGCATCGTCAACGCCAACGCGGAGCCCGGCAACTGGCTCTCGCACGGCCGCACGTACGACGAGCAGCGCTTCAGCCCGCTCACGACGATCAGCGCCGCCAACGTCGGCACGCTCGGCCTCGCGTGGAGCTACGAGTTCACGACGCCGCGCGGCGCCGAGGCGACGCCGCTGGTGATCGACGGCGTCATGTACGTCACGTCGGCGTGGAGCATCGTGCACGCGCTCGATGCCGCGACGGGCAAGGCGCTCTGGACGTACGACCCGAAGGTCAACCACGCGCGCGGGGCCCGGGCGTGCTGCGACGTGGTGAACCGCGGCGTGGCGGCGTACGAGGGACGCATCTACGTCGGCACGATCGACGGCCGGCTGGTCGCGCTCGACGAGAAGTCGGGAACGGTCGCGTGGGAGAAGATGACCGTGGACTCTGGCCAGGCGTACACGATCACCGGCGCGCCGCGCGCCGTGAATGGGCTCGTGTACATCGGCAACGGCGGCGCGGAGTACGGCGTGCGCGGCTACCTCTCCGCGTACGACGCGAACACGGGCGACCTCAAGTGGCGCTTCTACACCGTGCCGGGTGACCCGGCCAAGGGGCCCGACGGCGCCGCGTCCGATTCGATCATGGCCGAGGCCGCGAAGACGTGGACCGGCGAATGGTGGAAGCTGGGCGGGGGTGGCACGGTGTGGGACGCGATCGTCTATGACAAGGACCTGGACCAGTTGATCGTCGGCGTGGGGAACGGATCGCCGTGGAACCGGCAGATCCGCTCGCCGCAGGGCGGCGACAACCTGTTCCTGTCGAGCATCATCGCGCTCGACGCGAAGACCGGCCGCTACAAGTGGCACTACCAGACGACGCCGGGCGAGACGTGGGACTATACCGCGACGCAGCCGATCATCCTCGCGGAGCTCACGATCGACGGCGCGGCGCGAAAGGTCGCGATGCAGGCGCCCAAGAACGGCTTCTTCTACGTGGTGGATCGCACCAACGGGAAGCTCATCTCGGCCAAGCCGTTCATCCCGATGGCGCGCACCAAGGACACGCCCAAGGGATTCCCGATCAGCTGGGCGTACGGCGTCGATTCGGTCACGGGCCGTCCGCTCGAGAATCCGGAGGCGCGCTACGTGGGCGCGGCGGCGGTGGTGATGCCGAGCGGCTTCGGCGCGCACAACTGGCAGCCGATGTCGTACAGCCCGCAGACGGGGCTAGTGTACCTGCCGTCGCAACTGCTCGCCGGCGCGTACGTGCCGAAGGCCGGCTTCGCCGCGCGCGAGGGGATGTGGAACACGGGCACCGACTTCCAGGCCCTGCCCGACGACCCGAAGATCCGCGGCATCGTGCGCGCGACGTCGACCGGCACGCTGCTCGCGTGGGATCCGGTGAAGAACCGCGAGGTCTGGCGCGTGGCACAGAAGGGGCCGTGGAACGGCGGCACGATGGCGACGGCGGGCGGCCTCGTCTTCGAGGGGACCGTGGACGGCCGCTTCATCGCCTACGACGACAAGACCGGCAAGGAGCTCTGGTCGTACAACACGCAGGCCGCGACGCTCTCGGGGCCCGTGACGTACACGGTCGGCAACGACCAGTACGTGGCTGTGCTCGGCGGCTACGGCACGGCGTTCTTCACGATCGCCGGCGTGCTCGCGCCCACGTCGGGTGTGCAAGTCAACGGGCACGTGTACGTGTTCAAGCTGGGCGGCAAGGCGCCGCAGCCGCGGCTCGCGCTCACGCCGGTGCCGATGCCCAAGCCACCGGCGTTCACGTGGACCGACGCGCAGTACGCGACGGGTACCACGCTCTTCGCCAACAACTGCATGGTCTGCCACGGCTTCGGCGCCATCGGGGGCGGCTCGGTGCCCGACCTCCGCTACTCGCCCAAGCTCCAGGCGGCGGAGCCCTGGGCTGGCGTCGTGCTCAAGGGGGAGAAGACCGCCGGCGGGATGCCGTCGTTCGGCGCGCTGCTCAAGCCGGACGAGGCCGAGCTGGTGCGCGCCTACGTGGTCAAGCAGGCGATGATGGCGAGCGCGCCTTGATCGCTACTTGAGCGGCGGCGGCACCCGCTTCTTCGTCGCCTGCTCGAACGCGTACGCGAGCTCGATCAGCCTGGGCTCGCTGCACGCCACGCTCGTGAATCCCACCCCGAACGGCGCCGGCTTGGCGTCGAAGCCGCGCGGGAAGGCGGGCTGCGGCGCGTTCGGGATCGTGCCGTACGGGACGAGCACCGTCGGGTAGCCCGGCTTCGAGGCGAACCCCGCGCTGCCGGGCCCGGGGAAGAGGAGCGCGTCGAGCTTCTGCTCCTGGATCACCTGCGCGATGCCGTGCGTTCCGCCCAGGTCGATGTCCTTGGCGCGGTCGGCCTCGTAGCGCGCCTTGTCGGCCACGAGGTCGATCTCGTCGGAAATGTCGAGGAGCGACTGGCCGAACTTCATCGCGCCTCGGCCCGCGTTGGCGATGTTGAAGTAGCGGAGGTCGGTGAGCGTCTTGATGGGCGTCGCTGGCCCAAGGGTGCCGAGCCAGGCATTGAAGTCGCGCTTCATGCCGTACACGAGCACGGTCGAGCAGCCGGCGTTGTGTCCCTTGCGCTGCTCCACGCCGCCGCACGTGCCCCAGCTGAAGAAGTTGCGGCTCGTGTCGGTCGTGACGACGCTCGGCAGGTTGGCCGAGTCGACGATGACCGCGCCTTCCTTCTTCAGGATCTCGATCACTTCCTTCATCATCGCCGCCTGCGCGGGCTGGAGCCCGCCGGCGGGCGCGGTCGCGCCGGGGCGCACCCCGGCGTCATAGATGAACGCGCGCGGGATGCCGATGCGCGCGCCCTTGAGCCCGTCCTTCCTGAGGAAGGGGCGGTAGTCGCGGTTGGCGGGCGGCTTGCACGTCCGGGTCGCGGGATCGTTCGGGTCGGGTTGCGCCGACTCCATGGCGCCGAGCATGATCGCGGCGTCCTCGACGGTGCGCGTCATGGGGCCGGGGGTGTCCTGGTCGGCGGTGATGGGGATGACCCCCCAGCGGCTCACGCGCCCGACGGTCGGCTTGATGCCGACGAGCATGTTCTGGTTGGACGGGCTCAGGATCGAGCCCGACGTCTCGGTGCCGACGTTGCCGGCCCAGAAGGACGCCGCGGTGCCGGTGCCGGAGCTCGAGCCGCCGGTGAAGAGCGCGGGGCGCCCGTCGTTGAAGCCGGGGCGCGGGTCGGGCCGCGGATCGTACGGGTTCATGCCGAAGCCACCGACCGCGTTGTAGTTCGCGGGCATCGGCGTCGGCGACCCGGCCACCCAGTTCGCGAGCTCGGTCATCATCGTCTTGGCGAGGATGATGGCGCCCGCGTCCTTGAGGTTCTTCGTGAGCGTCGCCTCGTACGGCGGGATCATGTCCTTGAACGCGAGCGCGCCGCCCGTGGTGGGCATGTTGGTGGTGTGGATGTTGTCCTTGAGCGCCACCGGGATGCCGTGGAGCGGCCCGCGCAGCTTGCCGGCGGCGCGCTCCTTGTCGAGCGAATCCGCCTCGGCCAGCGCGGTGCGGCTGACGGTGATCGTCGCGTTCACGACCTTGTCGTACTGCGCGATGCGCGCCATGTAGAGCAGCACGAGCTCGCGCGAGGTGACGCGCCCGTCAGCGAGCGCGGCCTGCAACTGCGGGATCGTCGCCTCGACCACGTCGAAGACGGGGCGCGCGGGAGCGGCGGCGGCGCGCTTCTGGGCGCCAGCGGGGAGGGCGATCGCGAGCGACAGGGCCATCGTCGCGCGGACGAGCAAACGGCTGGACATGACGCGGACCGGAAAGGTTGGGAGACGGCGTGCCGGAGGCCACGAGAAGTTGCAGGGTGTACGACGCGGGAGCAACACGGCGCGCGGCAACATCGCACCGGGGCGCGGCGTAACTTGTGACGCCCCGTCCCCCGGCCCGGATGCACGTGTCACACCCTTCGTTGTTCCATCGTTCACCGCGCCCTGTCGCGCGCCCCGCCGCGTCCGGATCGCCCAGCGTCTGGACGTTCGTCGCCCTGGCCTGTCTCGCGGGAACACCGGCGGGCGCGCAGGGCCCGGCCACGCGCCCCGCGACGGGGCGCGTGGTGCCGCCCGCGCCCGTCACGACGACGGGGGCACGCCGCACGCTCGCCGCGGCCATGGCATCGGGACCCATCGTCGTGGACGGCGTGCTCGACGAACCGGCGTGGCGCGCGGCGGCGGTGGCGACGGACTTCGTGCAGGGGGAGCCGCGCACCGGCGAGCCCGCGACGGAGCAGACGGACGTGCGCGTGCTGCGCGACGCGACGACGCTCTACATCGGCGCGTACCTGCACGACCGCGAGCCCGCGGGGATCATCGTCAACGACATCAAGAAGGACTTCAACGAGAGCGAGCAGGACGACTTCGAGGTGCTGCTCGACACCTTCCACGACCGGCAGAACGGCTACCTGTTCATCACCAACGTCCTCGGCGCGCGCGCCGACCGGCAGGTGGCGAACGAGGGGAAGGAGGTGAACGCGAGCTGGGACGCGGTGTGGACGGTGAAGACGAGCCGGGTCGCCGACGGATGGATCGTGGAGATGGCGATCCCGTTCAGCTCGCTCCGCTACGACTTCGCGACGTCGCGCGACTGGGGCCTCAACTTCGCGCGCCGGATCCGCCGCAAGAACGAGACGACGTTCTGGTCGCCGGTGCCGCGCGCCTTCACCTTCGCCCGCGTGTCCGTGGCGGGCGACCTGACGGGGATCGGCGAGGAGGGGGCGGCGCGCGACCTGCGCGTCAAGCCGTACGTCGCCGCGCGCACCGTGCGCCCGCTCGGCGGCACGCAGTACAACCAGACGGCCGACGTGGGCGGCGACCTCAAGTGGGGGATCACCAAGGGGCTCACGCTCGACGCGACGGTGAATCCCGACTTCGCGCAGGTCGAGGCCGACGAGCAGCAGGTGAACCTGACGCAGTTCTCGCTCTTCCTGCCGGAGAAGCGCGAGTTCTTCCTCGAGAACTCGGGAATCTTCTACGTCGGCGACGCGGCGCGGAACACGCGGGTCACGGCCTCGCTCACGCCGGACGAGGACCTGCTCCTCTTCTACAGCCGGCGCATCGGGCTCACCGCGAGCGGGCTCCCGATCCCGATCGATGGCGGCCTCCGCCTCACGGGCAACGTCGCTGGGCTCCGCGTCGGCGCGCTCTCGATGAACACGCAGCGCGCCGGCACCGAGGGGGCCAACAACTTCTCGGTGCTGCGGCTGCGCCAGGCGCTCTGGCCGGGCTCGGACGTCGGCATCCTCGTGCAGAGTCGCCAGGGCCTCGACAGCGTGGGCAGCTGGAACCGCGTCTTCGGCGCCGACCTCAACATCCGCTTCCCCGGCAACATCGACTGGAGCAGCTACCTCATGGGGACCCGCACGCCGGGCAAGTCCGGCGGGCAGTACGCGTTCCGCTCGTCGATCATCCACGAGGACAACCTGCACACGGGCCAGACCTTCTTCCTCGAGAACGGCGGCTACTTCGAACTGAGCATCAACCCCAAGATGCAGCGCATCGACGCGGCCTACACGATCGATCCCGCCATCGCCGCGATTCCGGCCGGCTCCTACGCGTGGACCGAGTTCCAGCTCATCGGCGCGACCGACGCCAGCCGCCCCGTGTCCATCTCGGCCACGGTCATCGGCGGCGGGCTGTGGAGCGGGACGCAGCGCACGCAGCAGTTCGCCGTCGCCTTCCGCCCCTCCTACCACTTCTCGGCGTCGCTCGGCGTCACGCACACCGAGGCGATCCTCGACAACCCGAAGGCGAACTTCGAGGCGACGCTGTGGACCGCGCGGACGAACTATTCGTTCACGACCAACATGTTCTTCGACGCGCTCGCGCAGTACGACCCGAAGGCGCACACGCTCAACGCGAACCTGCGCTTCAACCTGATCCACCACCCGCTGAGCGACCTCTTCATCGTCCTCAACGAGCAGCGCTACACGGTGCCCGGCGTGGCGAGCGCGGGGCGCGGCGTGACGGTCAAGTTCACGCAGATGGTGCAGCTGTAGCCGATCGCGCCGCCTGCCGCGATCGCGCGCCGCGGCGCACCGGTCACGGAGACGCGGGCCCCAGGCGTCCCGCCGCGAGCCTCACGACGTCCAGCGCTTCCGGTCGTCGGGCGGGACGAAGTTCATCAGGAACGTCCGCTCCTGCGGCGTGAGGCTCGCCATCCCCTGCGCACCGATCTTGTCGAGGATCCGGTTGACCTCGGCGCGCGAGAGCTCGTGCACCCCCTCGAGGTTGAGTCCCCGCATGCCATCCGCGAGCTTGCGCTCCGGGATCTTCGGCGCCTCGTGCATCTTCCGCTGGAAGCGGCGCGCGTCGCTCGTCGCGTCGAGCCAGCGCAGGAAGAGCCAGGCCCCCGCGTAGCCGCCCAGGTGCGCGTAGTGCGCGACCCCCGCCTCGATCCCCGTCCGGCTCGCGTAGAGCGCGAACAGCGTCGAGAGCACCACGAGCCAGCGCGCCTCGATCGGGAAGACCCCCCAGATGAAGATCTTCTCGTGCGGCCAGAAGGACGCGAAGGCGAGCATCACGCCGAAGATCGCGGCCGACGCGCCCACCAGCGCCGCCTGCGGCGCGAGCGCCGACGAAAGGAGCGCCCCGGTGATTCCGGCGACCAGGTACAGCTGGGCGAAGCGCGTCGAGCCGAGCCGCACCTCCACGCGGGGCCCGAAGAACCAGAGCCCCATCATGTTGAAGAGGCACGTACGCGATCTCGCCCGTGACCCACGGCAGCGCCCACTGCAGGGCGAAGACGAGGATGTTGGTGATGAGGAGGCGGGAGACCCAGGGGGTCATGCGGCGAGCGAGGGCGGCGGAAGCGGGGGGGCGCGGCGGGCGGGGCTCGCCGGGCCACGGCCACGCAAGTTAGGGCGGGTCATCCGGGGCGGTACCGCCCGGACCCGATGAAATCCCGCGAACGGGACGGCTGGCATCGGACGCGATTTCGGGTAATACATTCGCCCCGCTCGCCGGATCACGGACCCCCGACCCCGCGTTCCCCGCATGCTGCGCCCCGGATCGCCCTTCCTCTCCGCCCTGGGCGAAGGCACCCTCGCGACGCTCGACCCGCGATTGCTCGACGGCGTGCAGCAGGCCGTGATCGCGACCGACGTGTCGGGGCGCGTGCTCGTCTGGAACGCGCACGCGTCGCGCCTCTACGGGTGGTCGGCGGAGGAGGCGGTCGGCCGCTCCATCATGGACCTCACCCCGAGCGAGACGTCGCTCGAGGACGCGAAGGCGATCATGGCCAACCTCTCGCGTGGGCGCAGCTGGGCCGGCGAGATCGGCGTGCGGCGGAAGGACGGCTCGCGCTTCACCGCCTTCGTGGTGGACGCGCCGATTCTCGACGATGGGGGGGCGCTCGTGGGGGTGGTCGGCGTCTCGACCGACGTGTCGGAGCAGCGGGCCATCACGGCGCAGCTGCGCCAGGCCACCGAGCGCGCCGCCGAACTCGCGCGAGGCCTACTCGCCGAGTCGGTCGCGGGGGGTGCGCCGGGCGTCACCGAGATTGGCGCGGCGCTCGCGCGCCTCGAACCCGTGCTGCGCCGCCTCGTGGACGAGACCGTGCTGATCGAGGTCGAGCCCTGGGCCACGCCGCTCGCGGTCGCCATCGATCCGCCGCAGCTCGACCAGGTGCTCGTGTCGCTCGCGGTGCATGCGCGAGACACGATGCCCGCGGGGGGGACGCTCCGCATCCGGGTCGAGCCCGTGACCGGCACGACCGCCCGCGCCGGGGCCGACCCGGACGGCGACACGGTGCGCATCAGCGTCTCCGACACGGGCGCGGGGCTCGCGCCCGAGCTGCTCGCGCGCGTCTTCGAGCCGATCTTCACCTCGAAGGAGGCGGGCCGCGGCGGCGGGCTCGGGCTCGCCGCCGTCTACGCCATCATCCGGCGGCACGGCGGCACGATCGACCTCGAGAGCGAGGTCGGCGCCGGCACCACCTTCCGCATCATGCTGCCGCGCGCGTCGG
>JACQES010000270.1 GCA_016200495.1 Gemmatimonadota bacterium
AGATCCTCAAGCGCGCGGGATTCCGCGTGCTGCGCGCCGCCGATGGGCAGGCCGCGATGCAGATCGTGCGCACCGAACCGCGCGTGGACCTCGTGCTGCTCGACGCGTCGATGCCCGTGATGGGCGGACCCGAGACGATCCTCGCACTGCGCGACGACGGGTGGGTCGGGCCCGTGGTGGTGATGAGCGGGCACGCGATGGAGGAGGCGACGGCGCAGTTCGCCACCTGGGGGGCGTCGGGATTCGTGCAGAAGCCGTTCCGCCGCAGTGACCTGGTCAGCACGGTGCTCGCCAAGCTGATGACGCCCGGCGGCCCGGCCTAGCTGGCATTTAGCAGCGGCGGTGGCGAACCGATACTAGGCTCAGGACAGTCACCCCGACGCGCGACCTAACGATTTCGCGGCTCGCGCGTATACCAGAATGGAGAGGGTGGAACACGCGAGAACGTTCGCGGGTACCACGCCTCGCAGGACTCCCCAGGGGTGGGGACGCACGGAGGGTGTCAGCGGAAGATCGCTGCGCCCTCCGTGTGCTTTTCGGGAGTCACGGGTTCGCCACGCGCGTCGCCGCGACGGTGATGCCAAGCCGGGACGCGTGTCCCGGCCGTGTCGCCGCGCGACACTCAGGCGGGGCGCCCCAGCCGGTGAACGTACGACACACGATCGTCACCCGGCGCGTAGAAGTCGCGCACGCACGCGGCCACCACGTAGCCCTGCCGCTCGTAGAAGCGGCGCGCGGGCTCCGCATCGGGCCGGCCGGACGCTTCCACCACCGACAGCCGCGCCCCATGGGCGCGCATGGCCACGTGCACCGCGCCCATCAGCGCCGTGCCGGCGCCCAGCCCCTGCGCATCGGGATGCACCGCGAGCCAGTACAGGTCGCAGGTGCCGCGCGTCTCCGGGGTGAAGCCCCAGCACGCGTAGCCCGCGAGCGCGCCCTTCGCATCGCGCGCCGCGACGAACGCGTACACCGACGGATCGCGCCCCTCGCCGCCGCCCAGCGCGAAGGCCTCGTCGAAGAGCTGGAGCGCGACCGCGAGTTCATCGTCGTTGAACTGGCCGGTGGCGGCCACCAGCGCCGCGAGCGCGGCGCGATCCTCCGCGCGGAGGACGCCGGTCGTGATCGGCGCGCGGGCGGGGTCGCGCGCCGGGAGGATCATCCCTCGAGGGCCACCACGTCGCTCGCGTCGGGCCCGCGCGCGGGCACCCCCGAGAGGCGCTGCGCGTCGGCCCAACGCTCGGGGCTCAGCATGGGGCGCCGCGCGAACGCCGCCTCGAGCACCTTGCCGATGAGCGCGGTGTAGTCGAGCCCCGCCACGCGCGCCATGCGCGCCAGCCCGGCATCGGGCGCGATGTCGGGGTTGGCGTTCACCTCGAGCAGCCACGGCCGTCCCGCGACGTCGATGCGCAGGTCCACGCGCCCGTATCCCTCGCCGCCCACCGCGCGCCACGCCGCCAGCGCGATCGCGCGGATCTCGTCGGCCAGCGCGGCGTCGAGCTCGGCCGGGCAGCGCGGCACCGTGCCGATGTACTCCGCCGAGTCGGGCGCCCACTTGGCCTGATAGCTCACGATCCGCCAGTGGCCCTCGGGCATCGCGCCGAAGTCGATCTCCGCGAGCGGCAGCACGATGTCGCCCACGATCCCCACGTTGACCTCGCGCCCGTTCACGAACCGCTGCACGATCACCTCGTCCCAGAGCGCGTGCATGTCGCGGAGCCGCGCGGCCAGCTGCCGCGTGCTCCGCACCACCGAACGCTGCTCGACGCCGAGCGACGCATCCTCGGTGGCGGGCTTGGCGATGGCGGGAAAGCCGACGGCGGGCAGCGGGCCACCCGCGCGTGCCAGCGCCCACGCCGGCACCGGCACCCCCGCGCGCTCGGCGAGCGCGTTCATCAGGTGCTTGCGGAGGCACAGCGAGGTCGTGAGCGAGCTCGCGCCGGTGAACGGGAGGCCGAGCAGCTCGAGCGCGCCGATCACGGGCGATTCCAGCTCGGCCGTGCCGTTGATCCCCTCGCACATGTTGAACGCCGCGTCGAAGCGCCCCTTGCGGAGCCGCTCGATCCACCGGCCGTCCATGTCCACCGGTACGCGGGTGACGGCGTGGCCGAGCGCGCCCAGCGCCTGCTCGATCGCCTCGACCGAGTCGAGGATGAGGAGGTCCGGCGTCGGCCCGAGTGCCGACATGCCGTCGAAGAGCAGCGCGATGCGATGCCCCGCGCGGCGCGGGCTCATGCCACCCCGCCCGCGAGGGCGACGCCGCAGCGCTCGGCCCCGAGCCGCGCGACCGCCTGGATGAGCGCCTCGTACGAGAGGCCCGCGGTCCGCGCGGCCATCGGGAGGCAGGAGTTGGCGGCGGGGTCGGGCATGATCCCGGGGAGCGGGTTGATCTCGACGACGTGCGGCACGCCGGCGTCGTCGAGGCGGAGGTCCACGCGGGCCCAGTCGCGGCACCCGGTGGCACGGTACGCGGCGAGCGTGAGGTGCTCGAGCTCCGCGAGCAGGCGCGCATCCACCGGCGCGGGACACTCGTGGATGTCGAGCGCGGCCCCGGGCACGTCCCACACCCACTTGGCCTCGAAGCCGTAGATCGGGAGCGCGCCCTCGGGCAGCGAGGCGAAGTTCATGCGGATGACCGGCAGCACGCGCGCATCGCGCCCGTTGCCGAGCACTGCGGCGGTGAACTCCTCGCCGGCGAGGTAGCGCTCGACGAGCACGGGCTGCCGGTAGCGTTCGAGCAGGAACCGTCCCGTCTCGTGCAACTCGACCGGGGTGCGGCACAGGCTCCGCTCGGTGATCCCCTTGGACGAGCCCTCGTGCACCGGCTTGGCGAAGACCGGAAACGGGAGCGCCCGTTCGGCGCGCGCGAGGTCGTCGGGGTCCTGCACCAGCACCCAGGGTGCCGTGCGCACGCCGCGCGCCGAGAGCGCCTCCTTCGTGCGCGCCTTGTCGAGGCAGAGCGCGAGCGTGAACGGGTCGCTCGCGGTGTACGGGACGCCGAGGAACTCGCAGATCGCGGGGATGTGCGACTCGCGGTTGGGGCCGTGGAGGCCCTCGGCGATGTTGAACACGATGTCGACGCGCGCGCGGCGGAGCCGCTCGGCGAAGTCGCCCACGGCCTCGAGGCGGATCACCTCGCCGAGCGGGCGGAGCGCGGCCTCGACGGCATCGATCGTCGCGGGGTCATCCCACTCGGCGAACTCGTCGTCCGCGTCGGGGGCGAGGGCGAGCAGCGCGCTCGCGTCGAGGCTGTCGTCGTCGGGGATCGGGGCGTCGGTGCGCGGGCCAGCCGCCGTCGTGGCGGATGCGGGAGGCCGTTGGTTGTACGCGAACCCGATGCGCGCCATGCGATCCCGTGCGGGAGATGAACGTGCGTGCGCGAACGACCGCGTACAATAGGACCATCGGTGCACAATTGCAACGCGCCGTCGCGCAAGGGATGCGCAACGGCGCGAGCGGTGGCCGTTCGATCGATGGCGTGCCGCGGCCTGAAGCCGCTGCGGCGCGCGCAGGTCAGACCTTGTGGAAGCTGATCCGCGCGGCCTCGCGGCGGTCGGCGGCCTGGTAGATCTCGAAGTCGGAGAAGAAGGCGGGGGCCTCGTGGGCGAGCACGCGCAGCACCGCGACGGCGCAGCGGCGGATTTCGAGCTCGGCCGCCTCGGAGGAACGGAGCTCGAGCATCGTGCGCCAGGCGCGGGCGTTGCCGGTGACGACGATCTTGGTCTCCGTCGAGTTGGGCAGCACGCCGCGCGCGGCCTCGCGGGCCATCTTCCGGCGGTGGACCTTGTCGTCCACCCAGGCGTAGCGCGTCATGAGCTCGTCCACCAGCGCGACGTACGCGGCCTGCGCCCCGGTGACCTGCGCCTTCCACGCCCCCTCGAGCGCCGCGTCGCCGATGATGGCCGGCGGCACCACGAACTCGGCCTGCGATTCGTCCACGTAGCGCTGCGAGAGCTGCGAGTAGGCGAACCCCGCCCGGTGGCGCACCAGCTCGTGCGTGAGCGACCGGCTGACGCCCTCGAGCAGGAGCGAGTAGTTGGCGTGCTCGAGCACGGAGCCGTGCCCCTGCTTCTTGATGTTCTCGAGGTAGTCGCGCGTGGTGCGGCTGGCGGGGTTCTTCTGGCTCATGTAGCAGAGCCGCCCCGCGAACTCCGCGAGCCGCTCGCCGTCGGTGCTCTCGCCCATCCACTGCACGGGGAGGTGGGCGGGCTCGGCGAAGTGCGGACGCGAGAGGACGGTGATGCGGGGCTCGGTGTGGAACACGGCGCGCGTCGGGCGGGAGGAGGGGGCGATTTCAGGCGCGCGGAAGTTACCGCCCGCGGTGCGCCGCCACCAACTCCAGCCGCGCGCGGGCGTAGCCGCGCGTGGCGCGGATCTCGTCGAGCGCGGCGCGCGCCGCCGCGGGGAGCGGCGGCAGGGCCGGGTCGTACTTGACCTGCTCGAGCGCGCGCTGCCCGCGTACGGGAACGATCACCCCCGGATTGAGCCACCCGTCCGGATCGGCGATGTGCTTGAGTTCCGCCCAGCGGGCCACCACCTCGTCGCCCCACACGACCGTGCTGAGCGGCGCGCGCAACCGCCCGTCACCGTGCTCGCCCGCGAGGGTGCCGCCGAGGTGCGCGACGAGCGTCGTGACCTCCTGCAGCAGCGCCTCGAGCCGCGCGCGCCAGCCGTGCTCGCGCGTGTCCACGAGCGGGTTCACGTGCACGTGCGCGTCGCCGGCGTGACCGAAGATGACGCCACGGAAGCCGTGGTGCGCGAGCGCCGCGCGCACGCCGCGCACGTACGCCGGCAGCGCGTGCGGCGGCACGCAGGCGTCCTCGATCACCTGCACCGACGCGATCGCGGGGTCGAGCGCCGCGAGCATCGGGCTCGCCGCGTGGCGCAGCTCCCAGAGCGCGTGCTCGTCGTCGGGGGTGAAGCCGACGGCGACGTGCGTGGCGTGCGCCGCACGGAACGCCGCCGCGAGGCCGTCGGCCTGCGTGCGCACCGCGTCGGCGTCGGCCCCTTCGACCGACGCGAGCAGCACCGCCTCGGTGCCCGCGGGCACGGCGGCCGCCGCGCCCCCGGCGAGGTCGAGCAGCGTGCGGTCGAGCAGCTCGCACGTCGCGGCCCCTGCGTCGTGCGCCGCGGTCGCGGCGGTGGACGCGTCCTCGAGCGTCGCGAAGGCGGCGAGGAGCGTGCCGCTCGCGACCGGGCGGGGCTCGAGCGCGATCTCGAGTCCGGTGAAAAGCGCCAGCGTGCCCTCGCTTCCCGCGAGCAGGTCCACGAGTTCGCCGCTCGTCACCCACGCGCCGATGCCGTAGCCGCTCGAGTCCTTCCGCACCGCACGCGCCGCGGCCTCGGCGGCCCGGGCGCCGTGCGACTCGCGCCAGTCGTCGAGCCGGGCGATGGCGGGCAGCGAGGCGCCGCGCGTGTCGCCGCGCCGCACCCAGCCGTGCCCGCCGTCCGCCCACACGCACTCGATCGCGACCACCCAGGATCGCATCGCGCCGCGCGAGAGCGTGTGCGGCCCCGCGGCGTTGGTGGCCACCATGCCGCCCACGGTGCAGTACGCTCCCGAACTCGGGTCCACGGGCAACCGGAGGCCATGCGTCGCGACGGCGGCGTCCACCGCGGCGCGCAGCGCGCCGGGCCCGACGCGGATCGCGTGCGTGGCGGTGGAGGCGAGCCCCGCGCGCTCGTGGGCGTCGAGCGCGCGCACCGCGCCGATCTCGTCCAGGCGCGAGAGGTCCACGATGATCCCGTCGCCCACCGCGCCGCCCGCCATCGACGTGCCCGACCCGCGCGCGATGAGCGGCTGCCGCAGCGCGCGCGCCCAGGCCATGAGCGTCGCCACGTCCTCCGCGTCGCGCGGCACGGCGACGGCGCGCGGCCACGCCTGCGCGACGCCGGCGGCCTCGCTGTAGACCGCGCGCGCGTCGTCGTCGGCGCGGAAGACGCCGCGGAAGTCGCGCGGCGCCGCGAGCGGA
>JACQES010000036.1 GCA_016200495.1 Gemmatimonadota bacterium
ACCGTGCTGCGCGGCGAGCGCCCCGATGAACCGGCCGACGTCCCGGGGAGCCCCGCCTGGCGCGCCCGCGTCGCGGCGCTCTACAACCAGATGCGGGCGGCGCTGGCCAAGGGCGACTGGGCCACCTTCGGCAGTGCCTTCGAGGCCCTCGGTCGGCTGACAGGACAGCCACCGATCCGCTAGGTTTCTCGGGCTCTACCCAACCGGAATTCAACCGTAGCAGGAGCTGTCGTGAATATCCACGAGTACCAGGCGAAGGAGATCCTCCGCCGCTTCGGGGTGCCGATCCCGCCGGGCGAGGTCGCGACGACCCCCGCCGAGGCCGAGGCGATCGCCACGAAGCTGGGCGGGCCAGTCATGGTGAAGGCGCAGGTGCACGCGGGCGGCCGCGGCAAGGCCGGCGGCGTCAAGTTCTGCAAGGACGCGGCGACGGCCAGGGAGAAGGCCACCGCGATCCTCGGGATGCAAATCAAGGGGCTGACGGTCGAGAAGGTGCTCGTCACGACCGCCGCCGACATCGGCACCGAGGCGTACGTCGGCATCATCGTGGACCGGAGGACCAAGAAGGCGGTCTTCATGGTCAGCGCCGCCGGCGGCATCGACATCGAGGAAGTGGCGGCGACGACGCCGGAGAAGATCCACTACCACCCGGTGGACCCGCGCTACGGGCTGCAGCCGTTCGAGGCGCAGCAGATGGGCTTCTTCCTGTACCAGGACCCGAAGCAGGCGCGCGCCGCCGCGAAGATCATGCAGCAGCTCTACGCCGCGTTCCTCGCGACGGGATGCTCGCTGGCCGAGATCAACCCGCTGGTGGTGACGCCGACGGGCGACGTGATCGCGGTGGACGCCAAGATGGTGATCGACGACAACGAGCTCGACCGCCTGCCCGCCGTCGCCGCGCTGCGCGACGAGTCGAGCGAGGAGCCGAGCGAGGTCGCGGCCCGCAAGGCGAACCTGACCTTCATCAAGCTCGACGGCAACGTCGGCTGCGTGGTGAACGGCGCCGGGCTCGCGATGGCGACGATGGACCTGGTCAAGTACTACGGCGGCGAGCCGGCCAACTTCCTCGACATCGGCGGCTCGTCGAACCCGGAGAAGGTCGTGAACGCGCTCAAGATCATCACGGCCGACCCGAGCGTGAAGGCGATCCTGTTCAACATCTTCGGCGGCATCACGCGCACCGATGACGTGGCCAACGGCATCGTCACGGCGACCAAGGCGAACCCGCTCAAGGTGCCGATCGTCATCCGCCTCACCGGCACCAACGAGGAGATCGCGGTGAAGATCCTGACCGAGAACGGCTTCTCGGCCTCCAGCGACATGGACGAGGCGGTGCAGAAGGCCGTCGCGCTCGCGAAGGGAGGGAAGGCCGCATGAGCGTCTTCGTCACGAAGAACACCAAGCTGCTCGTGCAGGGGATCACGGGCCGCGACGGCTCGTTCCACGCGAAGCAGATGATGGAGTACGGCACGCAGGTCGTCGCCGGCGTCACGCCGGGCAAGGGCGGCCAGACGTTCGAGAACACCGTGCCGATCTTCAACACCGTCGCCGAGGCCGTGAAGGCCACCGGCGCCAACACGAGCGTCATCTACGTGCCGCCGCCGTTCGCGGCCGACGCGATGATGGAAGCGGCCGACGCGGGCGTGCAGCTCATCGTCTGCATCACCGAGGGGGTGCCCGTCCTCGACATGACGCGCGTGCGCCCGTACGTGATGGAGAAGGGAGCGCGCCTCGTGGGCCCGAACTGCCCGGGGCTCATCAGCCCGGCGGACAAGGCCAAGGTCGGCATCATCCCGGGGCGCATCTGCACGCCGGGGCCCGTGGGCGTCGTCTCGCGCTCGGGCACGCTGACGTACGAGGTCGTCTACCAGCTCACGCGCGCCGGGATCGGCCAGACCACGTGCGTCGGCATCGGCGGCGACCCGATCAACGGCACGAACTTCATCGACGCCCTCGAGGCGTTCGAGAAGGACCCGGCCACGAAGGCGGTCGCGATGATGGGCGAGATCGGCGGCACGGACGAGCAGGAGGCCGCCGACTACATCAAGCACCACATGAAGAAGCCGGTCGTGGGCTTCATCGCGGGCCAGACGGCCCCGCCGGGGCGCCGCATGGGCCACGCGGGCGCCATCATCTCCGGGTCCGCCGGCACGGCGGCCGAGAAGATCGACGCCTTCAAGGCGGCGGGCATGGGCGTCGCCCAGCGCCCGAAGGACTTCGTGCAGCTCATCCAGGAGCGACTCAAGTAATGGCCGGCAACCGCACCCTCACGATCATCAAGCCCGACGCGTTCGCGTCGGGCAAGGCGGGGCTGATCATCGCCCACCTCGAGAAGGCGGGCTTCACGATCCGCGCCGCGCGCGTGCTGCACCTGAGCACGCAGCAGGCCGAGCAGTTCTACGACGTGCACCGCGCCCGCCCGTTCTTCGCGTCGCTGGTGAAGTTCATGACGCAGGGCCCGTGCATGCCGATGGTGCTCGAGCGCGACAACGCCGTGGCCGAGCTCCGCAACGTCATCGGGAGCACCGACCCGAAGGACGCGGCCGAGGGCACGATTCGCAAGCTGTACGCGGTGAGCAAGGAGTCGAACGCGATCCACGCGAGCGACTCGGACGAGAACGCGCTCCGCGAGAGCAACTTCTTCTTCGCCGAGACGACGCTGCTCAACTCGCGCTGAGGCGCGATCGAGCCCGCGCGCACGACGGCCGGTCCGGGCGAGCACCCGGGCCGGCCGTTTCGCGTTCCCCGAGGGCTTCCGGTGACGACGGCTCGCGCGCAGCTTGCTCGACAGGTCGTCGCCGACGCTGGCGGGCCGCACGTCACGCTCGCTCCGAAGGACGGCGTCATGCGCCAGCACTCCGGGTTCAGCCGCATCCTGTTCCTCGCCCTCGCGCTGGCCGCCCTCGGCGGTCCCCGCGCCTCGGCCCAGGCCCTCCGCGGCCGCGTCTACGACCTCACCACCGGCGTCGGCGTCGCCAACGCCGAGGTCGCCCTGTGGCGCGGCGAGATGTACGTGGCCACCACGCGCGCCGATTCGACGGGCTACTTCCTCGTCGCGGCTCGCGACACCGGCACCTATCAGGTCATCAGCCGCAAGGTCGGATTCTACGGCGGCATGGTGGCCGACCTGCGGCTGGCCACGCGCGACACGTTCGAGCTGCTCGTGCGCATGGAGCGGATCGTGCAGGTGCTGGCGGCGCTCAGGATCGAGGGGGAGAAGGCCGGCCTCGACTTCACGCGTGGTTTCGACGAGCGGCGGAAGAAGGGAATCGGCTACTACCTCGACGCGGAGCAGATCGCGAAGCGCGGCTTCCAGCGCGCGCCGGAGATGGTGTACGGCGTGCCCGGGACGCAGGTGGTCACCGACGCGTCCACGCCGGGACTCCCGATCCAGCGCATCCTCTCGACCAGGGCGTCGGGACTCGGAGCGTGCGAGATGGCGGTGTTCGTGGACGGCGTGCAGACCGACGCCGACGACCTCACGCGGAACTACACGTCGAACCAGGTGAGCGCGGTGGAGGTCTATCAGGCGTCTGAAGTCCCCGCGCGCTTCGCGATGGGGCGGTCGCTGTGCGGCGTGGTGCTGTTCTGGACGCGGAACGCGCCCAACAAGGAGCGATGACGCGGCGCGGGCCTCGCTCAATCCACGATCGGGATGAGACCAGCGCGGTGCCCGCTGCGAGCAGGCTGGGGGGTGCCCCCCGCGCGCAACAGCTTTTGATGCTTCGACATACGACGCCATTGCTCGTGCACACTCTCCAGGCGTGAGCGTCTGTGCGGCGTCGCCGCGTCCGGCGCCAGTTCACGTCGGGAAAGCGCATTCGGGTCCGGACACGGGCTCGCACGGGTCGCGTCCCTCGTTAAGCAGCCCTAAGTGCAACAGTGATGCGGACTTGAACTGGACGCATCGCGCGCGTAGATTTCGGGTTTATGCTGTCCTTTGACATCCGCTCCCTCGAATCCCAACCCGCGCAGGTCGAAGGCGACCTCGTGGCCACGGATCCGGTCTGGGAGGAGGCAGATGGCCGGCCTGACGCCGCAGTTCACGTCACCGGGCGCCTGTCCGCGGTCGGGGCCAACCGCTTCTACTTCAGCGGTCGGCTCGAGGGTGCCCTCGCCACGGAATGCCGTCGCTGCCTCAAGGCAATCACGGTTCCCGTGGCGGACGACGCCCACTTCTTCTTCGCCGAAGCCGGCGCGGACGAGGCCGATGACCCGGAAGTCTTCCTGATCGACCCGCGCGACGCGCAGCTGGATCTCCGGCCGGCGGTCCGCGAACAGTGGCTCCTGGCCGTGCCCTCGTGGTCGCTGTGCCGCGAGGATTGCCAGGGACTCTGTCCGCAGTGCGGCGTGGACCGGAACGTGACCGATTGCGGTCATCGCCCCGGCGCCACGACCGACAGCCGCTGGGATGCCCTCAAGGCCCTCAAGGGCCAGCCGGAATCCTGACGCCTCTTCTTCACCCGCAACCAGTCGCCTTTCGATGGCCGTCCCGAAGCGTCGTACCTACAAGCGGAAGAAGCGCGCCCGCAACACCCACAAGGTGGCGCCCCGCATCGTCATCCAGGATTGCCCGCGTTGCGGCAGCAAGAAGCGCCCCCATCGGGTGTGCACTGCTTGCGGCTACTACGCCGGCGAGCAGCGAGTCGCCGCCGCCGAGGCGTAAGCGTGGCGCGCATCGCGCTTGACGCGATGGGGGGCGACCATGCCCCCAAGGCGCCGATCGCCGGCGCCCTCGAAGCCCTGGCCGAACTTCCCCCCGAGCACCGCATCACGCTCGTGGGGCAGTTGGCCGTGATGAACGCCACCTTGGACGACCTCTGCGGCGGCGAGCTCAAGGCGCACGCCGCGCAGCGCGCGCGCCTCGACCTTGTCGACGCCCCGGAAGTCATCGAGATGGGCGACAAGCCCACCGTGGCCCTCCGGTCCAAGCGCAACTCGTCGATGGTCGTGGGGCTCGAGCTCCACGCCAAGGGCGAGGCCGACGCGTTCGTCTCCGCCGGCAACACCGGCGCGCAGATGGCCGCGAGCGTCGTGCTGCTCAAGCTGCACGCGGGGCTCACGCGGCCGGCGATCGGGACGCTCTTTCCCACCGGCAGCAAGCCGGTCGTGGTGCTCGACTCGGGCGCCAACGTGGACTGCAGCGCAGCGGAGCTCGTCTCGTTCGCGCGGCTGGGGTCCGTGTACGCGGAGGACATCCTCGGCCGTCCCAATCCCGTGGTCGGCCTGCTGTCGGTCGGCGAGGAGGCGGAGAAGGGGAATGCCGCCGTGAAGGAAGCGCACCAGCTGCTCCTCTCGGCCGGGGTCAACTTCCAGGGGAACGTCGAAGGGCGCGACGTGCCCCGCGGCGCCAGCGCGCGCGGGCCGCTCGACGTGGTCGTCTGCGACGGCTTCACCGGCAACGTACTCCTCAAGTTCTACGAGGCGGTGCCGCAGGTGCTGGGCGGCTGGCTGGCCAAGGCTGGCGTGCCCAAGGCGCAGCTGGCCGAGGCGTTCAGCGCCCTCGACTACCACGCCTACGGCGGCGCGCCGCTGCTCGGCGTGCGCGGCGTGAGCATCATCTGCCACGGGTCGTCGTCGGCCCGCGCGCTCAAGAACGCGATCTTCGTGGCGCTGCGCGCGCACGAGTCCGGGATGAGCGAGCACGTCGGCCGGAAGCTCGAAGCCTCGGCCGCCGCATGAGCCGACCGTACGCCCGCATCACCGGGACGGGGCACGCCGTGCCCGCGTTCGCGATGCAGAACAGCGACTTCGCGTCGCTGGGCATCGACACCAGCGACGCCTGGATCCGCGAGCGCACGGGCATCCGGCAGCGCTACATCGCGCGGAACGGCGAGACCTGCGTCTCGCTCGCGGCCGATGCGTCGCGCCAGGCGATGGCCGAGGCCGGGGTGACGGCCGCCGACATCGACCTGATCGTGTTCGGCACCTGCTCGCCCGACAAGCTGCTGCCGGCGGCCGGCGTGGAGCTGCAGGCCCAGCTGGGGGCAAGCAAGGCGAGCGCGTTCGACCTGAACGCCGCGTGCACGAGCTTCGTGTACGGCCTGAGCGTGGGCGAGGGGTTCATCGCCTCGGGGGCCGCGAAGACGGTGCTCGTGATCGGCGCGGAGAAGCTCTCGGGGATCATCAACTGGAAGGACCGCAACACCTGCGTGCTCTTCGGAGACGGCGCGGGCGCGGCGGTGCTGCAGCCGACGACCGACCAGCGCGGGATCATCGCGCGCTTCATGCGCTCGGACGGCAACCTCGCCAAGCTCCTGTACCGGCCGAAGGGTGGATCGGCCGAGCCGGTGACGCCGGAGATCATCGCCGAGGGATCGCACCTGGTGGCGATGGCGGGACGCGAGACGTTCAAGCACGCGGTGTACTCGATGAACGAGGCGCTCGACGTCGCCCTCGCCGACGCGGGGCTCACGGGCAACGACATCGACCTCCTGATCCCGCACCAGGCGAACCTGCGCATCATCGAGGCGACGGCCAAGCACGGCGACATCCCGATGGACAAGGTCTACGTGAACGTGGACCGCTACGGGAACACGAGCGCGGCGTCGGTGCCGATCGCCCTCGACGAGTGCATGCGCAGCGGGCGAATCCTGCCGGGGATGACGGTGATGATGGTGGCGTTCGGCGCCGGCTTCACCTGGTCGTCGGCGATCCACCGCTTCTAGGCCGCACATGCAGGTCGTCCTCCTCTTTCCGGGACAAGGGTCCCAGAAGCCCGGCATGGGGAAGGACCTCGCGTGGGCGTATCCGGCGGCCGCCGAGGTGTTCCGCACCATGGACCACGCGCTCGGGATCGAGCTGTCGCAGCTCGCCTTCGAGGGCCCCGAGGAGGAGCTGACCAAGACGCTCAACGCGCAGCCGGCCCTGCTCGCGCACGGCGCCGCGGTCTGGGCGGTGGTGCGCGACAAGGTTGGCCCGCACGTGGTGGCCGCCGCCGGGCACTCGCTCGGGGAATTCACGGCGTACCACGCGGCGGGCGCGATCAACCTCGACGCGGCCGTTGCGCTGGTGCGCCGGCGCGGCGAGCTGATGTGGGAGACGGGCAACGCCCGCCCGGGCGCGATGGCCGCGATCCTGGGCGACCTGCACGCGCCGATCGAGGGGATCTGCGAGGAAGCGTCGGCGGCGGGCCTGGTGGTGCCGGCCAACTACAACTCGCCGGGACAGATCGTGATCTCGGGCGAGGTGCCGGGGGTCGAGAAGGCGATGGAGCTGGCCAAGGCCGCCGGGGCCAAGCGGTGCATCAAGCTGAACGTGAGCGGCGCGTTCCACTCGCCGCTCATGGAGCCCGCCGAAGACGGGCTGCAGCAGGCGCTCTCGATGGCGGGGATCACCGACGCGCGCTTCCCGGTGTTCGCCAACGTGAGCGCCGAGCCGACCAAGTGGCAGGTGTCGATCATGCACCGGCTGGCGCGGCAGCTCACGCGCCCGGTGCTCTGGACCGGCGTCGTCTCGCGGATGGCGGCGGCGTACCCGCACGCGCTCTACGTGGAGATGGGGCCGGGCAGCGTGCTGAGCGGGCTCGTGCGCAAGATCGCCCCCGGGGTCCAGACGATGACGTGCGGCACGCCGGCCGACGTCGAACAGCTGCTCGCGAAGGTGGGGTGACCGCATGGCGATGACGATCGACCTCACGGGGAAGGTGGCGCTGGTCACCGGCTCGACGCGCGGCATCGGACGGGCGATCGCCGAGGCGCTCGCGGCGGCCGGCGCGCGCGTGGCGGTGTGCGGGCGCGACCAGGCGAAGGCAGCGGAGGTCGCGGCCGCGATCAGCCCCGACGCGAAGGGGTTCGGCGCGGACGTGGGCGACGTGGCCTCGGTGCAGCAGCTCGTGGCCGACGTC
>JACQES010000278.1 GCA_016200495.1 Gemmatimonadota bacterium
CCGCCGCCGGGGCGAGCTGGCGCTGGTACTCCATGCTGCCGAAGAAGTGCAGGCGGTCCTTGATGATCGGACCACCGAGCGTGGCGCCCCACTGGTTGCGGTAGAACGGCGTCGCGCGGAGCACCGGATCATCGGCACCGTACGACTGGTCGCGCGTGTAGTAGAAGAGCGACCCGTGGAACTCGTTGGTGCCGCCCTTGGTCACGGCGTTCAGCAGCGCGCCGGTGAACCCGCCCTGGCGCACGTCGAACGGCGTGAGCACCACCTGGTATTCCTTCACCGCGTCCATCGTGATCGCGCGGCCGCTGACCTGCGCGCCGACCTCGGGGCTGGCGCCGAGGCCGAAGCGGTTCGCGATCGACGCGCCGTCCACCTGGACGTTGAGGAAGCGGTTGTTCTGGCCGGCCGGCGACGCGTTGCCCGCCGTGTTCACCGTCACCTGCGGCGTCAGCTTGACGAAGTCGGTGACGTTGCGGTTGAGGTTCGGCAACCGCGCGAGCGCCGTGTCGGACACGCGGGTCTGCGTGCCCTGGCGCGACGGGCCGAACTCGAGCGTCTGCTGCGTCGACGTCACCGCGACCGCGGAGAGGGTCACGACGCGCGGGGTGAACTTGAAGTCCACCGCCTGCGTCTGCGACAGGGTCACGTAGACGTCCTTCGTGACCTGCGGCGCGTAGCCGATCGCGCGCGCCTGCACGGTGTAGGGGCCGCCCGGCTCGAGCGAGGCGACCAGGTACTTGCCATTCGCGCGGCTCACGGCCGACGCGCGGAAACCGTTGCCGTCATTCGTGACGGTAATCTGCGCCGAGGGGAGGGGACGACCGGCGGAGTCCGTGACGAGGCCGCCGATGGCGCCCGAAGTCACGCCCTGCGCGCCGGCGCGCGCGCCGGCGGCGGCGATCGCCCCCTCGTCAGAGGCGGCCCGGCGCCCCGGCGTTGCCGAAATCCCGCCACGGCCCCCCCTTGCGCCGGGGGCCCGGTGCGCTCCGGAAGCGGCGGCCAGCGCGCCCTGACCGGCGGCTGGTGACGGCCGCTACGAGGGCGGCAGCTCCGACCGCCCGCCGACTTCGCGCAGCAGCGCGGCGATCGCCGACTCGCGCTCCCGCGCCTCGGCCAGCGCGTCTGCCGCCCGCATGGCCGCGAGCCGCTGGCGGTCGCGTCGCCGACGCATCCACCAGAGCGGCCCCAGCAGCGCGAGGAAGACGAGCGTCGCGATCGTGAGGTCGGCGGCGAGGGCGAGCGCCCCGTAGCGCAGGCGCGTGCGCTGCTGCCACCGCCGCTCGAACCCGTCCAGCGTGATCCCGTAGGCCCGGCGCATGGCAGCATCGAGGCGCGGCGTCTCGCCCCAGTAGCGGAAGAGGAGGGCGAGCCCGCGCTCGGGATCCAGCGCCGCCATTTCCGCCACCGCGCGGTAGGCCAGCGCGTAGCTCGCCTCCGCCGAGATCGCCCCCGCCGCAAAGCCCGAATCCACGGCCTCGAGCGACCGGCCGCGCCGGACCACCAGCGCGAGGGACGTCGCGAGATACTCGTCGCGCCCCCATTCCCCGGCCGCAAACGAGGCGTAACCCTCGTCGAACCAGCGCGGGGCCCGGTCGCCGAGCGCCTCGTGCAGCGCGAGGTGCGCCAGCTCGTGGCGCAGGACGGTGACCGGGTCCCCGGCGGAGGTGTTGGCCGCGCGCCCCTGCATCACCACCAACCGGCGCGCGGGAAAGGCCACCGCCGCCCCCCACTCGGGCGCGAGTGCGCCCGCCCACGCGCGGAAGCGATCGGCGTCCGGCGCGATCATCACGATCACCGCCTGCCGCGGGCGCGCGAGCCCCGGAAAGGTGTCGCGCTCCGCCGCGCTGGCGAGCAGGGCGCGCGCGAGCGGCTCGTCACGGGCGTCGGCGAGAATGGAAAAGCGCCCGGCGTCGTGGCGGATGAGGCCGGGCTCCTGCGCGGCCAGCGTCGGGATGTCCGCGACCGCGAGTGCGAGGGCGGCGGCGAGCGCCCGTGCGACGGTCCTGCGGACGGCGACGCGCCCGGCGCGGCCGAGCGCCAACCGCAGCACCAGGAGGCGCGCGCGCGCCTCCCGCCACGAGTGCGCTAGTCGGTCAGGCCGGGAGGCTCCCCGCCCGCCTCCACCACCTGCAGCACCTGCGCGCAGCGCTTGCCCCATGGATTGAACTTGTTCGCGGCGAAACCGTCGCGCCACGTCTGGAGCGCCGCGTCGCGCTCGTCGTTGAACCACTGCGCGCGGCCGAGCTCGTAGTACGCCTCGATCAGGTTGGGCCCGAGGGCGAGCGTCTTGCGGAAGAAGGTCTCCGCGTCCTCGAACATCTCGCGCTCGAGGTAGACGAGGCCCAGGTAGAAGTGCGCGTAGAGCGTCGCCTTGCGGTCGTTGTCGAGGCGGATGGCGCGGGAGAGGTGCTCGATCGCCTCGCCGAAGATGCGCTTCTTGAGGCAGATGTAGCCGACGTTGATGCGCGCGAGCGCGTTGGCGGGCTCGCGGAGCAGCACCTTCTGGAAGTTCATCAGCGCCTCGTCGTACTTCTCCTGCAGCATCTGCGCCCAGCCGAGCAGCGCCTCGGTCTGCGGGTCGCCGGGCGAGAGCTGGTTGGCCTTCGAGAGCGCCTCCTCCGCGCCGGCATGGTCGCCGAGCGAGAGCCGGCTCCATCCCTTCTCGACGAAGGTCGAGGCGCCGATGTGATCGGCGACGACGACGGGTTTCTCGCCCGTGAACTGCGGCGCGAGCGACGGGTTCGCGGAGAGCTGCTTCCACTTGTCGACGAGCGCCTTGATGTGGTCCTTGAGCGCGCTCAGGTCGGCGATCTGCTGCTCGACGGAGCGGAAGAGGCCGATGATCTCGCCCTTGAGCGCGGCGACGTCGTCGGGAGTCTGCGCCGCCTCGAGGCGGGCGTCGATGGCGCCGTATTGCGCCTTGTACGTCGCAAGGTCGTGGTCAGGCATGGGCGACCCCGGTGCGGGCCTGG
>JACQES010000279.1 GCA_016200495.1 Gemmatimonadota bacterium
CCCGCCCGGCGAGCCCGTCACCCTGACCGTCACCTCGCCGATGTCGGGCGACGGCAAGTCGCTCATCGCCTCGAACCTGGCGGTGTCGTTCGCCGAGGCCGGGCTGCGCACGCTCCTGATCGATGGCGACGTGCGCCGTGGCGCGCTCCATTCCGCCTTCTCGGTGCCGCAGGTGCCGGGCATGGTGGACGTCCTCGCCGGCCGCGCGACGCTCTTCGACGCGCTGCGCCCCGAAGTGCAGCCCAACCTGGCGCTCATTCCCTGCGGCACGCGCACGGCGCGCGCGCCCGAGATGCTCAACTCGCCGCTCGAGCAGCTCTTCCGGGCGCTCCGGCCGCAGTATGACGTGATCATCATCGACTCGCCGCCGCTGGGCGCCGGTGCGGATGCGCTCGCGCTCGGCATCTGCTCGGGCCACGTGGCCGTGGTGCTCCGGACCGGGGAAACGGACCGGAAGATGGCCGAGGCCAAGCTGCGCGTCCTCGACAAGCTGCCGATCACCGTCTTCGGCGCGATCCTGAACGACGTCACGGCCGAGGGCGAGTACGCGTACTACTCGTACCTCTCGGAGTACTATCAGGAGGACCGCGACGACGAGCCCCCGCCGCCCCCGCCGCACGAGATGACGGAGGAGATGCGCATGTCGCAATCCGGCTTCGCGCGCCCGGAGTATCCGGACGACGAGTAGGCGGCGCGCACGGCCGAAACGGAACGGGGGCGGGACGCCGATGGCGTCCCGCCCCCGTCTGCTTGCGCCCCGCGTGGGACTACTGCAGGTACTTGACCGGCAGGTCGAGGAGCGCGTTGACCTGCATCGGGGCCCCCTCGGTCGAGCGCGCGTACTGGAGCGCCTTGGTGGCGCGCAGCAGCATCTCGTCCACGTCCACCGTGGAGGTTTCGAGGTTGGGCACGGCGCAATAGCCGGCGCGCATCATGATCGGCCGCTCGACCCCGCCGAGCGAGATCGGGCTCGACTCGACCGCGACGCGCAGCCGCTCGAGGAGCCGGAGGACCCCTTCGTTCTCGGTGGCCGGCGCGACGATCGCGAACTCGGACTGCCCGACCCGTCCGATCGCGTCGGAGAGGCGCGAGCACCGGCGCAGGATGTCAGCCATCTGCTCGACCATCGCGGCAGCGAACTCGTCGCTGGCGATGTTGCCGGGGGGCTGCGCGGTCACCGCGACCGCGGCCATGCCGACCTTCCGCCGGACCGCCTCGGCGCCCATCTCGCGCGCCCGCTTGGCCAGGCCGCGGGGGCTGTAGAGGCCCGTGGCCGCGTCGACCATGCTCTCCTCGCGGACCCGGTCGATCTCGCGCTTGGCGCGCACGTAGTTCTCGAGGCGGAGCAGGAGCAGTTCGGCGTCGAGCGGCTGGCCCCAGACTTCCCACGCCCCCGCCCGGTGGGCGGCGAGGCGCTCACTGCGGGACTCGAGCCTCGTGGTCGCGACCACGATCGGGATGCTCGGTCCCACGGCGGGATCGGCGCGCAGGGCCTCGCAGATCTGCACCGAGGTCATGTCGTGCATGGACGACTCGATGATGATCACGTCCGGCTGGATCACGCGCGCCAGGTCCAGCGTCTGCTGGCCGCTGAAGGCCCGAAGCACCGCGTAGCCCTCAGGTCCGAGGATGCTCTCGATCGACCGGAGCGACCATTCCTGGTTGTCCGCCACGAGTACCACGGGCGGTCGGAGCGAACGGCTTTCAGACATTGCGTGTCGTGCCGGGTGAAAGCGTGCCGTGGGGCCGCGGCGCGGTCGGGCGATGGACGTAGTCCGACGTGACGAACTGATTACGCAAGATACATGCAGCGGAGATTCATTCAGCCAAGCTGTTGATTTACTTGACGTTCCCTACAAAGTGACTCGTAGTCATAATGTCCGCAACATGTAGGGACGCAACACCTCGTTGCGGCATCTATCCCACGCTGCACCAACGATTTGTGCGGAATGTCACAGAAAACGCCTGCCTGCTTTCGCGTGCCGCCTCACTGCCACATTCGCGCTCGGACTCAACCCCGTACGCGGGGAGTGTGACCTGTGTTGCCGAGCAGGCGCTGGCACCTTGTGGCGGCCGCGCGACACTACGCCACAGGAACCGGACTGAATTGAAACGTGACGGTGACTCATAAACTATTGTCAAACAACGATTTCGGGTTATCTATTCTGCCCGCCGGCAGTGAGCACGCGAGGTGCATAGACAGTGGGTGTCAGGCGAGCCGTCGCGCTCGCCGACATTCACCCGGCGACTACCAGGTGCAGCATGGATCCGATCTCCCAGACGGCAGTGACTTCCTCCTCGATCTTCGGTGCCGCGAACGCGGCGACGATGGGGACGGCCACGCCCGCTTCGCTCCGCCTCGAAATGCTGCCGCCGGCGCCGTCGGTCGCGGATTTCGAGCCGCGGGCGCGAAACGAGTCGCTCGATCGGGCCATCAACTTCGTGATCGCGGGGACGGCGCTGGTGCTCATCTCGCCGATCCTCCTCCTGGTCGCGCTCGCCGTCAAGCTCACCTCGCCGGGCCCCGCGCTCTACACGCAGACGCGCGTGGGTCGCGACCGCCGGCGTGGCAAGGAGCGCACCCCGGGTGACCGCCGCCGCAGCAACACGGGTGGCTCGCTCTTCACGATCTACAAGTTCCGCTCGATGCGCACCGACGCCGAGGCCGGCGGCCAGGCGGTCTGGGCGACGCAGAACGACCCGCGCGTGACGCCGATCGGGGCCTTCCTCCGCAAGTCGCGCCTCGACGAGCTGCCCCAGCTGTTCAACGTCGTCAAGGGCGACATGAACATCGTCGGGCCCCGCCCCGAGCGCCCGCAGATCTTCGTCGAGCTCGCCGAGCACATTCCGGAGTACCACCTCCGCGCCCTCGCCAAGCCCGGGATCACCGGCCTCGCGCAGATCAAGCACACGTACGACACCTGCATGGACGGCGTGCGCATCAAGGTGCGCTACGACCTGGAGTACCTGCGCAGCGCGACCATCATGACCGACATCGCCATCATGGCGAAGACCATCCCGGTCATGGTCCTCCGCAAGGGCGGCTGGTAGCACCGGCGCCCACGCGGCCTCCGCGGTGACCGACTGCCGCGACGAGTCGTGTACTGTATGTTCCAATGGCCGATACTCGTGATCCGGTCCGTCGTCGCGGGCCGGATCGGGCACGTCCCTCACCCGACGTCGTGACCGCACCCACCGCAGGTTGGCGATCCCGCGCCTCGCAGGCTCGAGCGCGCGCGAGCTGGGCCGGTGCGCCACCCTATCCGGGTGTGGCGGCGCCCGCCCCGGTCGCCGCCGCCGCATGGCCGGCGCGTCTGGCCATGGCGTGGGAACCCCCGCCGGCCTCCCCCTTCAAGGGGGTCAAGTGGTCGCTGGGGCTGCTCGGCTTCATCGGCTACGTCTGGGTCGTGCACAAGGGCGTCACGCCGTTCGGCGAGACGATGGTGATCGCCGCCGTGCTCGGCGTCGTGCTCTCGGGCGATCGCATCCGCATGCCGATCGAGTGGGTGCTGCACGCGACGTTCCTCATCATGGCGGGCGCCGGCGTGGCCGGCTCGCGCTTTCCGGACGCCGCGGCGGCCACCTGGGTCGAGGTCGCGAAGGTCACGATCATCTTCTTCGTGGCCGTGAACGTGGTGCGCACGCCGGCCCAGCTGCGCTTCCTCATCATCGCGTGGGTGTTCATCTACGCGCGATATCCGGTGAAGGGCGCGATGGTGAACTGGATCGGCGGCGTCACCGTCGGCGGTCGCGTGGCGTGGAACTTCGCCTTCTCCAACCCGAACGAGCTCGCGGCCTTCTCGCTGACGCCCGTCGCCATGTGCGCCGGCCTGCTCGCCACGGAGCGACGACGGCTCGTCTGGTGGGGCGCCCTGTCCATCCTGCCCGCCCTCTGCCTTGTCGTCAGCGTCACGCAGTCGCGCGCGGGCATGATCGCGCTCGGAGCCGTGCTGCTCAGCACGCTGCTGTACCTGCGGCCCAAGCCCAAGACGCTCGCGATGCTCGCGCTCGCCGGGGCCATGGCGTTCCCCCTCGTGCCGGACGCCACGTGGGACCGCCTGAGCGGCCTCAAGAACATCTTCTCCGCCGAGGACATGCGCGGGGTGGACCAGGAAGGGTCGGCCGAGCAGCGCTACGCGATCTGGAAGGTCGCGCGGGCGATCATCGCCGACTACCCGGTGTTCGGCGTCGGCATCGGCGCCTACGCGGCGACGCACCGCGAATACGCCAGCTCGCCCGACCTGCCGCAGATCGCGAAGGGCGCGCGCGACACGCACAGCACCTACCTCAACACGATCGGCGAGACTGGCTTCGTCGGCCTGATCCTGCTCGCGGTCGCGTGGATTCACGTGCTCTACCGGAGTGGCGTGGCGGCCGCCGTGATCAAGAAGTGGTCGCCGCAGGTCGCGGCGCAGCTGCAATTCCTGCGCATCGGCTTCGTGGGGCTGCTCGTGGCGGGCATCTGGGGCACGTACCAGAAGGGACCGTTCATGTGGTGCTACATGGCCATCCTGATCACCTTCGAGCAGGTGTACGTGCCGATCGCGACGGCCGCGCTCGCGGGCGGCAATGCCCCGGCACTGCCGCAGCAGGCTCCCGCCCGCCGGACCGGCCGGACGCTCTTCTGATGCGCCTGCGCGGGACGCGCGACGTGACGCGGGGGCGCCGCCCCGCGCCACCGACGGGGTACTGACGTGCGCGTGCTCGTGCTCGACGGCAACGAGAACCAGGCGGTGGCATCGGTGCGCTCGATCGGGCGCGCGGGCCACGCGGTCGAGGTGGGAGCGCCCTCGGCCTGGTCGAAGGCGGGCTGGTCGCGGTTCGCCTCGCGCTCGTTCCGCTATCCCGGCGTGCAGGAGGACGCCGCCGGATTCGTGGACGCGATCGTGGCGCAGCTGCGGGCGGGTCCCGCGCCGGCGCTCGTGCTGCCGATGACCGAGCGCACGACGCTGCCGCTCTCGGTGGCGCGCGAACGCGTCGAGGCGGCGGGGGGGCGGTTGGTCATCCCGCCGCACGCGACGCTGCTCCGGGCCTTCGACAAGAACGAGACGACGCGCATCGCCGCGTCGGTGGGCGTGACGGTGCCGCAGACCCGCACCGCCGCGTCGCCCGCCGACGCACGCGCCGCCGCGGCGACCCTCACGTACCCGGTGGTGCTCAAGCCCGTCAGCTCCGAGGAGCTCGACGCCCACGGTCGCATGCAGGCCACCGGGGCGCCCGTGTATGCGCGCACCCCCGCCGAACTCGAGCCCGCCATCGCGGCCATCTTCAGCCGCGCGCCGGCCATCGTGCTGCAGGAGTTCATCGAGGGGACCGGTGCGGGCTACTTCGCCCTCATGAACCAGGGCCAGCTGCGCCTCGAGTTCGGCCATCGCCGCATCCGCGACGTGCGCCCGACCGGCTCGGGCAGCGCCGTGCGCGAGAGCGCGGCGCTCGATCCGCGCGTGCGCGACGCCGGTCGCAAGGTACTCGAGGCGCTCGGCTGGCACGGAGTGGCGATGGTCGAGTTCCGCATCCGCCCCGACGGCACGCCGGTCTTCCTCGAGGTGAACGGCCGGTTCTGGAATTCGCTCGCCCTGGCCGTGGTGGCCGGGGCCGATTTTCCGCGCCTGCTCGCGGAGATCGCCGAGCGCGGCGACTGCGAGACGATTCCGGGCTACCGGGTGGGCGTGCGCTGCCGCTGGTTCCTGGGCGATGCGCGCCACCTGGCCGAAGTCATGCGCGGCCGCCCGGCGGGGTTTCCGGGTCCGTTCCCGGCGCGGCTTCCGACGCTGCTCGAGTTCCTGCGACCGGTGCCCGGCACCTTCCACGATAACTTCACCCTGGACGACCCGCTCCCCGAGCTCGGAGACTGGGCCGACTTCCTCTTCCGGCGCGTTCCCGGGCGCCGGTCCTGATCGCGATGCCGACCTTCACCGGAATCCTGCACGCCCACTCGACCTGGTCCGACGGCGATTTTCCGCTCGTCGAGCTGCGCGATGCGCTCAAGGCCGACGGATACCGGTTCGTCTGCATGGGCGACCACGCGGAGTATTTCGACGAGGCGCGCGCGGCCGAATACCGGGCCGAATGTGCGCGGCTCTCGGACGCCTCGTTCGTGATGGTGCCGGGCTTCGAGTTCGGCTGCCTCGAGCGGCTCCACATCGTGGGGCTGGGGTGCACGGTGCCGTTCGGCTCGCAGGAGCCGGATGCGGTGATCGCGCACATCCGCGCCCACGGCGGCTTCAGCATCATCGCGCACCCGAAGAACGAGCACTTCCCCTGGATCGAGGGGTTCACGGCGCGCCCGCATGCGATCGAGGTCTGGAACTCGAAGTACGACGGCCGCTACGCCCCGCGCCCGGGCACCTTCGATCTCCACGCGCGCATGCGCGCCAGGGATCCCGCGCTCACGACGACGTACGGCGTGGACCTGCACTTCCGTCACCAGAACCGGAAGCTGCACATCGAGCTCGAGTGCGACGCGCTCGACGCCCCCTCGATCCTCGCCGCGATCCACGCCGGCCGCTACGTGGGCCGGATGGGAGAGTACCGGTTCGTGCCAGGCGCCCCGCTCGCGCCCTCGCAGCGCCGTGCGTTCGCGTTCCGCTCCGCCCGATACCTCGCGTTTCGGCGGACGGTCAAGACCGTGAAGGAGCTGCTCGACAAGAGCGGCGCCGCGCTGCCACCCGGGATCAAGGCGCAGCTGCGCCGGATCTTCTAGCTCACGCGCGGGGCGCGGGACCTTCGATCAGCTCGCGATAGACGCGCTCGAGGCGCGGCATCACAGCGTCCGCATGGAACTCGGCCCGCGCGTGCGCGAGTCCCGCCGCACCCATCTGCGTGCGCAGCGCCGGGTCGCCGAGCAGGCGCGCGAAATGGGCGCGCACGCGCTCGACGTCGCCGCTCGGCGCGAGCAGGCCCGTCACGCCGTCCTGCACCGCGTCGCGCACGCCGCCCACGTCGGTGGCGACCACGGGGCGTGCGGCGGCCATCGCCTCGACGAGCGTGTTGGGGAACCCCTCGCTGCGCGACGTGAGGCAGGAGACGTCGAATGCGGCGTGGAAGCGCCCGGCGCCCGGGCGCGAGCCCAGCAGGTGCACGCGATCGGCGATGCCCAGCCGGGCGGCTTGGGCGACGAGCGCCTCGCGCTCGGGGCCCTCGCCGATCAGCGCGAGGTGCGGCGCGCCCGCGAGGCCGGCGACCGCGTCGAGCAGGAGCGCGTGGTTCTTGACCGCGTGCAGGTTGGCGACCATCCCGATCACGGGCGCGTCGAGCGGCAGCCCGAGCTCGGTGCGCAGCGCCCGCGGGTCTCCGGCCTGCGCGAAGACGGCGTCGTCGGCGAAGTTGGGCAACACGACCACCTTCGCGCGCGGCACCCCCTCGTCGGTCACCAGCGAGTCGCCGACCCCGGTGGAGTTGCCGAGGACGCGCGCGGCGCGCCCGTACGCCCAGCGGTTGGCCCACGTGATGAGGCGACCGTACTGCGTGAGCCCCCAGCGGCGGCTCACGATCAGGCGCACCGGCCCGCCCGGGGGCGCGCACAGCGCGTCGAAGACGTTGCTGTAGACGTCGTGCGCATGGAGGATCTGGATGCGCTCGGCGGCCAGCCAGCGGCGGAAGGCGCGCACCGCGCCCGGGAGCGCGAGCGAGCGCAGCGACGGCGGCTGGAACTGGAAGGTCGGGATCCCCGCCGCCTCGAGCGTGGCCAGCAGCGGACCGCCGCGCGCATAGGTGACCACCAGCGGGAAGCGCGCGCGGTCGAGGCGCGTGGCGAGGCGGACGAGGTTGGTTTCGGTGCCGCCGATGCCGAGGTTGTCGACGGCAAACGCGACGCGCACCGGCGTGGCGGCCGTGGCGGTCAGGCCGCCCCCTGGGTGGCCGGACGGTCCGCGAGCGTGGGCCAGGTGCGGCGCGCGAGGCGCCCGCTCGCGAGGTGGCCGAGCCAGAGGTCGAGCACGATCACGTTCCAGAGGAGCGGGCTGTGGTCGCGCCGGCCGCTCTGGTGCTCGTGGATCACGCGCTCGAGCGCCGCCGGATCCACGAAGCGCGCCGAGCGCGCGGAGTCGCGGCGGATCGCCTCGAGGCGGTGCGCGAGCGGGCCGCGCATCCAGGCGGCGAGGGGCACGGCGAAGCCACGCTTTGGACGCGTGAGCACGACCGGCGGCACGAACGCCTCGATCGCCTTGCGGAAGAGGTGCTTGCCGCGCCCATCGCGGAACTTGAGCGACGAGGGGAGCGCGGCCGCGAACTCGATCAGCGGATGGTCGAGCAGGGGCACGCGCGCCTCGAGCGACACGGCCATGGTGGTGCGGTCCACCTTGGTGAGGATGTCGCCGGGGAGGTAGCTCTGCAGGTCCACGAAGGTGACCTGCGTGGCGAAGTCGCGGCCCTTGGCGCCGTCGAAGAGCGGCGCGAGGAACTCCTCGAAGTTGCCGGTGGTGGCGGCGATGTGGTCGCGGGCGATGCCGCCGTCGGTGCGGCGCGGCGGGAGCGCGACGGTGCTCGTGTAGCGCCCGCGCCGCGAGCGGCCGATGTCGAGCAGGCGACCGCGGCCGAAGGTGCCCGGCGGGAGCGCGTGCCCGACCGCGTCGGCCATGGCGCGCACCGGCCGCGGCCACTCGCGGCGCTCGAGCACGTCGAGGTAGCGCGTGTAGCCGCCGAACAGCTCGTCGCCGCCGTCGCCCGAGAGGCTCACGGTCACGGTCCGGCGCGCGAGCTCGCTGACGAGGTAGGTGGGAATGGCCGACGAGTCGCCGAACGGCTCGTCGAATGCCGCCACGAGGCCGTCGAAGAGCGCGTCCACGTCCGGATGCACGATGAGCGACGTGTGGTCGGTGCCGAGCAGCTCGGCGGCGATGGCCGCGTCGGGTGCCTCGTTGAATTCCTGCTCCTCGAAGCCGATCGAAAAGGTCTGCACCTTCCGGTTCATGGCCTTGGCCATGAGGGCGACGACGGTCGAGGAATCGAGGCCGCCCGAGAGGAAGGCACCGAGGGGCACCTCGGACTCGAGGTGCGACTCGACGGCGTCGGCGAGGAGGCGGCGGAGCTCGGTGATCGCCTCGCCCTCGCTCGCGGGGACCCGCTCGGGCTGCTCCGGGCGCCAGTAGCGCGCGACCTTGACCCCCTGCGCGGCCGTCCACGAGAGGACGTGACCCGGCGGCAGCTTCTTCACGCCCCGGAAGATCGTGAGCGGATCGGGGACGTAGCCGAAGGCGAGGAAGCGCGCGACCGCCTCGTCGGCGACCTCGGGCGAGAAGCGCGGCAGCGCGAGCAGCGAGCGGAGCTCCGAGCAGAAGGCGACGCCCCCGTCGTGCTCCCAGTAGGAGAGCGGCTTGATGCCGACGCGGTCGCGCCCGACGAAGAGGCGCTGCCGCGGCGCGTCCCAGATCGCGAAGGTGAACATGCCGCGCAGGTGCTGCACGACGTCGTCGCCGTACTCCTCGTAGCCGTGGACGATCGTCTCGGTGTCGGAGTGCGTGCGGAAGACGTGGCCGCGCGCGAGGAGGCGTTCGCGCAGCGCCCGGTGGTTGTAGATCTCGCCGTTGAAGACGATCTGGATCGAGCCGTCCTCGTTGGGAATCGGCTGGTGCCCGCCGCCGACGTCGATGATGCTCAGCCGGCGCATCCCGAGCGCGACGCCGGAGGCCACGAACGACCCCCAGTCGTCCGGGCCGCGGTGGGTGATCGCATCGCACATGGCGCGGACCGAGTCCGCGGCGGCGTCAGGGCTGAGACGCCATCCGGCAAAGCCGGCTATTCCGCACATCGCAACCGGACGGGAGAGTCGGCCACGCGTGCCGGAGCGGCGGGAAAGGCGGCGGGCATGACAGGGGAATGTAAGCGGGGAACTAGCCCCGTGCACCGCCGCGGCCGTTGCGCCGAAGTTCGCGCGACGCCTAGCTTTGACCCTCGTGGCGCCAGCGCGAGAACCGGCGTGCACGTGGGTCGCGTCCCGGTGACCCGCGCCCGTTCCCAACAGCCAGCGTGGTGCGTACGCGAGGACGCGTGGTCGCGACGACAGCCTTGAATCCCGCCCTCGCCCAGGGCCCCGACCAGCACGCCGGCCGCCACGCGGCCGGCGGGAGTGTCCCATCGCCGACGTGACCGCCCCCGACACGGGGATCGTCGGCCGCGTGCGCGCCATGCTCACGGGCGGCACGCTGCGGCTGAGCGCGACGCTCGGGCTGCTCGTCACGCTCGGCTCGATCGCCACGGGGATGGCGGTGCAGGTCACCCTCACGCACGTCCTCGGGAACGACGGCTACGGCGCCTACTCGTTCGCGTTCGGCTGCGTGAACATCGCGGGGATCCTCGCGAAGTTCGACCTCGACACGGTCTCCACGCGCTTCGGCGGCACGTACGGCGCGCAGGGGTCGTGGGGCCGCCTCCGCACCCTCGCGCGGACGCTCCTCCTCTGGGCGTTCCTCGTGTCGGCGGGCCTCTCGGCGCTCGGCTACCTGCTGCTGATCCCCGCGGCACGCATCCTCTCGGTGGACACCGTGCGGGTGCTGCGCGCGGCGCTGCTCATCATCCCGCCCACGGCCGTGCTGATGATCTCGGCCGCCCTGCTGCAGTCGCAGGGGCGGACCGTCGCCGCACAGCTCCCGCAGGCGATCGTGCGTTCGCTGGTCTTCCTCGTGATCATGCTCGTGCTGGGCGGCGTGCTCGGCACGATCAGTCCCGAGGCCGCCGTGCTCTCGAACGTCGCGGGCACGGGGATCGCGCTGGCGGTGAGCCTCGTCCTCCTCACGCGCGCCATTCCGGGGCATGATGCGGTGAAGGCGACCGTGGCGGAGCGCGCGCAGTGGCGCGAGACGGCGCAGGGCGCCCTGCTCGTGTCGGTGGGCCAGATCATCCTGTCGACGCAGATGGACGTCGTGCTGCTCGGCCTCTTCACCACCAAGCGCAACTCGGGGTTCTACTCCGTGGCGAGCCAGCTGGCGACGCTCACCATGCTCGGCCCCACGGCCATCATGACCGTGGTGGGCCCGCGCGTGGCCGCGCTCCACGCGGCCGGCGACGTGAAAGGCCTGCAGCACCTGGTCGATCGCGCGCGGCACGGCGCGCTCCTCTTCACGGTGCCGCTGCTCGCGCTGCTCGTCGTGGCCGGGCCCCTCATCCTCCGGCTCTTCGGGCCCGATTTTCCCGCGGGCTCGTATCCGCCGCTCGTGATCCTCGCACTCGCCTCGGTGATCCATCCCCTGCTCGGTACGATGGGCGGATTCCTGCTGACGCTCACGGGACACCACGACCAGGCGGCGCGGATCGTGTGGCTGGCGGCGGCCACGTACCTCGCGCTGGCGTTCGTGCTGGGGCCGCGCTGGGGCCCCGAGGGGATCGCGACGTCCACGCTGGTCGCGTACGCCATTCGCGCGGCGGTGCTCCGCCACTACGCCAAGAAGAACATCGGCGTGGACCTGCTCGGCGCGTCGTAGGCGTCACGCCGCACCGAGGGGCACGACGCCAGCGCGAGAAGGACGCGCGAGGTGGTTCAACCCCCGCCGACACCCACGCCCGCGGAACGCACGACCCTGCGCCGCGCGTCAGCGCGCGAGCAGGCGCCCGTAGAGTTCGCGCACCCGCGCGAGGTTGGCCATGTCGCCGCCGGCGGGGCCGCGGGCGGCGTCGCGGCGGCCCGCGTGCTCGAGCGCGGCCTCGGCGATCGCCTCCGCCGTGCGCGCGCGCAGGAGCCGAACGCCGGCCGGGCGCATCCCCGTGTCGGTCGCGGCCACGGGGGTGCCGAGAGCGAGCGCCTCGCGCACCGAGACCGAGTCGCCGTCGTACGCGGTGGGACGCTGCAGCAGGTCGCATCGCGCGATCGCGGCGAGCGTCTCCGGGTGCGGCACGTCGCCCGCGAGCAGCACGTGCTCGCCGACGGGGGACTGCGCGATCAGCGCGCGGAGCGCCCCCTCGAGGCTGCCCGACCCGACGATGATCAGCCCGGCGTTGCGGCCCGCCGCCCGCACCTGCTCGAGCGCCGCGACCTGCAGGTCGAGTCCGTATTCCGGCTCGAGCAGTCCGACGGTGAGGAGCACCGGGTCGTGCGCACGCGCGAACGCCTGGAACCGCGCAGGCCACGCGGCGGCGGCGACGCCCTGCACGTCGGGCTCGGCATGCGGCTCGATCACCGTCACGCGCGACGGCGCGCAGCCGTAGCGCCGGAAGACGTCGGCGATGGCCTCGTTGACGGCGATCACCGCGTCGAAGCGGCGGACGACGCGTCCCGCCAGCGAATCGGGCGACGCGGCGCGCCCCGCGGGTGACGACGGAAAGCCGCCCGAGTGGAAGGTCAGCACCGCCCTGGCCATCGGCCATTCGGTGCAGGCGAGGCAGAGCGCGAGGTCCTTGCGCTTGAGGTCGCCGCCCAGGTGCAGGTGCACGATGTCGGGGCGAAGCGCCGCGAAACGCGCGATCAGTCCCGCCGCCGACGCCGGGAAGTACAGGTCGTCGTGGTCGGGTTGCCGATGACGCGTGTTGTTGACCGCGCTGCACCGGTCCCCCGCATCGCGGAGGTGCCGGCGCAGCGCCATGAGGTGCACCTGCACGCCGCCGAACGGCGGCGGGATCGGCCCGACCTGGAGAACGTGCACGCCGGCGCGCGGGCCTAGCGGTACGGCTCGAGGCTGATGGCCTGGGGTGCGCCGTCGGCCGCGGCCGAGTCGAGCATGCGGAGGCAGGCGACCGAGGACCGGATGCCGTCGAGAAGGGTGACCGCCGGGGGCTTCTCGCCGCGCACGGCCGCGGCGAAGGCGAGCATCTGGTCGTTGTAGCCCTTGGCCGCGAGCCAGCGCCGGGAGGCCGGCTTCACCTGTCCCGCCACGTAGGACCGCTTGAAGTCCTCGGTGCCCGTGGCGATGCCGACCGCGAACGCCTCGACCTTCTCGCTGGTCATCGACTTGTGACCGACGGTGCAGTACGTGAGGTTCGCCACCGAGCCGTCCACGAAGCGGAAGCTGCACGCCATGTTGTTGCTGCCGATCGGATCCGTGTCGCGCGGCGGGAGCGAGAAGGCGGAGACGGACACGAACTCGCTGCCGAGGAGCCAGTAGAAGAGGTCCACGAAGTGGCACGCCTCGCCGAGGATGGCGCCGCCGATCTTCGGGTCGGACATCCAGTAGCCGCCGGCGATGCCGGGCGAGGTGACGCGCGCACTGAGGACGGCCGGGCCCTGGCGCTTGTCGAGCGCCGCCTTGACGCGGCGGTAGTCGGGGGCGAAGCGCCGGTTGAAGCCCGTGACGATGAGCTTGTCCTTGCCCTTCGCGGCGGCCCAGATGCGCTGGCACTCCTCGTCGGTGAGGGCGAGCGGCTTCTCGACGAAGGCGTGCTTGCCGTGCTCGACGGCGGCGATCGCCTGCGCAGCGTGCACGTTGTTGCGGCCGGTGATGAGCACGGCGTCCACGCCCGGGTCGCCCATCACCTTGCCGAGTTCCGTGGTGGCGTACCCGGCCTTGTAGCGCTCGGCGAACGCCTTGGAGCGGACGCCGTTGGACGAGTACACGGCCACGACCTTCGCGTCGCGCACCTCGCGCAGGGCCGGGACGTGCGCCCACCGGAGGATGTTGCCCGGGCCGACGAGCGCGACCTTGAGCGTGCCCTTGGTGGCGCTCGCCTGCGAGTGCGCGGTGGGGATCGTGCGCTCCCGCGGCGGTTCCTGCTCGCCGTACGAGAGCACCACGGCGAGGCTTCCCGAGCCCGGCGTCATGATCGTCTCGTACGCCTTGGCCGCGTCGACCAGCGGATAGCGGTGGGTGATGAGCGGCCGCACGTCGACGTCGCCCGTGCCGATGAGCCGGAGGAATTCCTCCTGGTTCCGGTTCTCGGTCCAGCGGACGTACGGGAGCGGGTAGTCGCGTCCCTTCCGCTCGTAGCCCTCGTCGTAGCTGCCGGGGCCGTAGGCGCGCGCCATGAGCACGCGCGCCTCCTTGAGGTACGCCTCGAGCCACGGGTAGTGCATCTCGACGGCGCCGACGACCACCACGCGGCCGCGGTCGCGCAGCATGCTCAGCGCCTGGCGCATCGGCACGTCCGACTTGGCGGCCGCGCAGACGATCACGCAATCGGCGCCGCGCCCCTCGGTCAGCTCGCGCACCTGCTCCGGCGCGGCATCGCTGCCGGTGATGCCGGCCTCGGCCCCGAGCTTCTCGGCCAGCGCGATCCGGTCCTTCTGGATGTCGAGCGCGAGCACGCGGGCGCCGCGGAGGCGCGCGAGTTGCGCCGTGAGCTGGCCGACGAGCCCGAGCCCGACCACCGCGACCCGGTCGCCGAGGTCGATTTCGGCCACCCGGACGGCGTTCATCGCGATGGCGCCCAGGGTCGAGAAGCTGGCCGACTCGTAATCCACCTCGTCGGGCACGCGCGCGACGAGGTTGCGCCCCGTGACGATGTACTCGCCATGGCCGGTGCCCTCGCCGCCGTAGGCGACGCGGGCGCCCGGTTCGAGGTCGCGCACCGAGGGGTGCACTGCCGCGACGACGCCGGCGCCCGAGTAACCGAGGACGGCGTAGTCCTTCAGCTTCGCGCGGACCTCCTCGATCGTGCGCGCGGGCCCGGCCACCGACATCAGGTCGAGGACCTTCTTGATCTGCGACGGATTCTCGGCGGCGATGCTGGCGAGGCTGCCCGTGTGCAGGCTGGCGGTCTCGGTGCCGCTCGAGATCAGCGACCGGAGGGGACGCACGAGCACGTGGTGCTCGGGAATGCCGGGGGCCGGGACGTCGTCGACGATGATCTCGCCGATTCCGCGGCGTACAACTTGCTTCATGACCAGGAGTGGGCTTGAGCCAGACTCCGGGGGCGCGGCCCAGCCGTCCGGCGGGGCGCCGGGACGACGGGGTGGCGGCTCCCGGCGCAGGACGGGAAGTTACCGGCGGGATGATGTGGCACGAAGAGGACGAACCAACCCGGGGCGGCGCTACGAGAATCCGCCGTGCGCGTTACGCGTGCGCGGTTGCGCCGTCCCTACCACACGATTGGCGTACCCCATGCGGGTGACGTGAAGCGAAAAATAGCGGCGTGTTTGTGACGTACAGCCATTGTGACGCCCGACGCATGCTGGCGCGTAAGTTGTTGTCACACAACACGATGGAAGGCGAAGCAGCGGTCGTCCGGAACGCCAGTCTCCGAAACCCCCACATGCGGTGCCTCTGGCGGTGACGGAACGGGTGTCGATAAGGTAGTAACTGCGGTCCCCCTTGAAGCGTGAGGATCATGTGACGACGAACTGGACGCGCTTGCCTCGGCGTGCGCGCTCGCTGAGCGCCGCCGTTTTCCTGTGCGCGCCCGCGGTGGCCTGCAGTCCCAGCGACGGGAACCAGCAGTCCATCGTGACGCCGACCCCGCCCCCGCCATCCGTGGTCGCGGTCGCGTCGGTGGCGATCTCGCCGCCGAACGCGAGCATCCTGGTCGGGGGCACGGCGACGTTCACCGCCACACCGCGGGACTCGACGGGCGCGAACCTCTCCGGACGCACGGTGAGCTGGCTCAGCAGCAACGGCGGCGTCGCGTCGGTGTCGTCGGCGGGGGTCGTCACGGGCCTCTCGGCCGGCACCACGACGATCACCGCGACGAGCGAGGGAAAGACGTCGCCCGGCGCGACGGTGACGGTGACGACCCCGATCACCGGCGCGACCACCGCCGACCCGTCGCAGCTCCCGAACGCGAGCGGCCAGCTCAAGAACACGACGGCCTACACCGCGCTCAACATCCCGACGATGGCGGCCGGCGGCTCGTACCTCGACCCGGTCACTGGCGTCAAGATCTGGAAGATGACGAGCGCCACGGTGCCCGTCGCGAACCCGCTGATGCACCACAACTACTCCGAGGGGCCCGCGCAGATCTCGCGCGAGTACTCGGGGAAGCACACGCTCTGGATCGACGGCCCGACGGGCGGCGTCTACTTCGTGGACTTCAAGCGCGGCGTCGGCTTCTCGAACTACCGGCCCGCGCCGGCCGGCACGGCCGTCGCGTCGTTCTCGTTCAACCCGGCCACGCCGAGCATCTGCTACCTGGTGAGCACCTCGGGGAGCCTGCGGCGGTTCGACGTCTCGAACGACACGTACGTGGACGTGGCGCCGTTCCCGGTCGCGCTCGGCGGGGCGAGCTGGTTCCAGTCGGACATGAACGACAACATCTTCGCCGTGATTTCGGCCACGTCCACCAACGACGTGACCGTCTTCAACCGGAGCACCGGCGTCAAGACGACGAAGACGTTCGCGGGCCTCGACGAGCCGTACCTGGAGCGGAACGGGCGGTACCTGATGGCGAACACGTCGCTGACGGCCGTGTCCATCTGGGACGTCACGACGAACGCCGTCACCGCGCTCGCCGCGCCGGGTGGCTCGATCTTCGCGCACGTCGGGATCACCCGCGGCTACTTCATTGCCGGCGACCCGAACACCGGGGGCGGCAAGACGCCGATGTGGGCGGTCGATCCGTCCGCGCCCCTGTCGAGCTTCATCTTCAGCAACCTGAACGGCTACTACCCCGACGCGCACACGAGCGGCATGTGGGCGCCCACGGACGCCGAGCTCGGCGGCCCGGGCAACCTGAAGAAGCAGTGGATCCTGCGCGAGCAGTACGACGCGACGATCCCCGGCACCGGCACGGGGGTCAAGGAAGGGTTCGCGATGCTGACGCTCGACGGCCTCAACTTCAAGATCGTCGCGCACCACTACTCGGTGATTCCGGCGGCCGGCGCGCCCAACTCGATGAACTACTACTCGGCCCCCCGCAGCACAATGTCGGTCGACGGCAAGCTGATCATGTTCGACTCGAACATGAACGGCACGGCGCGCACCGACGTGTTCATCATCGAGGTGCCCATCCACTAGGCGCCGGGCATCCGGCCGAACGCCAAGCGGGGAGCGGCCATGGCCGCTCCCCGCTTCGCATCCGGCGCTTGCGTCGGCCGCTGCGAGCCGGCGCGAGCCGGCGCGGACCGGTGCGCCGCCGCCTCGCGCCTCCGCGACATCCCCGCGTGCGGCGGGCTCCGCCTCAGCCGGCGGCGTCGACGCGCGCCTGTTCGAGCGCGGCCTCGAAGTCGCGGGTCACGGCGGGCCAGCCGAAGCGCGCCGCGGTGGCCGCCGCTGCATCGCCGATGCGCGTGCGCGCGGCCGGGTCGGCGAGCAGGCCGATGATCGCGTCGGCAACGCTCGTCGCCTCGTCGGCGAGGACGATGTCCTCGCCGTGGCGCACGTCGAGCCCCTCGGCTCCGACGGTGGTCGAGACGACGGGCCGGCGCGCCGCCATCGCCTCGAAGATCTTGAGGCGCGTGCCGCCTCCGACGCGGAGCGGCACGATGACCACCGCGGCCTCGTGGAGGTGCTCGACGACGCTGGGCACGGTGCCCGTCACCTGCACGCGATCGGAGACGAGTTCGCGGATCCGCGCGGGCGGGTTGCGCCCGACGACGCGCAGCACGGCGTCCGGGCGCTGTGCGGCGATGCGCGGCCACGACTCGCGGCAGAACCAGTCGATGCCGTCGGCGTTCGCCTCCCAGTCCATCGAGCCGACGAAGACGACCAGCGGCCGGGCCTGGCCCGCGTCACCCGCGCCGGCGGCGAAGGTGTCCACGTCCACGCCGGTGGGGGTGACGCTCACGCGCTCGGGGCGGGTCCACGGCACCATCTGGTCGCGGTCGTGCGCCGACACGGCGATCACGTGGTGGAAGCGCTTCACCGCCGCGGCCTCGTAGGCGAGCATCCGCCGGGCCTCGATCGGGTAGATGAGGCCGCGGATCGCGTCGGCGGGGTGCTCCGCCTGGCGCCGCCAGAGCGCCGACTCGACGTTGTGCTGGAAGAGCACCGAGGGGCGCGTGAGCCGCTCGGGGAAGTTGCCGCTGGCGGAGAGGAAGTCGCACACGGCGACGTCGAGGCCGCCGGAGCGGTAGAGCTCGCCGACCTTCGCGCGCACGGCGGCGTCGGTGAACTTGCGCACCGCGAACGGCCCGCCCGAGAGGAAGCCGCCCGCGTACTTGAGCCCCTGGCCCACAGCGCCGCCCGGCCACGCGTCGCTCATGGTGATGGCGAGCGGGAATTCCGTGCGCAGCGCCTCGTCGTACCGCGGGTCACGCGGCCCGCCGTAATACGACAGGTACACGACCTCGTGCCGCCGCGCGAGCTGCCGGAGGATGTTGATCGAGCGGATCTTCCCCCCCGTGTCCACGGGGAGGATCTTGCCCGCCTTCGCCCAGAGGATCCTCATCGGGCGACCGGCGCGACGGCGGGACGGCTCACCAGCAGATGCCCTGGTACTGGGCGTCGCTGGCCTTCTTGCCGAACGCGCGCACGAGGTCCACCACGACCTGTCCCGGCGCGAGCGACTTCTGGATGCCGCGGTACTCGGGCGAGCCGTTGCCGATGACGACGACCTCCGCGTCCGCGAGCACCTCCGCCACCGTCGGGCGCATGAGGGTCCAGATGTGCGGGATCTCCTTCTCGATGAACTCCTTGTTGGCGCCGATCAGGCGGGCGCTCGAGACGTGGTCGTCGTGGATGGTGAGGGGCACGCCCTTGCCGATCAGCATCTCGATGAGCGTCACCATCGGCGACTCGCGCAGGTCGTCGGTGCCCGCCTTGAAGGCGAGCCCCAGCACGCCGACCTTCCTGCGCCCCGTCGCCATGACCATGTCATACGCGCGCTTGATCTGGTACTGGTTGCTCTCGAGCGTCGCGGCGAGCACCGGCGTGGCGACGTCGGCCTGCTTGGCGCGGTACGTGATGGCACGCAGGTCCTTGGGCAGGCACGAACCGCCGAACGCGAAGCCCGGCTTGAGGTACGCGGCGGAGACGTTGAGCTTGGTGTCCTCGCAGAAGAGCCGCATCACCTCGTGGCTGTCGATCGCCAGCGCCTTGCACACGCTGCCGATCTCGTTCGCGAAGGCGACCTTGAGGCCGTGGTACGAGTTGCAGGCGTACTTGACCATCTCCGCCACGCGGAGCTCGGCCACGTGCTGCGCCCCCTCGATGCCGCGGTAGAGTTCCAGCACCTCGCGCGCGGCGTCGGGGTCGCTGCTTCCGACGAGCGTGAACGGCGGGTCGTAGAAGTCGCGGATGGACGTGCCCTCGCGCAGGAACTCGGGGTTCATGCAGACGCCGAGCGTGGGTCCGAGCTTCCGCCCCGAGGTGCGCTCGAGGGCCGGGATGACCACCTCCTCGGTGGTGCCGGGGAGCACCGTGCTGCGGATGACGACGATGTGGCGCCCCGGCTTGGTCTTGAGCGCCGCGCCGATCTCCTCGCAGACGCGCGTGATGTACCCGAGGTCGATGCCGCCGTTCGGGCGGCTCGGCGTGCCGACCGCGATGAGCGAGATGTCGGTGGCGTGCACGGCGTCGTGCGCGCTGGTGGTGGCGCGCAGGCGCCCGGCGGCGCGCATCTCCGCCACGAGCTCGGCGTTCCCCGCCTCGACGATCGTCGCCTTGCCGGCGTTGATCAAGTCCACCTTGGACTGGCTGACGTCGCAGCCGACGACCGCATGACCTTCCTTGGCGAAGCACGCCGCGCTCACGCAGCCCACGTAGCCGAGCCCGAAGACGCTGACCGACACGCTCATGATTCCGATTCCGTCTGGAGGATGAAGGGGAAGACCGGACGCCTCACGGCACCCGGATGGCCGACGGCTCTTCCCCGTCGATGAAGATGCGCTGCCACGCCTCGAAATTCACCAGCGCCCACATGCGCTCGTCGTGGTTCGCGCCGGCCAGGTGCTCGCTGACGAGCCGCTCGATGGCGGGCATGGCGAAGATCCCGCGCGCCCGCGCGCGCGGACCGAGCACGAACTCCTGCAGCACGGCCGCGTGCGGGCCGCGCATCCACGCGCCGAAGGGCACGGGGAATCCCATCTTCTTGCGCGAGAGGATCTCGGCCGGGAGCATGTCGCGCACGGCCTCGCGCAGGATGTGCTTGGTGGTGTATCCGCGGAGCTTCATGTCCACCGGCAGCGCCGCCACCCACTCGGCCAGCGGGTGGTCGAGGAAGGGGACGCGGCTCTCGATCGACGCCGACATGCTCATCTGGTCC
>JACQES010000280.1 GCA_016200495.1 Gemmatimonadota bacterium
CGGGCGTGGGGCCCGTCTTGACCAGCGCCTTCAATGGTCGAATCCGTCAGGGGAGACGGGCGCCGGACCCTGCGGGCCGGCACTCGGCGCCTCGCCAGCATGGCGAGCCGCGCCGGGAAAGCTGACGGGGGCGCACGGGGGGCGGAATGGCGCCGAGGACGTCGCGCCTCAGCGCGTCGGAGGAACCAATCGCACGGCCGGGTGCACGCCCTCGAGCGGCACCACGCGCGTCACGTGTCCCGTCGAGTCGCGCTCGGCGCCCAGCCCCAGATGGCGCAGCACGTCGTCGATCGGAAGCGGCGCGCGGCCCATCACGTAGCGCGCGTAGTCGCCGTCGAAGTCCAGGGCGGCGGTGCTCGCAAGGGCGGCCCGCAGGTCGGGCCAGTTCCACGGCCGGCGGCCGGCGTCGGTGTCGCGCCACAGCTGGTGCAGCGCATCAGCGAGGCGCGCCCGGCCCTGCGTGACGGAGCGGATGCGCACGTCCCACGTGAGGGCGAGCAGCGCACCACCGCTGTAGAGGGGCGGACCCTTGCGCGTGCCGGGCTGACCGAGCGGCGTCGCGAGCCGCTCGTAGCGCGCGATGTAGCGCTGGAGTTCGTCGCGCCAGCCCGCGTCGTCCTGCTGGCCCCCCTCGAGCATGGCGAGCGAGGCGACGTAGTCGGTGAACCCCTCCTGGAACCACTGCGACGACGCGTAGTCGGCTCCCGCCACGCGGCTGCCGTTCCAGTAGTGCCCGATCTCGTGCAGCAGCGTGTGGCCCCAGCGCGCACGCGTCGCGAGCGTGGGCGCCGAGTCGACCGTCATGGCGAAGCTCGCGCGATACGCCTCGCCGCCCCGCTCGAGCGTCGGCAGGAGGACCACGAGGTAGGCGCCCTGCGCGCGCGCCCACATCGCCGCCGACCGCGCGATGCCCGGCGCGAGGAGCGCGCGAACGTCGGCAACCACTGGACGCCAATGCCCTGCGGCCACCACGGCGACCTCGAGGCCGCCGGCGCGCACGCGCGTGGGCGCCGTGCGCGCGAACGCCAGCAGGTTTTCCGTCAGGTCGAGCGTCGTGGGCACGCGGAACGCGCCCGTCGCCGCGCGCGTCCACGGCGCCACCACCTGCCAGCCCGGTGGTACGGACACCGTCACGCGTGATGCCGAGGGTGCCGTGCCGCTCACGAAGAGTGCGCGGGCCACCACCGTCTGCAGCGCGTCATCGCCCCACGCGAGTTCGCGTGGCGCGGGCCATCCCGCCGCCTGCGCGGCGCCGAGGTCGAGCTCGTAGTGCAGCGAAACGGCGCCGTCGGGTCGCGGCGCGAGTTGCCATCCGCTGTCGCCGCTGGGCGTCGCGGCGAGGGCACGGCCCGTCGCGTCGCGCACCCGACCGAGCCGCACGAGCGCCGGCCAGCCCGCCTTCTCGATCGCGGGGAGGTCGAGTGGCCGCGTGGTGGACATGCGCAGCCAGCCATCGTCGGCGCGCACCGTCGCGGTCACCTCGAGCGTCGAGGGCGGCCGCCAGTGCACGCGGTACCGATTCACCACCTGGGCTGCGGCGGATGACGGGCCGAAGTCCGCCAACGCCCAGCTCATCGCGAGAACGACTCCGATCCGATTTCCGTGTGCCATCCAGCCTCCCTGGCTGCGCGCGACGTCGCCGCAGGCCGTACGCCGATGGCCGCGCCCGGTTTCAGCGGCGCAATACCGTGCAAGCCGGATCGAGGGTCGCGCCTAGCCGCAGCCGGCGTGATAGCGCTCCACCGTGCCGCTTCCCGCCACGGCGTGACTGGTGCTCGGCACGAGGCTGCCGCCCACCACCAGGATGTCGGCGCCGAACGGCACCGCACGCGCGAAGCTCCGTGCGGTTGGCATCGCGCGCACGTCCACCCACGCCCCGTGTGCGACGTCGAGTCGCTGTGCCAGCGCGAGCGTCGCCCCGGCCGCCTGCGATTCGCCGCCGAACAGGTAGATGGTGCCGCAGTACGGCACCGCACCCGCCGTGCCGCGTGGCGTGATGGCCGGTCCGGCGCTCCAGCTGTCCGTCGCAGGGTCGTACACGTCCACGTTGCCGAAGTCGCGGCCGCCACTCCGGCCGCCGATCAGGTAGATCCGTCCGTTCAGCGCCGCCACGGCGGGACTCCCTTCCGATCGCGGCACCGGGGCGAGCGTGCTCCACCGATCGCTCGCCGGGTCGTACGTGAAGTGCTCGGCCAGGGTCGACACCGAGTTGCCGCCGCCGAAGACGTGAATCCGGCCGCCGAACACCAGCGCGGCATGCCCGCCGCGCGCGGAAGGCAACGGCGCGGCGTTCGACCAGGCGCGCGTCGCCGTGTCGTAGACGAGAACGGCCGCAGTCGGCACGTTCGTCGTCGTCCCGAACCCGCCGATCAGGTAGATCCGGCTGCCGATCATCGCGGCCGCGGGCGCGTTGAGCCCCGAGCCGGGGAGCGTCGCGACGTCCGTCCAGCCGGTGCCGTCGAACCGCTCCACCTGTGCGACCGGCCGCCCGGTGGCATCGGTGCCCGCGAGGGCGAACACGGCGCCGTTCGTGGCCACGACCGCGTGCGCGGCGCGCGGATGGGTGAGCGGCGGCGCACTGGTCCATGCCTCGTTGGCCGACGATGCGACGGCCAGGCCGCGCGGCGTGCCGCGCAGGTCCGGCGGCGCGGAGGTGGCGCACGCCGCGACGGCGGCAAGGCCGAGGGTCAGGACGGGTCGCATGGTCATGCGGCAACCTAGCCCAAGCCGGTGCGCGCGTACTTGAACGATGCTGCCCGCGCCGCCGCGAGCGGCCGCGGTCGGTGCGCGCGGCTAGAGCAGGCTCGACACCTGCCCGCCGTCCACCTGCAGCGCCACGCCCGTCACGAAGCTCGCGCGCTCGCTCGCGAGGAACGCGACCACGTCGGCCATCTCCTCGGCGCGCCCCGAGCGCCCGACCGGGATCGTCGCCTGGCGCTCGGCCAGCAGCGTCTCGACCGGCACGCCGAGCCGCTCGGCGCGCATCGTGGCGAGCTCGCGCGCGCGGTCGGTGTCGAAGTGGCCGGGGAGCACGGTGTTCACGAGGACGTTGTCCTTCGCGACCTCGTTCGCGAGCGTCTTGGCGAAGCCGAGGAGCCCCGCGCGCGCGGTGTTCGAGAGCATGAGGCCGGGGAGCGGCATCTTCGCGGCCATCGACGTGAGGAAGATGACGCGTCCCCACTTCCGCGCCTGCATCGCCGGCACGGTGGCGTGGGCGAGGCGGATCGAGGCGAGGAGGTTCTGCTCGATGGCGGCGCGGTACTGCGCTTCGGTGGAGGTGGCGAAGGTGGTGGAGGGCGGGCCCCCCGCGTTGGCGACGACGATGTCGATCGCACCGGCCTGCGCGCGCGCGGCGCTCACGAGCTGCTCGACGGCGCCGTCCTTGCCGACGTCGGTGGGAATCGCGATGACGCGCGCGCGCGTGTCGGCGGCGATCGCGTCACGCGTGGCGGCGAGCGTGGCGGCGGTGCGCGCGGCGATGACGACGGTGGCGCCCTCGCGCGCGAGCGCGTGCGCGATGGCGCGGCCCAGGCCCTTCGATGCGCCGGTGACGAGCGCGACGCGTCCCGCGAGTCCGAGATCCATGCGATGAGGCTCCGAGTTGGTGCGCGCGATGACGTGCGCGACGTGGTGCATGACGATGCGATGCGTGCGCCGCATCACCGTTTGAAAAAAGACTATTGCGCATAAAAATACGCCGTCCTATATTCGCCCATGAAGTCAAGCGCAACACGGTTGGCGGTTCCTTCATCCCGCACTGCGTGAGTAGACCGACTCGAGCCCGCAACATCGTTGCATCGCGCCTCGCGGCCGCATCGCCGCGTTCGGCCTCGCTCGTCGCCACGCACTCCGATTATCGCTTCGACCCCTCGCCCTTCGCCGCGCTCGATCGCGCGAACGGGTGGTGCACGACCCACACGACACTGCGCGCGACGCTGACGGGCGTGACTCGTCACGACGCGGATCGTCAAGACACCGATACGGTCCGTCGTTCGGTGTCCGGTCCCAACGCTTCACGCTGATTCACGCGCCGCGATGTGCGGCGTCATCACCGGAGCCGGGCCCGACGGGGCCGGGCTGTCCCGCTGAACAGTCCACCGGGGGACTGCAAGGCGACTCACTCCAGTTCTGGAGACCACGACAATGGCTGCCAAGAAGAAGGCCACCAAGAAGAAGGCCACCAAGAAGAAGGCTACCAAGAAGAAGAAGTAGCCTGTAACGCAAAGGGGCCGGCGAATTCGCCGGCCCCTTCGTGCATGCAGGACCTCGGTGCGCGGGATACGGGCCGCGCCGGTCCGACCGCCACTCGTCGCGTCAGGCCGCCTGGGCGGTACGCGTCTCCGCGGGCTCCACCGGAGCCGGACCCCAGACGAACGCCGTGAAGCGCGGCATCTTCTCGAGGCGATCGCCACGGGAAATGACGATGCCCTGGGGCTCCTGCGTCAGCTGCACCTGGGGATCCGACATCATATAGAAGGGCCTCGCGGGTCGTGCTCGGCACCATGCCGTGCTCCCCCTTCTAAGGCAACGCGCGTGCCATGCGGGACCTGCTACCTAACCCGTTGTGGTAAAATGGCTTGCGTCGCCTTAGCGCTTCGCGATTGCGTGTCGCCCGTGTCGGCAGCACACGCCCGGAAGCGCCCGCTCGTGTCGGCGCGACACGAGGCCCCCCGCTACTTCCGGGACTTCACGGTCAGCGTCACCACCTTGATCGCGGGCTCGTTGTTGAACTCGACCCAGCCCACGTCGGGCTGTTCGTCGTCGTGCGGGACCGGCCAGACCGCGACGATCGCGGTGCGCGGAATCCCGCAGACCGTGAAGCGCCCATCAGCATCGGTGCGCACGCGCGCCACGACCCACTGGGTCGAGTCGGCCAGGTCGGGCACCGCGTTGGTCGGCACCACTGCCCAGCGCACGACGATCGTGTCGAGCCCGAGCCGCCATCCGTCCGTCTGCATCGCGGTGCCGCGGAGCAGCGTCGTCGCGCGCGTGTCCACGTTCGCGGGACAGACCATCGCGGCGACGTCCGCATCGCTCGCGGTGATCGTCGCCGCCAACGTGGCGCCGCCTGTGCGGATCGTGCGCATGAGCGGCCGCATCGAAATCGCGCGACTCGCGGGCGTCGTCACCTCGACCACGTGCTCGCCGGGTGGCAGGCCGACGAAGCGCGCGACGCCGTCGGCGTCGGTGAGCGCGCTGATCCCCGCGTCGCCGCGCGCGCGGAGCAGCACCTTGGCCGGTGCCGGCGCGCCGGCCTCGCCAAGCACCTGCACGGTCGTCACCACCGCGGGCGTCGCGTAGAGTTCGCGCTCGCCCACGCGCGCGTGCTGCAGCTCGCCCCCCGAGAGGCTGAGCGAGTTGGCGAGGCGTCGCCGTTCGACGCGCCGGAGGCCGAAGTCGGTGACGCGCCGGAAGGTCTCCTCGATGCCGCTCAGGCGGATATGCCACCGGCTGATCACGAACAGGCCGGACGGCAGCCGCGCGAGCTCGATCCGCCCGTCGGCGCCGGCCTCCCTCATCTCGCGCGGCACGTTCGTGTAGTGGAACTCCACGAGCCGGAGCTCGCTCGTCGCGCGATCGATCCACGCCGTGCCGGCGATGTCCACGACGTCGCGCCGCTCGCGCACGGGGTCGAACTCCACGCCGATCCATCCCGTGTGCGTGCTCGGGCTCAGGCGGAAGCAGTGCCCGCCGAGGAAGGCGTTGGAGAGGAGGACCGTGGCGTCGGGGCCGTAGTAGAGGTCGCCCTTGCCGTCGATGCGCTTGTAGCCGAGGCGCTGCAGCGAGTCGGGCGGCAGGCTCAGGAACGGACGCGTCGTGCGCTTCGTGGCCGCGGCCACCTCCTCGCTCGTGATCACCCCCGAGTCGCCCGTCGTGCGCCGGTACGAGAACCACTCGGCCACGTGACCGCCGCTCCCGGCGGCGAGCTCGGCCGACTGGAGCGCCTTGCGCGCTTCCTCCCACGCCGCGAACACGACCGCGACCGAGTCGGGGCGGTCGCGGCATTCGCGCTCGCCGCGCACCGTGACGGCGGGGAGCGCCACCTGCGCGGTGCGCAGTACGATGACGAGCGGGGGCGTGGCGGCGGTGAGGAGCTGTGGACGCACCTCGTGCGGCCGGTAGCCGATGCGGAGCACGCGGAGGCCGTAGCGCCCCGGCAGCGCGAGCGGGAGCGCGAAGGTGCCGCTCAGGCTCGTGACGGTGCGCGCGACCACGGCGCCGGTCGAGTCGGACGCCTGCACCACGACGCCGAGCGCGGGTGTGGCCGAGTCGGCGAAGAAGACGGTGCCGCGGAGCTGCTGGGCGGCGGCGAGGCGCGAGGCCGCGAGCGACGCCCAGAGCACCAGCGCGTACCGCGCGAGGGGCCGTTGGAACTTCATGCGTCGAAAATGGCGCGCCGGGCCCGCGCGCGCTTGCACCAGCTTGCTCAGCGCGGAGGCGGCGTGACGGCGGCGGCCACGCCGCGCACGAAGCCGATGTAGTCCACCGGGGCCGCCTTGTGCCCGGCGGCACGCAGCAGCGCGTTCACCTTGCCGCGGTGGTACTGCGCGTGCATCGCCACGTGGAGCAGGATGTCCTCTTCCGCGGTGTCGAATGACTGCCCCGCGGAGTTGGTGTAGTGCACCCGGCGCTCCAGGGCGCCGTCGTCGCGCGCGGCGAGCAGCGCGCGGAAGGCGGCGTGGATCCGCTCGCGGTGCTGGGCGGCGTGCGAGGCGTCGAGCGTGGGGAAGACGCCGAGGAGCGCGGTGCGGCCCTCGAGGCGCGCGAGCCAGACTTCGTCGGCGCCGAGGATGTGGAGGTACTCGCCCCAGGCGTCGGCGGGGGCGCCGGCGGCGAAGAGGGCGCGCTCGATGTCGGCGTCGGCGATCTCGCCGGCTTCGAAGAGGCGACGGAGGTGCTCGATGACGCGCATGGGAACGTCGGGTGGGGCGCCGCGAGCGGGCGCGGTCCGGGCGCGCGGCGGCGTCGCCGCGACGATGCGAAGCTTACGCCGCCGGGCGCGCGGCGATAGCGGCCGCGCCTACGCGCTCTTGCGGGCGAGGAAGGCCGGGGCGCCCATCGAGCGGTCGACGGAGATCTCCCAGCCGTCGTACGAGGCGCGGAGTTCGTCGAGCATGAGCGCCGTCGAGCCGGCGGCGATCGCCTGCACGAGGTGCACGCCGCCGTCGCGCGTCGCCCCCTGCAGGAGTTCGAGCACGCGCGCGCGATCGTGCGCCGGCAGCGCGTCGAGCGCCTCGGCGGAGAAGACGACGCCGGTGATCGGGCCCTCGGGATTCCAGTCGGCCAGGCCGCTCACGACGCCGTTGACGCGCTCGGCGAGGCCGGCGGCGTGGGCGGCGGCCATGATGCGCTCGACCATGTCCTCGCTCGCCTCGACGGCGGTGACGCGGCAGCCGTTGGCGGCGAGGAAGAGGGCGGAGGCTTCATCGTGCGCGCCGGCGACGAGGACGCGCGCGTCGTCGGCCTGCGGGAGGGCGCGGACGAGCGGGGCATCGGGGCTCATGCCCCAGTGCATCGGATCGCGGAAGCGGGCGATGGAGCGGAGGCGGCGGCGCTTCCATGCGTCGTACGTTGGGAGGCGCAGGCGGCGCGCGATGATCCGGTCGACTTCGTCGACCAAGACGAGCTCGGTGAGCGCGAACTGCGTGGCGCGGTCGAGGTTGGCCACCGCCTCATCGCCGATGGCGAGGATGGTGTTGCGCGGGACCGAGTCCTTGTAGCGCTCGATCTCGTTCTCGACGAAGAGCTCGTACTCGTAGCGGAGCGAGCGCTGTGCCTGATACGCCATGGATCACCCGCGTGTGGAGAACGAGTGGGAAGATACGATAAATCGCATCAGGCGCAAGAGACAAGCATCACAATTGCAGCGGGATAGCACCCGTTAACAAACATCTGTATTTGTGTGGATTCTCGAATCTACAATGTGGATATCCCCTCGGACGCCGCCCACCCGGACGTCGACCGCGTCGTCGTGGCCGACGTGGGCCGCACCGGGCAACGGGGTGGAAGCGAGACGCAAGCGCGCGCGCAGATTCACGGCGCGTCGAGTCGGTCGAGTCGGTCGAGTCGGTCGAGTCGGTCGAGTCGGTCGAGTCGGTCGAGTCGCGTCGCGTTGCGTCGCGTTGCGTCGCGTTGCGTCGCGTTGCGACGCGTCGAACGATGGGCAACTGTCGCCGCGCGGGACGCGCCGCGCCTAAACCACAAACCGGACGGTCCTGCATGCGTCGTGTGCAATCGCGGTCATGGTCGCGCCTCACGGCCAGCCTCGCCGCACTGCTGCCCGCTCTCCTGTCGGCGCAGGGCGTGGGCGGGGTGGTGCGCGAGCCTGCCGGCGGGCCCCCAATCGCGGGGGTTCGTGTGTCGCTGGTGGTCGTCGCCGGGCGGCCCGAGCAGGTCGTCATCAGCGACACCGCGGGGCGCTTCGCGTTCACCGCGCGGACCAAGGGACGCTACGTGGTGCGCGCCGAGCGCATCGGCTTCGCCGCCGGCGTCTCGGACACCATCGACGTGGCCGCGGCCGGCGACCGCGTCGTGACGATCGAGCTGGCGCCCGTGGCGCAGCGCCTGCAGGGGGTCGCGACGCGGGGCACGCGCGACGCCGGCATCGACTTCATGCGCGGCTTCGAGCGCCGGCGGCTGCGCGGCTTCGGCAGCTTCCTCACGCGCGCCGAAATCAGCGCGAGGGGCGCGAACCTCCTCACGCAGTTGCTGCGGAGCATGATGGGCACCGAGCTGATGCTCGACGACCAGGGCAACCTGATCGTGAGGGCGAGTCGCGGGGAGCGCACCTTCGGCATGACCGGCACCGGTCCCTGCCGCGCGAGCGTCTACGTGGATGGCATCGAGCGGGTCGGGGAGGCGCTCGATCGCATGGTGACGCCGCCGAGCATCGAGGGGATCGAGGTCTATCCCAGCGCGGCCACGCTGCCGATCGAGTTCCGCCAGGGCGACGCGGCCTGCGGCGTCGTGTTCATCTGGACGCAGAGCTCGGCCGGCACGCCCTGACGGCGCGCTCAATGCCTCGGCGCCCGCGCGCTCGCCGACGCCGCGACGAGGCAACGGCGTGGAAGCCGGTGCCAAGTGCCGGGGGTAACGTGAGCCCGGTCCGCAGGATGCACCTCATCACCTCGGCGCTCGGAGGCTTCCTCATGAAGGGCGGGCGCAGCCTGATGCTCTGCGGCGCGCTGTGGCTGATGGCCCCAGTGGCGATGGTGCGCGCCCAGGCGATCAGCGGCGTCGTGCGAGAGCGCGGCGGCATCGATGCGATCGTCGGCGTGCGCGTGTCGCTCGCGGTCGTGGGCGCGAAGCCGGAGGCGATGGCGATCAGCGATACCGGCGGCCGGTTCACGTTCACGGCGCGTACGAAGGGACGCTACGTCGTGCGCGCCGAGCGCATCGGCTTCGCGCCCGCGGTCTCCGACACGCTCGACCTCGCGGCGGGGGGCGATCGCGCGCTCACCGTCGAGATGACGGCGATCGCGCAGCGGATCGCGGGCTCGCTCACGCAGGGCGCGCGCGCGAGCGGCGTGGACTTCATGCGCGGCTTCGAGCGTCGCCGGCTGCGCGGCTTCGGCAGCTTCCTCACCCGCCCGGAGATCGCCGCGCGTGGCGCGTCGAACGTGACGGAGCTGCTGCGTGGGATGCTGGGCGCGGAGATCGTGCAGGACGAGGAGGGATACCTGGTCGTCCGCTCGAGCCGCGGCGAGCGCACGCTCAGCATGGGTCCTCGTGGCCAGTGCCGCGCTCCGGTGTACGTGGACGGGATCGAGCGCGTGGGCGAATCGCTCGAACGCATGGTGCCGCCCGCGAACATCGAGGGGATCGAGGTCTACGCGAGCGCGGCCAACCTGCCGATCGAGTTCCACCAGGGCGACGCCGCGTGCGGCGTGGTGTTCATCTGGACACGGAGCACGGCCGGCACGCCGTGACGCCGGTGCGCGGCACCGGCGCTTCCTCATGGCGCGCGCCTCGTCGCCTCCGGGCGACCCGCCTCGGCGGACCGCGGACGGACGCGCACCGTGGCAGTCGCGGTCCGGATCACGAGGTCGCCATTCGGGTCCCGGTCCACCGACACCGCGTCGCTGCTCCAGACGTCCACCTGCGTGTCGCCGACGGGAGCGGCATACCGCAGCGCCTGGCCGCGCACCGGGCCCGTGCTCGAGGGTCCCCCGCGTCGTTCGCCTGCAACGAGCGTCACGTCGAGCCAGGACCCGCGACGCAGCAGGTGGAGGGTGACGCGGTCGCCGGGGTGGATGGCGCCGAACGCCTCGGCGCCCGACCGCTCGACGATGGAGCGACCGTTCACCCGCTCGATGACGTCGCCGATCGTGAGGCCGGCGAGGGCGCCCGAGCTGCCCGGTTCCACGCCCACGACCTTGGCGAGCCCGCCGTACCACATGGGCGCCGAATTCGCCGCGTTTCTCGTCCACCCGCACGCGCCGCACTCGAGCGCGATGCCGAGCCATCCGTCCGGCGTCACGAGTCCGTCGGGCGCCATCGCGAGCGGCCGTGGCGTGCGCGCGGAGTCGTGCGTCGCGCCCTTGGTGACGCCTTGCGCACGGCCCGTCGTCGCGGCGAGGAGCGCGCCGGCGACGGCGAGCGCGGCGCGTGCGCGGAGCCGCGCGATGCCGATCGCGGCGAGTCGCTGGGCTAGAACCATACGACGCGCCGCCCCTCCGTGGCGCGAGCGCTCGAGAGCTCGACGGGATTGGACGTTGCGCTCGCCGCCGCCGATGGGCGCGGCGTCGCGGGCGATTCGACCGCGGCCTGGGTGCGCCACGCGCGACCCGTGGCGACGCCACCGCCGAACGTGGCGAGCGCAAGCGCCGCGGCCGCGCGCCAGGGCAGGCCGAGCGGTCGCGTCGACGCGAGCGGCGCGGCGTCGTGGAGCACGCCGCGCGAATGCAGCGCCGCGATCACGTCCTCCTCGAGGGCATCGGTCGGGCGGCGGTTGCGGGGCAACTGCGCGAAGGCCGCGCGTTCGGCGGGGGTCAGCGCATCGCGCTCGTCGGGTCCGGTCATGGCGTCCTCGTCGGCAGGGGGGCACCGAGCATGGCGCGCACGGCACGGCGCGCCTTGAACAGGTGGGCTTTGGACGCGCCGTCGGTGATGCCCAGACGCGTCGCGATCTCGTCGTGCGTGTAGCCCTCGACGTCGTGCAGGACGAGCACCGTGCGGGCCCGCGGCGGCAGGCGCCGGATGGCGGACTCGAGGTCGAGGTGCAGCTCGCGGTCCGGCGCCGGCGCGAGGGCGTCCGCGTCGTCGAGGGGCTCGAACGGCACCCGCCGGCGCAGGGCGGTCAGCGCGACGTGCACGACGATGCCGCGCAGCCAGGCGCCGAGGGGGCCCTCGCGGCGCCACTGGTGCAGCGAGGCGGCGGCGCGCAACCAGCTGTCCTGCACGATGTCGTCGGCATCGCGGTCGACGTGCCCCACCAGTCGCCAGGCGCTCATGAGCATGCGGGGGGTGTGGCGCCGGAAGAGGATGCGACAGGCGGCCTCGCTGCCCTCGCGCAGGATGGCGTCCACGAGCGCGGCATCGTCCGCCGCGTCCGTCGGTGGAGGCGCGCCGTCGACGTCGCCACTCACGGGACCGGGGCGCGCGCGAGTGCGACGTCGTGGAAGCGGCCGCGGAGGAGCAGGCGACCGTCGCGCGGGTCGACGACGACGCGCGTGATGCTGCGGAACGTCCACGCCTGCCATCCCCCGGCGGGATCCGGCACGAGGGGCAACTCGACGAGGTCGGGCAACGGCTGCAGGTCGAAGGTCCGCTCGCCCGCGCTCGAGCGCGTCACGCGCACGAGCACCTGCGCGCCGTCACCGCGCACCGCGAGCAACGACTGCACGGCGGGCACGCCGTCGTTCTCGACCGCGCGATGGAGCGCCGTGTACACCGCCGTCACGCGTCCGACGCGAGCGAGCCGGGTCACGAGGCGTTCGAGCCGGCGCTGCGCGGCAAGCAGTCGCGATGCCTCGGGCACGGCGGCTCGCAGCGCCGCGAAGTCGCCGACGAGGGCCCCCCGCAGGATCGCCTCCGCGGGGGTGTCGGCAAACTCCGCGGGCATCGGCGCGACGGCATCGGGCACGAGGAGGAGGGCGGCCGCCGTGCCGCGCGCGCGCGCGACGAGGCGCCCGTCGCCCGCCCGCGCCACCACGAGCGAATCACCGGCGGGCAAGGTCCACGCGCCTTCGACGTCGCGCGGATTGGACGCCGGCGGTGCCGCGGCGGGCGGGAGCAGGGCGCTGCCGCCGAACAGGATGGCCTCGATGCCGGGCACGAGGGCGTCGGCACTGATGAGCTCCGCGGTGGAGTTCGCGAGGATGATCAGCGACACGTCCTCGTCGAGCCAGAGCCGCAGCTGCGCCTGCATGCCGACGCCCGAACCGCTTCCGCCGTGGAAGGCGACGCGCGTGCCGCGGGCCGTGCGGCCGACGTTCCAGCCAAGGGCGTAGCCGCTGCTCACCTCGGTCCAGAGGAGGCGCCGTGCCGCCGCATCGAGGACGCGATCGTCGCGCAACGCGCGCACCCACTGCAACAGGTCGTCCGCGGTGGTCATGAGCATCCAGTTGGCCCGTGGACGACCGAGCAACGGTTCCGCGTCGGCGGCGGTGCCGGGGGGCAACGCGTAGGTCCATGGACGATACGCGGCGATCGCCTGCCCCCGCCAGTCGCGGGAGGGGAGGCCGGTGTGCCGCATGCCGGCCGGACCGAGAAGCTCCGTCGCCAGGACCTGCTCGAACGGACGCCCCGCCGCCCGCGCGATGATCTCCTCGAGGATCCAGAAGTTGGCGTTGGAATAGCCCCACTCCGTGCCGGGCGCGAAGTCCAGCGGTTGCGCGAGCGCCCAGCGCGCGAACGCGGCGTGGTCGAGATCCGGATGCTGGTCCCAATAGAGGTCGGCCACGCCGGACGTGTGTGACAGGGGCTGACGGAGGGTGATCGCCCGCGCCTGCTCGGGCGCATCGGGGAACGTCCGCGCGATCGGCGCGTCCAGCGCCAAGCGGCCCGACGCCACCAGGCGCAGCGCCGTGGCGGCGATCAGCGTCTTGTCCGCCGACGAGAGCCCGAACACGGTGGCGGTCGTGTTCGGCGTGCCGCGGCGGCGGTCGGCAAAACCGTACCCCCGCGCGAGCAGGGGGCGGCCGCCACGTGCGACGATCACCGCCCCGGAAAAGCCGAAGGCCTCGGCCCGGGCGAGGTACGCATCGAGCGCGTGTGCCGTGAGCGTGTCGGGCGGCGCGGCCGCGAGCAGCGGGATGCGTGGCGGCTGGTCGTGCGGGGCGACGATGAGCAGCAAGGCGGCGAGGGGGGCGCGCATGGTCCGGGTATGTGGAGGGCGTGGAGGGGCCACTGCCCGGATGTCGCGCGCCACGGGACCGAAGGTTTACTTCCGGTTCGGCCCTTGCACGGACGCCTGTTGCCATGCCCGAACTCCCCGAAGTCGAACACGCCGTCCGCCGCCTGCGCGGGTGGATCGCCACGCGGGCCATCGTGCGCGCCGAGGCGCACCACAAGGCGATCCGCCGCACGCTGACGCCCCGGCGGCTCGCCTCGCTGCAGGGGCGCGCGGTGCGCGACGTGTCGCGGCGCGGCAAGCACCAGTTCGTGCACCTGGACGACGCGCGCGTGCTGCACGTGCACTTCCGCATGAACGGCGACTGGGCATGGGTGGCGCCCGGGGCGGACGCGCCGCGCCACGTGCGCTTGACGCTGCACCTCGACGACGGGGCGCGCGTGGTCCTCACGGATTCGCGCGCGCTCGCGACGGCGGTGCTGCTCGACGACGTCGCGCCGGTGCTGGCCGAGCTCGGCCCCGAGGCGGACGATCCGGCGCTCACCCCCCGCGCCTTCCACGCGATGCTCGCGGGGAAGCGCACGCCGATCAAGGTGGCGCTGCTCGACCAGCGGCTGCTGGCCGGCGTGGGCAACATCTACGCGACCGAGGGCCTCTGGCACGCGCGCGTGGACCCGCGCGTGGCGGCGGGCGCGCTCACGCTCGCACAGGCGCGCGCCGTGCTCACGGGGGTGCGCAAGGCGCTCGGGCGCGGCATGCGGCGCGAGGGGCGCTACGCCGAGGGCGACAGCCATGAATTCCTGGTGTACGACCGGGAGGGGGCGCCGTGCCGCCACCGGGATGGCGGCACGATCCGGCGCATCGTGCAGGGGGGGCGGAGCACGTACCACTGTCCCCGGTGCCAGCGGCGGTGACGAGCGTCCGTGACGGAACCGGCGCGCGACGGGTAGGGCCGTGCATGACGACCTCCTCCCTTGCCCTCGCCGCGGCGCTCGTCGCCGTCACCGCGTGCGACCACGGCCCGACCGCGCTGCTCGATCCGGTGGACACGCCGGACCTGGCGACGCCGGCGATGGTGCTCATCGAGAACGACGGCGGCAACACGGCGTACGAGTACGCGTGGCAGGTCGACAGCGCCTCGGCGCAGGCGACCTTCACCGCGTCGCCCAAGTGTGCGCAGGCGGGGTGCCCGCTCGCGCCGGCGTACCGCGTCGTGCAGCAGCTCACGCGCGCGGGCGCGGACGCGTTCTTCGCTTCGGCGGCGGCGCCCGCGTTCCGCGCGCTGCTGCCGCTCTACGAGTACCCGGTGATCATCCCCGACATCGGCCACGACCGGATCACGGTGGTCGAGAACGGACGGCGGAAGACGGTGAAGGGCGACCTCCCGCCGCTCGCGCTGCAGTTCGTGGCGGCGGTGAAGGGGGCGTTCACGGGGATGTTGCCGCCCTGAAACTGCGGCGCGGCGGGGTGCGTACGAGGCTCACGCTCGTGCCGTCCATCCCCCGCCGCCCCGCATGACGCCCGACTCGCCCCGCGCGACGCGCACCCTGGCGCTCCCCGTCTTCTTCGCGGTCGCGTTCGCGGTGAGCTGGCTGGGCACGGTGCCGATGGTGTGGGCGTCGTACGCGGGTGCGGCCGCCGTTCCCGCGCCGCTCCGCGCGCTGCAGCTGCTGATGTTGCTGGGGCCCGGGCTCGTCGCCCTGGCGTTCGCGTGGCGTGAGGGCGGGCGCGCCGGCGCCGTCGCGCTGCTGCGCACGCTCCTCCGGTGGCGCGTGGCACCGGCATGGTACGCGGCGGCGCTGCTCGGCCCGGCCGTCCTCTACGCGTCCGGGATCGCGGTGGCACGGTTCGCGGGCGCGCCCAAGGCGGTCTTCCCGCCGCTCGACGCCCTGCTGGCCGCCTTCGCCGGATCGTTCGGGGCCTACCTCGTGCTCAACACCGAGGAGCTCGCGTGGCGCGGCTACGCATGGCCGCGTCTCGCCGCGCGCTTCGGCCCGCTCCGCGCCGCGCTCCTGCTCGGCGCGGTGTGGGCCGTGTTCCACCTGCCGCTCTTCCTGCTCAAGGGCGGCCACCCGGCCGGATATCCGCCGGCGCTGTTCGGCGTGCTGCTGCTCGCGTTCGGCGTCCTCTTCGCGCTCGCGTACGAGGGGAGCGGCGGCAGCGTGCTGATCGCGCACCTGCTGCACCAGTCGCTCAATGCCTGGGGGGACGCGCTGCCGGTCTATCCGCGCGCGACCGATTCGCTCGTGCCGATCGCGGTGGTGACCGTGCTGAGCCTCGCGCTCGCCGCGACGGGCGCGCGGTGGCTCGGGTGGCGGTGGGGCGCGGTGCCGGATCGCGCGGTGGCGTAGCGCGCGGGACCTGGCGCCGCCGACGGGGTATCTTCCACCGCAGCGAGCCCAGAGGAGCGCCAGGCATGTCGCGGAAGCGTCGGATCAGCACGACGATGATCGGGTTGGCGATCGCGGGAGCCGCGTGCAGCGGTGTGGCGACCGGGGGACGGTCCGCGATCGAGGGCGAGACGGTGGACACGACGACGGCCGCGTTCCTGCGCGTCGCGACCGATGGCGGGAACACCGCGACCACGACCGAGTGGACGGTCGACAGCGCCAGCTCCGCGATCGCGTGGGTGGTGCGTCGCAAGGACCTGCCGGCCGGCAGCCCGCCGGTGGCGCAGGGGATGACGCTCATCACGACCAACGTGGTGAAGCAGCTGTTCGCGGCCACGCAGTCGCGCGAGTTCCGCGCGCTGCACGCGCACTATCCGTCGCAGGTGCCCGACATGGCGCGCGGCACCATCGAGGTGCAGGTGAACGGGCGCCGTCGCACGATCGACGGGGCGTATCCGGATCCGGCGCTCACGCTCGACCGGCAGGTGCAGGCGCTGGCGCCGGCGCGGTGACGTGCCCGCGCCTCGGGGGGGGCGAGGCGCGGTGCGTGATCGTGGCGCCGCGGTGCGCTGGTCGCGGTGCGCTGGTCGCGGTGCGCTGGTCGCGGTGCGCTGGTCGTGGTGCGCCGGTCGCAGTGCGCCAGCGGGAGAGCGTCAGTCGCGATGCGCCAGCAGGCGCGCCCGGTAGTTGGGTGAGATCAGGCGTCCGGCTACGGTCGTGTCCGGTGCGGCCTGGAGATCGACGAGCGCGAGGCGGAGGCCGCGCCACTGCACCGTCGGCGGCGTCGCCGCCGGCAGCGCGAAGGTGACGACGGTGTCGGCGGCGCCGGTTGCGAGCGTGAAGCGCGCGGTGGCGGTGCCGGCCCAGATGCACATCGCGAGCGGCGGGCAGAGCGAGAACTCGGGCACGGCGGTGAAGGTCACGCGCCAGTCGGTGCCGGCGATGCGTCGGGTTTCGCCGAGGACGAGCGGCGTCTCGACTTCGAGCGCGATCTCGCCGGGGCCGGCCGCCGGTGCGGTGGCCGAGCGGCAGCCGGCGGCGAGCAGGAGAGCGGCGAGGGCGGCGAGCGGGCGGGACATGGTGATCGGTGGCGGACGGTTGGCATGGACGTTCGTGCCGCCATACCCTCGCACCGCCGCGGGTGTCACCCGCCCGAGCCGGCCACGCGCTCGCCGGCGCAGGGTACGCGCCGCATGGGGAAGTCGATGCCGCGCACCTGGCCGTTGCGCGTTCCCTCGATGCGGGCGATGAGCGAGTCGGCCCCGGCGCGGCGGTACTGGATGCGTTGCGGGAAGTCGTGCGCGGGATTCTCGAAGCGCACGAGCGAGTCGCTCGCCGCGCTCGCGACGAAGGTGGCGGTCGCCTGACCCGACGGGGACGCCACGTAGGCGAGGTCGCCGGCGGGACGCTGCTCGATGCGCAGCTGTTCGTACTCGCGCGTGGCATCGCCGACGACGGTGCGGCTCATGCCGAGCATCGTGCCCCCGAGCGGCGCCATCCACTGCTCGTGCGCGACGCGCGCGCCGTTGCGCTGTTCCCAGCAGCCGGCCATCCAGCGGAGGTGGTCGATGGCGGCGGAGGCCGCGCCACCGGTGGGCAGCGGAAGGAGGAGCATGGGCAGGGCGACGAGGGGGATGCGCAGCACGGGGGGTTCTCGCGGCGTGGGAGTCCCGACGAGGTTACGGAGGGCCGCGCGCGCGGGCTAGGACAAATGCGACCAACCGGGATGCCGACGACCAACAGCAAGGGCCCGCGTCGCGGGCACGGCTCGTGATCGCGTGCGACGAAGTGGCCCCGCCGCCCGCCCTGCGCGCCCTCGTGCGCTGCTTCTGGGTGCTCAGCGCGTCGCGCGCGGGATTCGGCGACGCCGACCCGGCGATCCCCGATGGATCGCCCGAGCTGATCGTCTCGCTCGCCGATCCGATGCGGGCGCGCGCGACATCCGGGCGCTGGACAACGCAGCCGCGCGTGATGCTGGTGGGACAGATCTCCCGCCCGCTGGCCGTGCGCCCC
>JACQES010000033.1 GCA_016200495.1 Gemmatimonadota bacterium
GACCGGCAGCGCGAGCGTGACGAACGGCGCGACTCCCTTGCTCGCGCCACAGGCCGGGCGCATCGCCTCGCTCACGACGCTCGCGAGCGTCCAGGTGATCACGATGGCGGCGGCGACCGCCGCGCCCCAGCGCGCGTCCGCCGCGAAGCCGCGCGCGTCGCGCCGCGCGCCCCGCAGCGCCATCGCGCACGCGCGGGCGAGGCCCCCCGCGCCGCCGAGCAGCTGCGCCCCCGCGGCGCCGGGGCTCGCCGTGAACGGGAAGCGCAGCGCGGCGGCGAGCGCGAGCGCGGTCGGGCCGATGGCGACGCCGAGGGGCGCCGCATCAAGCCACCGGGAGGCACTCACCGGCGGCGCGTCCGTCACGGCGTCGGGCCCCGGGGCGAGAGGTAATCCACGAGCAGGTTCGACATCACGCGCATGCCCGTCGGCACGCTCTGGTCGTCACCGAGGAAGTCCGGGGTGTGCCACATGCCGCTCGTGCCGCCGGGGCGCGTGGTGCCGAGGCGCACGAACAGGCCGGGCACTTCGTTGGCGAAGAGGGAGAAGTCCTCGCCGCCCATCGTGGGGGTCACGACCTTCGCGTTCGCCTTGCCGACGACGCGCTCGAGCGTCGGCGCCATGCGCCGCGTGAGCGCGGAGTCGTTGAGCAGCGCGGGCGAGCCGAGCTCGTACTTGACCTCGGCCGAGCCGCCGCCGGCCCGGGCGATGTTCTCGGCGATCTCGCTGATGCGGCGGCGGATCAGCGCGCGCACCTCGGGGTTGTACGAGCGCACCGTGCCGACGAGCTCGACGGCGCCAGGGATGATGTTGTAGCGCTCGCCGCCGCGGATGATGCCGATCGTCACGACGCTCGCCTCGAGGGGCGGCACGTTGCGCGAGCGGATGGTCTGGAGCCCCATCACGATCTGCGACGCGATCACGATCGGGTCCACGCCGTCGTGCGGCGCGGCGCCGTGCGACTGCTTGCCGGTGACCTTTATCGCGATGCCGTCGGACGCGGCGAAGAAGGGACCGGGCGCGTAGCCCACCTGTCCGACTGGAAGGTCGGGGCTCGTGTGCAGGCCGAACACCGCCGTCGGCTTGAACTCCTTGAAGATGCCTTCCTTGAGCATCAGGCTCGCGCCGCCCTCCTCGCCCTCGGGCGGGCCTTCCTCGGAGGGCTGGAAGACGAACAGGATCGTGCCGGGGAGCTGCGCCTTCATCGGCGCGAGCACCGACGCGACGCCCAGGACCACGGCCATGTGGATGTCATGGCCGCACGCGTGCGCGACGCCGACCTCCTTGCCGAGGTACGTGGTGCGCTTGGTGCTCGGCGTGGGATAGCCCGAGGCCTCGGTCACCGGGAGCGCGTCCATGTCGGAGCGGATCGCGACGACGGGGCCCGGCCGGCCGCCGCGCAGCACGCCGATCACCCCCGTCTTCGCGACGCCGGTGCGGACCTCGAGGCCGAGCCCCTTGAGGTGCGAGGCGATCAGCTTGCCCGTCTCGAACTCGCGGTTGCCGAGCTCGGGATTGACGTGCAGCTGCTGGCGAACCTTGATGACCTGCTCGCTCGCCTGCGCCACCGCGGCGTCGATGCGGGTGCGGAGGTCCTGGGCGGCCGCGGCGTGCGGAGCGAGGGCGGCCGCGAGGAGCAGCCCCGCGGCGAGGGAGGGAAGCGCGCGGGGCTGGCGAAGCATCGGTTACGCGGTCTCGGCGTCGAGGAAAAGGAACTTGTAGAGCAGGCCGGCCACGGCGGCGCCGACGAGCGGGCCGATCCAGTAGATCGCGTGCCCTTCCCAGATCCCGGAGACGAACGCGGGCCCGAAGGTGCGCGCGGGATTCATCGAGGCGCCGGTGAGCCCGCCGATGGCGAGGATGTCGGCGGCGACCGTGAGGCCGATGGCGAAGCCACCGACCTTGGGACCCTTGGGATCGACCGCGGTTCCGAACACGCTCATGACGAGCAGGAAGGTCGCGGTTGCCTCGAGGAAGACGGCCTGCGGCCCGGTGATCAGCGTGGAGATCTGCTGGCCACCGATGCGCGTGGCCGTCACCGCCTCGGGGGGCATGTTGCCCTGGAGGAGCATCGCCGCGACGACCGCGCCCGCGAGCTGCGCCACGAGGTGCACCGCGAAGGTGACCGGGCTGATCGTGCGCGTCAGCACGAGCGCGAACGACACCGCGGGGTTGAAGGCCGCCGACACCTTCATGAGGGCGGTGATCATCAGGCCGAGGATCAGGCCGTGCGCCATGGCCGCGATGAGGAGGCCGGAGCCCGCCTCCGCGCCACGCGTGGCCATGATGGCCGCGCCACCCACGAACGTCAGGGCGAAGGTGCCGATGAACTCGGCGACGAAGGTGCGAATCGTGTCACGCATGGTATCGGGGGGTCGGTGTCGGAAGGCCGGGGCAAGGTAGGGGCCGGGCGGGGCCAGCGGCAAGCGATCCGGTGCGCTGCGTCACCGGGAAAGCGGTGACGGGGCGCACCCGTTTAACGTCTGAGCGGAGGTCAGGTCTTCCTCCATGCCGGCGCCGGTGCCCGAGCGGGTGACCGCGGCCGGAGTCCATCACGACCCGAACGGCGGCCGTCCCCGCCAGGAGATCCGCATGCGTACGATTGCAGCCCTTGCCGTGGCCGCCACCTTCGCGGCCAGCGTTCCGCTCCACGCCCAGGATTCCGCGCAGCGCGCGCGGCCCGGCCTCGCCGCCCGCGGGCGCGCGGTCGAGCGCCGCGGCGAGCGCCTCGAGAACCGGGGCGAGCGGCGCGAGAACCGCGGCGAGCGCCAGGAGGCGCGCGGCGAGGCCATGGAGAAGCGCGGCGAGGCGATGGAGAAGCGCGGCGAAGCGACCGGCAACCGGGCGCTCGAACGCAAGGGCGAGCGCGTGGAGAGCCGCGGCGAGCGCGTCGAGAATCGCGGTGAGCGCAGCGGCACGCCGATCCGGTCGATTCGCCGCGTGACGCCGGCCGCGCGATCCGGGCGGCCGGGCTCAGGTCACGCGGCGGAAGACCAGCGAGGCGTTGATGCCGCCGAACCCGAACGAGTTGGACAGCACGTGCTCGACGCGTGCGCGCCGGCCCTCGCCGGGCACGTAGTCGAGGTCGCACGCGGCGTCGGCCACGTCGTGGTTGACCGTCGGCGGGAGCCACTCGCGCTCGATCGAGAGCGCGCTGATCGCCGCCTCGATCGCCCCCGAGGCGCCAAGGGCGTGACCGTAGTAGCCCTTGGTGCCGCTCATCGGGATCCGGTGGGCGTGGTCGCCCAGCACCTGCTTGACCGCCTGGGTCTCGGTGGGATCGTTGAGCGGCGTGGCGCTCCCGTGCGCGTTGACGTAGCCGATCTCGGTGGGCCCGATGCCGGCGTCGGCGAGCGCGAGGCGGATCGAGCGCGCAGCCTGCGAGCCGTCGGGGCGCGGCGCCGTCATGTGAAACGCATCGTTGGTCGTGCCGTAGCCGGCGATCTCGGCGTAGATGGGCGCGCCGCGCGCCTGCGCGCGCTCGAGCGTCTCGAGGATCAGCACCGCGCTTCCTTCGCCCATCACGAAGCCGTCGCGGTCACGATCGAACGGGCGCGACGCGCGCGCCGGGTCGTCGTTGCGCGTGCTCATGGCGCGGATGAGCGCGAAGGCGCCGAAGCAGAGCGGGGCGAGGGGGGCCTCGGCGCCGCCGGCCACCATCACGTCGGCGTAGCCGTCGCGCACCTGCCGGAACGCCTCGCCGATGGCGATCGCGCCCGAGGCGCAGCTCATGGCGTTGGTGACGTTCGGCCCGCGCACCCCCAGCTCGATGGCGATGTTGCACGACGACGCGCCGCCGAACACGGCGAGCGCCAGCGTCGCGTCCACCGCACGCAAGCCGTCCTTGAGGTAGATGCCGAGCTGCTCCTCGGCGTAGCCCACGCCGGCGAGCGCGGTGCCCATGTAGGCCCCGATCCGGTCGCCGTCCTCGCGCGCGAGGTCGAGGCCGCTGTCGGCCATCGCCTGCCGCGCCGCGACGACGGAGAACTGGCCGAACCGGTCGAGGCGCTTGGCGCGCTTCTGGTCGAGGTGATCGGCGGCGCTGAAGTCGTCCACCTGCGCGGCATTGTGCGAGCGGAAGGGCGACGGGTCGAAGCGCGTGAGTGTCCGCACCGCCGACTTGCGCGCCTGGAGCCCGGCCCACAGCGCGTCGCGCCCGGTGCCGATCGGCGTGACGGCGCCGATGCCGGTGATGACGACGCGCCGGCGCGCGGTCACTGGGGCACCGTCGCACCGCGTTCAGCGGCGGCGAGGAGGCCGGCCATGGTGCGCGACGCGATGCCGTGCACGAAGACCGGCCCGATGACGCCCACGGCGGCGATCGTCCCGATGAGCGGCCACGATGGACCGTCCCAGACGTGGAGGAGCGTCACGTGGGTGCGAGTGCCGCTGCGCTTGACGAGCCATTCGACGTCCATACCGGTCGTGATACCCCCGATGTGCCGGAATCGCACGCTCCGCGCGTCCGCGTCCACCGTCATGTGCGAGAGCCACCACGTGGGCCAGTTGAGCGGGCCGAACGGGCGGTTCGCCGCCATCTCGACCATGCCGCCGCCGTCGCGCGTGCGCTCGCGCAGCGTGACCCAGCGATAGTGCGCGAGGTGGCGCGGCCACCCCTCGACATCGGCGACGAGGCGGAAGACCACGTCGGGATCGGCCTCGGTCTCGCCCGTGTCCACCGTCATCATGGCGCGGCGGAGCGGCATGGGGCCGAGCTTGAACGGGGCGCGGAGCGGCGTGTTGGCGGGGGCGGTCATCGGGGGCACGGAGCAGACGGGACGCGGGAAACGATGCGAAGGACGCGAGCCGCGCCGCATTCGGCGCGCGGAACGGACGCGAAGGTCGTCACGAGGGCGGCGCGGGGGCCCAGTGGACCGTGACGCGGAATCCCGCCCGCTTCCGCGCCATCGGGACGCGGGCCACCGCACCGCGCGCAAGCGCGTCAAGTTCGGCCGCGGTGAACCCGCGCATCACCGAGGTCACGCCGTCGCGCCGGCTGTTGGCGTGGAAGCCGAGCGGGAACGAGGCGAGCCAGACGCCGGCCGCGGCGAGCCACGAGCGGCGGATCTCGCTCACGATCACGCGCACGCGCGCCACGCGATCGAGCTCGCGCAGCAGGCGCGCCCCGGCGTCCGCGTCGAAGTGATGCAGCACCTGCGAGCATGTGACCACGTCCACGCTGCGGTCGGCGAACGGCAGCCGGAAGGCATCGGCCACCGCGGCCGCGCCCGCCGAGTCGCGCGCGGCGCGCGCGGCGGGCTCCGACAGCTCGATCCCCATCACCTCGAGCGCGAGGCCGCGCGCCGCCGCCGCACGCCGCGCCGCGCACGGGATGTCGCCGATGCCGGTGCCGACGTCGAGCAGCGTGCGCACGACGGCCCCGGAGTCGAGGAGGTCGAGCAGTTCCGTGACGACCGCGCTCGTGCCACCGAACAGCCGGTTGGCGCGCGCGACGTCGCGCAGTTCGGCGAGCACGAGTTCCGGCGCGATCGCGCGGGGATCGTCGAGGTGCTCGATCCCGCGGCGACGCGCCGGCACCAGCCAGGCCGCCAGCTCAGCGCTCGAGCCGGGCATAGCCTCCGCGATAGTACAGCAGCGGGCGATGTTCATCGACCTTGCCGTCCTCGACTTCGGCCACGAGGATCACGTGATCGCCGGCCGCGTGGCGATCGACGACGCGGGCGGAGAGCCACGCCAGCACGTCGTGCAGCACGGCGGCGCCGTTGTCCGCGCGATGATACCCCAGCCCGGCGAACCGGTCGGAGACCTCGCCCGCGAAGCGGCGCGAGAGCGCCTCCTGCTCCGCGGCCAGGATGTTGACGACGATCGCGTTCGCGCGCTCGAAGGCCGCGAAGGCCGAGGCGTCGCGCGCGATGCAGACCATCACGAGCGGGGGGTCGAGCGAGACGGACGAGAAGGCGCTCACCGTCATGCCGTGGTCGTGCCCCGCGGCATCGACGGTGGTGACCACGGTGACACCGGAGGCAAAGCGCCCCAGCAGGGCGCGGAAATCGTCGGGATCGAGGCTCATGGGCGAAGGAAGTGCGCGAGGACGCGCGGCGAGAAGAGGGCCTCGGCCGGCACCACGTCGCCGGCCACGCCGACGAGCAGGTCGGCGAGGTGCGGCGCGCGGCCCAGCACGCGGGCGGCGTGATTCATGAGGGGCGGGCTCGCGACCGCGGCCGCGATGATCCGCTCGACGCGCCACTTGGCCGCGAACTCGCGGCGGCGCGCCGTGTCATACGCGGCGAGGGCCGCGTCCTGTTCCCTCGGCGTGCCGCGCAGGGCCGCCGCCGCAAACGGGGCGAGCAGTTCGCCGCCCCGCAGCGCGGCGTAGATCCCCTCGCCGGTGAAGGGGTCGAAGAAGTCGGCCGCGTCGCCCACGAGCGCGGCGCCGGGCGCCCACGCGCGGCGCGCCCGGCTCGCGAACGGTCCCGTGGCCCGCACGGTCCCGGTGCGCTCCGCATGGGCGAAGCGCGAGCGCAGGTGCGTCCGCCGCGCGAGCCAGCGATCCATGAAGCCGGCCGCGTCGCCGCTCGCGTCGCGCGCGAATCGCGACGGCACGACGATCGCGACGTTGGTCTCGCCGTGCCCGACGTCCGCGAGCCCGACGTAGCCATTGGCCTCGACGTGCATCTCGCCCGCGCGCCCCATGCCGGACACGCCGCGGTAGTGCGCCACGAACGCGACGCGCCGCGGCCACCAGGCGTGCGCGGCGAGCCCGAGCCGCCGCGCCACGATCGAGCGGAGGCCGTCGGCGCCGATCACCAGCTGGGCGCGCCGGACGACCCGCCGGCCCGCTTCCTCGCACACGACGCCGCTCACGCGGCCCTGGGCCGTCGCGAGGGCGGTCACCTTGGCGCCCTCGACCACGCGCGCCCCGTGCGCGCGCGCCGCGCCCAGCACGATCGGGTCGAGGGCGCGCCGGCGCAGCGCGAGTCCGCGGTCGCGAAAGCCACGGAAGCCGCGCGCGGCGGCGAACGCGCCGTGGAACGACCGGCCGCCCGGCGCGCGCACCACCATGCCGTCGAGTTGCGCGGCGCCCGCGTCTTCGACCGCCTGCAGCACGCCGAGCGCGCTCAGGACCCGCGAGGCCTCGGGGCTCAGGTACTC
>JACQES010000298.1 GCA_016200495.1 Gemmatimonadota bacterium
AAGGCCGAGCTGATCAAGTGGGAGCCCACCGACTCGGTCATGGAGGCGCTCCTCAAGCGGCCGAACTTCCAGGCCACCAAGTACCAGGGCGCGACGGTCCGCTTTGATGCCCGCAAGCGCGACCTGACCCTCACGGGGAAGCCCGCCGGCGTCCAACGCGTGCGCGCGCTCCTCGTGGGCGACACCGTCGTGTACAACGACTCGACGCAGATGGTGACGGCAAACGGCCCGACGGTCACGCTGCGCGATCCGGACCAGTCGTCGGACGACCTCGTGTCGAAGGGCGGGCGGCTCAAGTACGACATCACCGAAGGGCGCGGCGTGGCCGCGGGCCTCGAGACGAGCGTCGACAACAAGGGGGCGAGCTGGATCGTGTACGGGCACCTCGCGGCGCTCCGGAGTCGCGAGGACACCACCGCCACCGACTCGACCGAGCGGAAGGTGAGCACGTTCTACGCGGAGGGCGGGCAGATCACGAGCTGCACCGACTCGACGCCGCACTACCACTTCTCGGCGGGCCAGATGAAGGTGGTGTCGAACGGGTTCATGGTGGGCCGGCCGGCGGTGCTCTACCTCGCCGACATTCCGGTGGCGTGGCTCCCGTTCATCTTCCAGGACATGCGGAAGGGGCGCCGGAGCGGGGTGCTCGTGCCGCGCCTCGGCGCGAGCGAACTGCTCCGCAACTCGGCCACGTACCAGCGCACGGTCGAGAACATGGGCTACTACTTCGCCCTGAACGACTACATGGACGCCACGCTCTGGGCCGACTACCGCTCGGACGCGCGCCCGCCGACCGGCGGCTTCGGCTTCTACCGGCTGAGCGGTGACTACCGGTACCGGTGGCTCTCGCGGTTCATCACCGGCGGCATCGGGGTGAGCTACCTCGAGCAGGGCGACGGGCTCACGAGCCTCAACTTCCACTGGAACCATTCGCAGCAGTTCAGTCAGTCGACTTCGCCCAACACGAACCTCAACTACGTCAGCCACACCACCGTCCAGCGCAACACGACGCTCGACCCGCGCATCGTGCTCGGCTCCATCCAGAGCCAGATCAACTACACGAAGACGATGGGGCCGCTCAACCTCGCGCTCGGCGGCTCGCAGACGCAGTATCCCGGGCGCTCGCAGGTGAACCGGTCGTTCCCGAGCCTCAACCTGTCGTCGCGCCCGATCGAGCTGGCGTCGTGGCTCACGTGGACCCCCGCGATGAGCCTCGCGAACGACCAGGGCATCGACCTCGACCAGCAGGGGACGGCGCGCCGCTACGTGGTGAACGCGGCCGGCGCGATCGACTCCGTCCCGGTCAAGCAGAGCACGCGCGACACGCGCTTCACGATGCAGTCGCCGCTCAAGATCGGGAACTTCCAGCTGCAGCTGGGCGCGTCGCTCACCGACCAGTCGCAGGACTTCCCGACGTACCGCGACTTCGTGGACGTCAACGACACGACGATCAAGGAGCGGCGCTACTTCAACCGCACCTACCAGAGCGCGTTCGACTTCCAGGTCGGGTTCTCGCTGCCGAGCCTGTTCGCGTCGTCGTGGAAGGTCACGCCGTCGATCACGCTCCAGAACGTGGACGGGTCGGCGTTCTTCGTGCGCAACGAGCGCACGGGCGGGGCGTGGGTCGGCCAGTCCAAGAAGCTGGTGTACGCGCTCTCGATCTCGCCCACCTTCTTCGGGCTGTTCAACGGGTTCGGGTCGGTGACGCGCTTCCGGCACTCGCTGCAGCCCACCATCCAGTGGAACTACGCGCCGGCGTCGTCGGTGAGCGACGAGTTCCTCGCCGCGCTGGGCAAGACGCGCCCGTCGTACCTGGGCTCGCTCGCGCAGAACGGGATCTCGATCGGGCTCGCGCAGAACCTCGAGGCCAAGATCCGGAGCGAGGGGGACACGGGGGAGGGGAAGAAGGTGCGCCTCCTCTCGCTCACGATGTCGAGCTTCAACTACAACTTCGAGCAGTACAAAGAGATCAAGCGGCGCCACGACCTGGCCGGCACCCCGGCGCCGAGCTGGACGGCCGGCCTCACGACCGACCGGTTCGAGCTCACGGCCCGGTCCGACCTCCTGCCCGGCTTCGACCTCGGGATCGGCTGGTCGCTGTTCCAGGGCAGCGTCCAGTCCGACACGGCGGTCTTCAAGCCGTACAACGAGTCCATTCGCGCCTCGCTCCAGCTCGACCGCGCGTCGCCGCTCATCCAGGTCGCGCGCCGGTTGCTGGGCATGAAGGAGGCGCCGCCGGAGGGGAAGGATGCGGCCGGTCCGGGACAGTCCACGCAGTCGCAGCAGGTCTCGGGCATGGCGCCGACCTTGTCGAGCGGCTCCGTGATCGGGGGCTCCGTGCGGCCGCAGGTGTACGACATCCCGAGCGGGCAGGGATGGCGCCTGAGCCTCACGTTCAGCTCCACCAAGACCCGTCCCCCCGTGGGCGGGAACGTGATCACGATCGACCCCCTCGTGGCGTGCCAGCCGCTCCTCGGCAACCCGGTGGCCTACGACCAGTGCCGACTCAACCCGCAGAACCAGACCCCCACCAACCCGGTGGTGGGCACCACGCTGGGCGGCCCCGTCTACCTGTCGCCGCCGCAGACGAACATGCAGTTCCAGTACTCGTTCAACCTCACCCCCAAGTGGGCGGCGATGTGGTCGTCGAGCTACGACTTCGAGAAGCAGCTGTTCGCGGCGCAGGTCGTCTCGCTCCAGCGCGACATGCACGACTGGAAGGCCACCTTCTCGTTCACGCAGGCCCCCAACGGCAACGCGAGCTTCTCGTTCTTCATCTCGCTCAAGGCCGAGCCCGAGATCAAGTTCAACTACGACCGGGCGACGCTCGCGACGCCGACGGCGCGGTGAGCCGCGCCGGGGCAAGCCTGACCCGCGCGCTTGTGCCGCGCCCCCGCGCCCGGACAGCTTTCTCCGCATGACGACGCCGATTGCCCTCGACGGACATGCCTTGACCATCGAGGCCGTGCGCCGGGTGGCCGACGACCGCGCCCCCGTGACCCTGGGCGACGCCGCCCGTGCGCGGATGGGCCGCTCCCGCGCCATCGTGGACGGCATCGTGGCGCGGAACGACGCGGTGTACGGCGTCACGACCGGCTTCGGCAAGCTCTCCGACGTCGCGATCCCGCCGCACCGGCTCGCCGAGCTGCAGATCAACCTCGTGCGGAGCCATGCGGCAGGGGTCGGTCCGCTCCTGCCCACCCGTGAAGTGCGGGCGATGATGCTGCTGCGTGCCAACGTGCTCGCCAAGGGGTTCAGTGGCGCGCGCGCGGCGCTCGTCGAGCTGATCGCCGCGATGCTCAATGCGGGCATCCATCCGCACATCCCGGAGCAGGGCAGCGTGGGCGCCTCGGGCGACCTCGCACCGCTGGCGCACCTCGCCTGCGCGCTCGTCGGCGAGGGGGACGTCGAGATGGGCGGCGCCTCCATGCCGGCCGCGCAGGCGCTCGCGGCCGCGGGCCTGGCCCCCGTGACGCTCGGCCCCAAGGAGGGGATCTCGCTCATCAACGGCACGCAGGCGCACACGGGGATCGCCGCGCTCGCCTGGCACGACGCGATGACCCTCTGGCGCACCGCGCACGTGGCGGGGGCTGCGTCGCTCGAGGGGCTCCTCGGCACCCCGGTGGCGTTCGACCCCCGCATCCACGACGCGCGCGGCCAGGTGGGGCAGTCCGAGTCGGCGGCCTACCTGCGCGCCCTGCTCGCCGACAGCGCCATCCGCGAGTCGCACCGCACCAACGACCCGCGCGTGCAGGACGCGTACGCCCTCCGCTGCATGCCGCAGGTGCACGGCCCGGTGCTCGACGCGCTCCGCTTCACGGCCGACATCATCGGGCGCGAGCTCAACGCCGGCACCGACAACCCGCTCGTCTTCGACGACGGCACGATGCTCTCGGGCGGCAACTTCCACGGGCAGCCCGTGGCCATGGCCCTCGACCTGCTCGCGATCGTGATGACCAACCTCGCCACGATCAGCGAGCGCCGCATCGACCGGCTCGTGCATCCCGACCTGAACGAGGGGTTGCCCCCCTTCCTCGCGAGCGATGCCGGGGTGCGCTCCGGCCTCATGATGGCTCAGGTCACGGCCGCGGCGCTCGCCAGCGAGTGCAAGGTGCTGTCCCACCCCGCGAGCGTGGACACGATCCCGACCGACGGGAGCAAGGAGGACGTGGTGCCGATGGCGATGGGCGCCGCGTGGAAGCTCAAGCGGGTCCTCCACAACGTGCGCCACGTGCTCGCCATCGAGCTGCTCGCCGCCGCGCAGGCGCTCGACTTCCGCGCCCCGCTTACGCCGGGCCTGGGCGTGCGCCTTGCCCACGAGCGCGTCCGCGCCCTCGTGCGCACCTACGACAGCGACCGCATCGTCGGTCCCGACATCACGCGGCTGGCCGAGGCGATTCACGCCGGCCGCTTTGCCATCGACCCGGCCGCGTCGCCGGCCTGACCCGCTTCCGAGATCGCCGCCATGTCTGCCACCCTCGTTCCCACCACCGCCGGCGCCCGCCCCGTGCGCGCCCCGCGCGGCACGACGCTCCGCTGCCGCGGCTGGATCCAGGAGGCCGCGCTCCGCATGCTCATGAACAACCTCGACCCCGAGGTGGCGGAGCGGCCCGACGACCTCGTCGTGTATGGTGGCACGGGCAAGGCGGCGCGCAACTGGGCCGCGTTCGACGCCATTGTCGCCACGCTCGAGCGCCTGGCCGACGACGAGACGCTCATCGTGCAGAGCGGCAAGCCGGTGGCGGTGTTCCGCACGCACGCCGACGCGCCGCGGGTGCTGATCGCGAACAGCAACCTCGTGGGCCGGTTCGCGACCTGGGACGAGTTCCGCCGCCTCGAGCAGCTCGGCCTCACCATGTACGGCCAGATGACGGCCGGCTCGTGGATCTACATCGGCTCGCAGGGGATCCTGCAGGGGACGTACGAGACCTTCGGCGCGCTCGCCCGCAAGCACTTCGGCGGCACGCTCGCCGGCCGGTTCGTGCTCACCGCCGGCCTGGGCGGCATGGGCGGCGCGCAGCCGCTCGCGGCGACGATGAACGGCGCCGCGTGCCTCGGCATCGACGTCGATCCCGCGCGCATCCAGAAGCGGCTCGACACCGGCTACACCGACCGGATGACGCACGCGCTCGACGAGGCGCTCGCATGGATTCACGCGGCGCAGCGCGCGGGCACGGCGTTGTCGGTGGGGCTCGTGGGCAACGCGGCCGACGTGCTCCCGGAACTCCACCGCCGCGGCATCGTCCCCGACGTCGTCACCGACCAGACCAGTGCGCACGACATGCTCAACGGCTACGTGCCCGCCGGCATGTCGCTGGCGGCGGCCAACGAGCTCCGCGTGCGCGACCCGCAGGGGTACGTGCGCGCGTCGACGGCGAGCGCGGTGGTCCACGTGCGCGCGATGCGCGCGCTGCAGGACGCGGGCGCCATCGCCTTCGACTACGGCAACAACATCCGCACCGTCGCGCTCGACGCCGGCGTGCACGACGCGTTCAGGATCCCGGGGTTCGTGCCGGAGTACATCCGCCCGCTCTTCTGCGAGGGAAAGGGGCCGTTCCGGTGGGTCGCGCTGTCGGGCGACCCCAGGGACATCCACCGCACCGACGACCTCGTCCTCGAGCTGTTTCCCGACGACCAGCACCTGCGGCGCTGGATCACGATGGCCCGCGAGAAGGTGCACTTCCAGGGCCTCCCGGCGCGCATCTGCTGGCTGGGGCAGGGTGAGCGCGCACGCTTCGGCATGGCGATGAACGACCTCGTCGCGCGCGGCGAACTCTCGGCGCCGATCGTGATCGGCCGCGACCACCTCGACACGGGGTCCGTCGCGTCGCCCTTCCGCGAGACCGAGGCGATGAAGGACGGCTCCGACGCGATCGCCGACTGGGCGGTGTTGAACGCCCTCGTCAACGTCGCGAGCGGCGCCTCGTGGGTCTCGTTCCATCACGGCGGCGGCGTCGGCATGGGCAATTCGCTCCACGCGGGCCAGGTGATCGTCGCCGATGGCACCCCCGCCGCACGCGTGCGCCTCGAGCGCGTGCTCACCAACGACCCGGGCATGGGCGTGGCCCGCCACGCCGACGCGGGCTACGACATCGCGATCGCCACCGCGCGCGCCCAGCACCTCGATCTCCCGATGGTCTAGGGCGCGTGCTCTCGGCGCAATTCCGCCCCTGGCACATCCCGCTCTTCCTCGCGAAGTACGGCTGGCTGCACGCCCGGCGCCGCCCGGTGCTCGTGCACTTCGAGGTCACGCTCCGCTGCAACGCACGCTGCGGCTTCTGCGACTACTGGAAGACGCCGGCGAGCGCCCGCGACGACGAGGTGCGCTCGTTCGCCGACGCCGCGCGGTTCTTCAACCCGATGATGGTCACCTTCACGGGCGGGGAGCCGCTGTTGCGCCGCGACCTCGAGGACCTCGTGGCCGGCGTCGATCGCGCCGTGGGGCTCAAGTACACCACGCTCATCACGCACGGCGCCATGCTCACCTCCGAGCGCGCCGTCTCGCTCAACGCGGCGGGCATCCACCAGTTCAACATCTCGCTCGACTACCTCGACGGGCGACATGACGCCGCGCGCCAGATCCCCGGCCTCACCGACCGGATCATGGCCACGATCCCGGCCATGCAGGCGCGCGGCGTCACGGCCATCCGCTTCAACACCGTCATCAAGGACGACAACCTCGCCGAGCTGCTCCCCCTCGTGCGGCGCGCGGCGGAACTCGGCGTCGGCGTCAACTTCTCCGTCTACACCGACTTCAAGAATGGCAATGGCGCGCACCGCTTGGGCGCGGCACACCTCGCCGAGCTCGATGCGGTGGTGGCGGAGCTGCTCGCGTACAAGAAGCGGCGGCGCGGCGTCATCACGAGTTCCGACGCCTATCTCGAGTCCATCCCGCGCTGGGTGCGCGGCGAGCTGCGGCAGCCCTGCGAGTCGGGGATCCGCACCATCCACATCGACCCGGTGGGCCACGTGAAGCGCTGCCCCGACTTCCCGACCGACTTCCACTGGTCGGCCTGGGATGAGTACAAGCCGATCAACTGCGACCGCTGCTTCTACGCCTGCCGCGGCGAGGCGCAGGCCCCGTTGCGCTGGTCGCGCGTGC
>JACQES010000289.1 GCA_016200495.1 Gemmatimonadota bacterium
GCCGAGGGCGGCGGCCAGCGCCGCCGCCCTCAACGTGCGCGCGCGTCGGGGCGCGCGCACCGCGTGCGGAGCGGCCGACTCGGCCGCCCCGCGCGTCATCCCGCTCACGGCACCGCCGGCGTCGCGGCCGGCGCCGGCTTCTTCCACGTGTTGTTCTCGCGGTTGATGTCGATGAACAGCTCGTCCGGGTCCACCACCACCTGCGACACCGCGCGCTTGGCGAAGAAGCCGTAGGTGAAGCTCTTCTCGTTGTTGCGCCAGATGTCGGCCGGGAGCTTGATCGTCTCGCTCGTGCCGTCGTCGTACGTCACCCCCAGGTGGAGCGGCATGATGAGCCCGCCCTTCTGCTCGACGGTGATGCGGTTGTAGAAGTTCCCCTTCTTCGTGTCGCCCGTGAGCTCCTTGGCGTCCTGCGACTCCACGTTGGCGATCGCCTGGTCGTTGGCGTAGGTCGAGTAGAACATGCCGCGCCAGAACCAGTTGAGCTGTTCGCCGGTGCCCTGCACGATGGAGCGGAAGAAGTCCGACGGCTCCGGGTGCTTGAACATCCACTTCGTGCTGTACTCGCGGAACGCGCGGTCGAACGCCTCGCTGCCGATCACGTTCTCGCGCAGCATCACGAGGCTCGTGGCGGGCTTCGAGTAGCCGTTGTTGCCGAAGTTGGCGTAGATCGCATCCGACTCGGTCATGAGCGGCACCTGCGCCGGCGTCTTCATGTAGCCGACCAGGTTCTTGGCCGGCCCGCGCAGCTGGTTCTTCGGCCACGCCGGGTCGTACGACAGCTCGCCGTAGTACTCGAGGTAGGAGTTGATCCCCTCGTCCATCCAGGTCCAGCGACGCTCGTCCGAGGCCACGATCATGGGGAACCAGTTGTGCCCGACCTCGTGGATCGTGACGCCGGCCACCGTGTACTCGGCGCTCTTGTCGAAGGTGCCGTCGGCCTTCGGGCGACCGCCGCAGAAGGCGATCATCGGGTATTCCATCCCGAACACCGGGCCGTTCACGTTGCGCGCCACCGGGTACGGGTACTCGAAGGCGAGCTTGCCGTACACCTCCATCGTCGTCGCGATCGCCTTGGTGCTCACCGTGCTCCAGAGCGGGATCGCCTCGCGCGGATAGGCCGAGTGGAGCTCGATCGTGCGCTTCGGGTTGGAGGCGTAGCGCCAGCCGCGCGCGTCCCAGCCGTAGCCGCGGAAGCTCGACCACGCGAAGTCGCGGACCTTGTCGGCCTTGAAGTGCCAGGTGAGCGGCTGCGTGCCCGGCGGGCGCGTCCCCGGCGTGTTGATCTCGTCGGGGCGGACGATGAACACCGACGTGTCGCCGGCCATCGCCGTCGCGAGGCGCGCGCGCTGCGTCGCGGTCAGCACGTCCTGCGGGTTCACCAGCATGCCCGTGGCCTGCACGATGTGGTCGTGCGGCACGGTGATGCTCACGTCGTAGTTGCCGAACTCGAGATAGAACTCGCCCTGCCCGTAGAACTGGATGTTCTGCCAGCCGTTGTGGTCGTCGTACACGGCCGCGCGCGGGAACCACTGCGCGATTTCATACAGCCAGCCGTCCTTGAGCTTCTCGCGCCCGCCGCGGCCGTTGCGGCCGCGCTCGGGCACCGTGTACGACCAGTCGATCTCGACCATCGCCGTCTTGCCCGTGCCGAGCGCCTCGGCCAGGTCGATGCGAAGCTGCGTGCCGTTCCGGTACGTCCTGGCCGGCGTCTTCTTGCCCTTGGCGTCCACCAGCTCGACGCGCGAGAGCGTGTAGCCCGGGTCCGGTGCCACGTCCTCGGGGAAGAGGAAGCGGCGCGCCCGCTCCGGAATGGTCTTGGGGAGCGCGCGCGCCGACAGCGCGGCCCGCGAGTCGTTCTTGTCGATGTCCTGGTCGAGCTGCAGCCAGATGTAGCCCAGCTGGTCGGGCGAGTTGTTGTGGTAGGTGATCCGCTCGGAGCCCGTCACCTTGTGGTTCGTGGTGTCGAGCGAGGTGCGCACCACGTAGTCCACCTGCTGCTGCCAGTACTTGGGGCCGGGGCTGCCCGAACCCGTGCGGTACTCGTTCGGCGTCGCCCATTCCTCGAGCGCGCGGAAGTTCGACTGGTTGACCTTCTTCGAGGTGTCGGCGTTGAGCCACTGGGGCCCCTGCGGGGCCGGCGCCGGCTGTTGGGCCAGGGCGGGGGCCGTCCAGGCTGCCACGAGGAGCATCGCGACGCGCACACGCGGCGCGGCCTTGCGGGCGACGCCGGCAATCCCGGCGGTCAGGCGGACATCACACTTCGGCATGCGGTTCCACTCCATGGAAGGAAATCGCGGCGGTCCCTACGCCCCGCCGCCACCAAAGACGCGCTCGACGAGAAGCGACAGGCCCACGCCGGCCGCCGCCCCCGACACCACCAGCACCCAGTCGCGCCGGCTCCACCCGAGCATCCGTTCGACACCCAGGCCAAGAAGAAAGATGGCCGAAACGACGAGCAACTGCCCAACCTCGAGCCCCAGGTTGAAGCCCAGCAGGGGGATGGCGATTCCCTCCGACCCCCCGAGGAGACTCCGAAGCCCCGACGCGAAGCCGCAGCCGTGAATGAGCCCGAACCCGGCCGCGATCGCGTAGCGCCGGGCCATCGCCGCCCGGCTGATCGACCCGTCCCCGCCCCCGGCCGCCTGGGCCGCCGCGCGCTGGTCGTGGATGGCCGCGAACGCCGTGACCACGATCGTCAGCGCGATGAGCGGCTCCACCACCCGCGTCGAGATCCGGAGCAGGTCCATCGTCGTGAGCGCGAGCGTCACCGAGTGCCCGATGGTGAAGGCGGTCACGAGCCAGGCGAGGCGCGCCCACTCGCGCGGGCCGTACGCGGCCGTCAGCGCCGCGACGAACAGGATGTGGTCCGTCGCGCGCCAGTCGGCGATGTGGTGGAAGCCGACCTTCAGGTAGAGCCCGAGTTCGTTCACGGCGCTCCCCCGCGCGCGGCTGGAACGGCGCTCATCCCTGGATCGCCCCCACGAGCCGCGCCTCGAATCCGGCCAGGTCGCGCGCGTACTCGAGCGCCTGCGCCGCCGAGGCGGGGTTGGTGTACGCCTCGAGCACCGGCGTCGCGATCACCTGCGCGATCGCCGCCGCCGCTTCTTCCGCGGTCTGCGGCTGCGTGACCGTGCCGCCCAGGGCCGGGTTGGGTCGCATTGGCGGGCGCGGCGTGCCGACCACGTTCTTCGCGAAGTCCGTGAGCACCACGCCGGGCATCACGAGCGACACGAGCACGCCGGGGTGCCGCGCCTGCATCTCCATGCGCAGGTTGGCCGTGAGCGAGTTGAGCGCGGCCTTGCTGGCGCTGTACGCCGAGCGGAAGTGGGCGAGCGGAATCCGCCCGAGCACCGACGAGACGTTGAGCACGTGCCCCGCTCCGCGCGGAATGAAGTGGCGCACCGCGGCCTGCATGCCGAACACGGCCGACTTCACGTTGACCGCCCACATCTCGTCCAGGTCGTCCTCGGTCAGGTCCACGACGTCGCGCGTGATGCCGCGCCCCGCGTTGTTGACCCACGCGTCAAACCCGCCGTGCGCCGCGATCGCGGCCTCGGCCAGCGCGTCCACCTGCGCGCGGTCGCGCACGTCGCACGCCACCACCGTCACCGCCGGACTCCCGAGCGTCCGGCACTCGGCCGCCACCGCCTCGAGCGCGTCGGCGCGCCGCGCGGCGAGCACGAGCGCGTGGCTCGTGCCGGCAAGCACCCGGGCGAGGGCGGCGCCGATGCCGCTCGACGCCCCCGTGATCACCACCACCTTCGCGCTCACGACCGGTAGTCGTCGCGGACCGGCTGGAAGACGTCGAGCATCTTGCAGGCGACGATCCCGCGGCCGCTGTGGCGCACGTTGGACGGGATCACGAACGACTGGCCGGTCGTGAGGCGGTGCGGCACCCCCTCGACCGTGAGTTCGAACTCGCCCGCGAGGACGGTCGTGACCTGCTCGTGCGGGTGCGCGTGCTCGGGGAGCCGGGCGCCGGCGTCCACGTCCACGAAGCCGATCGTCATGCGCTCGGAGTGGACAAAGCGGCCGCGAAACCCCTCGACGAGGGGGCGAACCTTGAGGTTCGGGGTGTCAACGAAGGGCATGGCAGCATGCAACGGGTTGGGGGTGACGAACCCCGGAAGCTGCCATGCTGCACGTTCGCCGCGCCACGGGGGCGCGCGCGCTTAGCTCCCGAACGTGACCTTGCCGGTGGGGCAGGCGAGCGTGATCGTCATGCCGCGCCTGGCGCCCTTGGCCACCGGCACGTCCACGCGCACGGCGCGGAAGAAGCGCGCGAGCGGCGCGGGATCGGGTTCGGTCATCGTCACCCGGTCGAGGGTGCACCCCGTCGGGGCGTCGCCGCTCGGGTGGGCCGACCCCTGGCCCCACTGGATGAAGAAGGGCGCGGCGTCGAGGCCGGCGCCCCCCACGTCGGCCGCCTGCCAGGCCAGCTTTGCGCCGTCGGGGCGCGTGCGGGCGCCGGCCCGCGCGTCGCTCACCACGAACGCGGCCCCACGCAGCGTCGCGATCACCCCGCCCAGGTTGTCGGTGTGCAGCGCCCAGCCACTCGGCGTCAGCGCCGCGAATGCCACGCGCGCATCGGCCGGCGTCCCGGGCTCGCGCGACGGCGCGAGGATCTCGAGGTAGCGGCCGTTGCCGAGGCCCACGAGCGCGTTCTGCGTACCGCGTCCCGGGTGGATGCCGCCCTTCATCGGCTTGACCCCCGTCTTGCTCGCGAACTCCGACATCCCCTTCTCGAGGTCGTCCACGCCGAGGATCAGGTGGTCGATGCCGACGGCCGGCATGGGCGTGCGAGGCTGCGCGCGTGCGGCGAGCGGGGCGGCAGCGAGGCAGAGCGCGGCCACCGCCAGCGAGCGGCGGCGCGGACGGCCCACGGCGCCGGCTTCGGCGCACGGAATGGGCGGGGAACGGCGAACGGCAGTCATGGGGTGCGGTCGAGGGAGTCGGACGCTGCGCGAGAGGCTACGCGCTGCCCGTGTCGTGCGCCAGAGGGGTGCGACCGCCTGGGACGCGCCGTGAAACCACTCAGGCGTAGCGTATCACCGCCACGAAGTGGCACACCGTGCCGCCGAGGACAAACAGGTGCCACACGAAGTGCGTGTAGCGCGCCTGTTTCGCGGCGTAGAAGGGGACGCCCAGCGTGTAGAACAACCCGCCCGCGGCGATCCACCAGACGCCGGCATGGGGCACGGTAGCCCAGAACGGCCGCGCGAACGCGACGGCGAGCCATCCCATCAGCAGGTAGGCGGCATTCGACAGCCCCGGATGCCGGAGGCGACCGGTGAGCTTGAGGACGACGCCGACGGTCGCGATCACCCAGGCCATGGCGAACATCGTCCAGCCCCAGTTGCCGCGCATGGGGCCGAGCGCGAACGGCGTGTAGGTGCCCGCGATGAGCACGAAGATGGCCGCGTGGTCGAGCCGCTTGAACACCGCCTTGGCGCGCGCGTTCGTGAGCGCGTGGTACAGCGTGCTCGTGGTGTAGAGCAGTGCGAGCGACACCGCGTAGATGACCGCGCCGGTCACCACCCAGCTGTCGCGGCCGACCGCCGCGATCACGAGGAAGGGGGCGGCCGCGAGCACCGCCACCAGCCCGGCGCCATGGCTGATCGCGTGCGAGATCTCCTCGCCAAGCGTGTACGGTCGGTACAAGGTCGCGGCAGCCATTGCATGGAACATACACCATCCGGCTGGAGCACGATCCGCGTCGGGATTCCCTGACGAGTGACCCCCTCAAGGGACATTTGCGCTCCTGCGATACTCGTGAGGACCACCTTGTGCCCCCGGGAAGCGCCCTGGGGGGCCGCCGCCGTCGTCCCTCACGAGCACCATGGACCTGCCCGGGCCTCCCCCTCGCCGTCGCCCTCGTCGCGCGCGCCACGCGCGTGCGGAGCGCGGAGCATGACGCGCATCCTCGTTGTCGCCGACGACCCGGAACTGGGCGTCGCCGTGCAGGCGGGCGCGCGTACGCTTGGCGTGCCGGGCTCGGTGCGCGTGGTGCGGTCGGCGCCGGCTGCGCTCGCGGCCATGGCCGAGGAGCAGGCTGACCTTGTCGTGACCGACATCCACGTGCCGGGCAGCGAGGGGCCGGCGTGGCTGCACGCGCTGCGCGACCGCTGGCCGCACGTGGCCCGCGTGATCGTCTCGGGGGACGCGGACGCGGCCATGCTCGAGCAGGCGTACGCGATCGCGCGCCACGTGCTCGCGACGCCGTGTGCCCCGGCGACGCTCGCCTGGGCGCTCGGCACCGCGCTCGACGGCGTACGCGCCGTCGACGGGACCGAGGCGCACGCCAAGGCCGTGCAGGTGGTCGAGCGGGTGGGGACGCCGGGCGTCTTCATGGCCCACTTCGCGGCGCTGCGCGAGGCGCTCGAGGCGCCGAACCCGCCGCGCGGCGCGCTGCGGCAGGCGATCGAGGCCAGTCCGCTCCTGACGCTGCGGGTGCTGCGGCTGGCCAACTCGCCGTGGTACGGCGGCGGCGCGCCGGTCACGAGCGTCGCCGATGCCCTCGCCCGCCTCGGGCCCGAACTGCTCCGCGGGCTGCTCCTCTCGCTGCGCACCCTCGACGAGCGCTCCATGGACCCGGACCTCACGGCCGACCTGCGCCTGATCAAGCGGCACGTGCACCTGCTCGCGCGCATCATGCGACGCGTGCGGGCGGGACAGCCCGACGAGTCGCTCGCCGCGACCGCCGCGCTGCTGCACGACGTGGGGCGCGTGGTGGTGGCGCTCGGGGATCCCGCCGTGGGCCGCCAGGTGGACTACCACTCGACGCAGTCCGGTCAGGTGCGCCACGAGGTGGAGCTCGACATCGCCTCGGTGCGGGACGCCGACGTGGGGGCGGTGCTGCTCGAGAACTGGGGGATTCCGGCGGTGCTGCGCGAACTGGTGCGCGGCCACGCGCTGCCGTCGATCGCCGGGCCGGAGGCGCCGCCGGCGGTGCTGGGGCCGCTGCACGTCGCGCATGCGCGGATCGAGGCGGCGGGGCTCGGCAGCGCCGGAACCCCCCATACCGTGGACCTGGGGTACCTCGAGCGCCACGGCCTGACCGAATTCGTCGCCACCTGGGATGCCGTGATCGACGACGAACTCGCGCGCGCGGTCGAGGCGGTGGCGTAGGGCGCCGCGGCCGCACCGTGCGGCCCGGCGGGGACTCGTGCGGCGCACGCGCGCGGCGCATTCTTGTGGGGCTCGCGCGCGCCAGCGTTCGCGACGCGTCATGCGTGTAGAGCGCAACCCCACCACCATCGATCATGCTCACCCCGCGCCTCGCCCTCGTCGCCCCGATCGCCCTCCTGGCCGCGCTGCCGTCCGTGCCGCGCGTGAGCGCCGACGCCACCGGCACGCTCTGGCCCGCCGCCGCGCCCGCGCTCGTGGGCGACTCGGTGCTCCTCGCCGGCTACAAGTGGCGCAACATCGGCCCCGACCGCGGCGGACGCTCGATCGCGGTCTCCGGCGTGCGGGGGCGCAAGAACGAGGCCTACTTCGGCGCCGTGGGCGGCGGGCTCTGGAAGACGACCGACGGCGGCGACAACTGGGCGCCCGTCACCGACGGCAAGATCACGGCGGCGTCGGTGGGCGCCGTCGCCGTGAGCGAGACCAACCCGGACATCATCTTCATCGGCACGGGCGAGACGTGCATCCGCGGCAACATCATGCCGGGTGATGGCGTCTACAAGAGCGCCGACGGCGGCAAGACGTGGACGAACGTCGGCTTCCGCGAGGTGCACGGGATCTCGAAGATCCGCATCCATCCGACCAATCCCGACATCATCTGGGTCGCGGCCTTCGGCAAGTACTCGGCGCCGAGCGCCGAGCGCGGCGTGTTCAAGAGCACGGACGGCGGCAAGTCGTGGCGCAAGGTGCTCTACCGTGACGACCGGACGGCGGCGATCGACATCAGCGTGGATCGCACCAACCCGAACGTGCTCTACGCGTCGCTCTGGGAGGCGTACCGCAAGGAATACCAGATGTCGAGCGGCGGCACGGGGAGCGGGCTCTTCAAGAGCACCGACGGCGGCGAGACGTGGAACGAGATCACGCGCAACCCGGGCATGCCCGCGGGGCTCGTCGGCCGGATCGGCGTCGCGGTGAGCGCGGCGAACCCGAACCGCGTGTACGCGCTGGTGGAGAACGAGAAGGGCGGGCTCTTCAAGTCCGACGACGCGGGGGCGACGTGGACGCTGGTCAACGACAAGCGCGACATCCGGCAGCGCGCCTTCTACTACACGCACGTCTTCGCCGACACGAAGAACGCCGACGTCGTGTACATGGAGAACACCTCGATCTTCCGCTCCACCGACGGCGGGAAGACGATGGTGGCGATCGACAACTTCACCCACGGCGACTTCCACGACCTGTGGATCGACCCGGATGACGCGACGCACCTCGTGGTGGGGAACGACGGCGGCGGCGCGGTGAGCACGACCACCGGC
>JACQES010000290.1 GCA_016200495.1 Gemmatimonadota bacterium
CCACCTGCGCCTTCGGCGTGCCCACGCGCCCGAGGCCGGCGGCGGCGCAGACGCGCACCTCCGCGTCCTCGCGACGGCCGAGGAATCCCTTGCCGTTGAGCATCGCGTCGAGGTGGGCCACCGCGCCATCGCCGCCGGTGGCGCCGTACGCCTCGTAGAACGCCATCATCTCGGTCTTGTCGCGGTCCTTGAGCTCCTTGCCCTTGAGCACGCCGTCGAGCCGGTTGAACGAGGCGCGGTACTTGACCGCCGTCACCGCGCGCGCCGCGGCCACGCGCACGTCGCGGTCCGCGTCGGTCAGCGCCCGCTCGATCAGCTGCATCGCGCCCGCCGACCCGATCTCGGCCAGCGCGGCCACGCAGGCCGCGCGGACCTCGGCGTCGCCGTCGGCCAGCAGCTTGCCCATCGGGGCCACGGCGGCGGCGGTCTTCAGGCTCCCCGACCGGCGGATCGCCTCCAGCGCCACGAGCCGCTCGCTCGACCCGATGAGGCGCACGAGCTCGATCGTGTTCGAGCGCGCGATCCGGTCTGCCGCACCCTCGAGCAGCGTCCGGAGCGTGGGCTGCTCGAGCTTGTGCAACCACGCGAGCACGGTGCCGAGCGCCGTCACGCGCAGCTGGTCGAAAAGCGCGTTGATCTCCTCGGCCGACGGGAGCTGGCTCGTGGCGTCGAGGCCCTGCAGCACCTGCGCGAGCGCGGCCGGCTCGCTCAGGCGATCGGGCAGCTTGGCGAGGCGGTCGCGATGCGCGGGCTGGACCCCCGGCGCCCGGGAGGCCGCCGCCTGCGCCTCGCGGAGGACGTACGCGACCGCCGTGAGGTCGCCCGAGGTCAGCAGCGTCAGCACGAACTGCTCAAGCAGGTCGCAGATCTCGTCGCGCACGTCGGGCTCGGGCTGCAGCTCGAAGGTGTCGAGCAGCATCGCCAGCACCGTCTGCCGGTGGTCGCGCGTGTACTCGTGCGCGAAGGCGCGGCGCAGCGTGTCGAGCTCGGTCTCGTCGAGGAAGTAGAGCGAGCTGTCGAAGTCGGCGAGGTTGACCACGCCGCTCTTCCGCTCCTCCGCCTCGCCGTCGCCGTCGCCGTCACCCGTGCCCTCGCCACCCCCACCGCCGCCACCCTCGCCCGTGTCGGCCGCGCCCGAGAGCGCGGCGCGCGCGCGCTGCGCGCGCCCGACCGGGTCGTCGCTCCAGCGCGTCGGCGCGCCCATCTGGTCGTCGAACGCCGGGCCGTCGCCGCCGATCTCGACGTACCGGTACTTGAGGTAACCGAACCCGCCCTCCCAGAGCAGCGTCAGCAGGTCGTCGTCGTCCGCGCCCCCGCGCCGAACGCGCGGCAGCAGCTCGATGACCTTCGGCCACTCCTCGACCTCGACGTCGCGCGAAAGCGAGAGCGCACGCACCCCGTCCTTGTAGAAGATCCACGCGAGCGAGTCGCTCCCCTTCCCGCCCTCGTTGTAGACCACGTGCGGGCCGTAGCGGATTTCGGTCTCGCTGATCGTGAGCGTGACCTCGTCGTCGTGCGGCCACATGGCGCGGAAGGCGCCCTGCACGACGTCGACCGCCTTGAGCCACGTGGGGTTGTTTCCCGGGTAGAGCTGCCGCGCCTTCAGCGCCTTGGACGTGGCGCGCAACGCATCCTCGACCAGCGCCGCGGGTACCTGGCCGTCGAAGTCGTCGTCGATCGCCTGCATCCCCGCGCTGGGCGTGGTCACGGCGTGAATCCCTCCATCGCGCTGATCTGCGCGACGTCCTTGTCGCCGCGACCGCTCACGCAGAGGAGCACCGGCTCCTCCGCGCGCCACCGCCCGCGCTCGCGCGCCATCCACGCCACCGCGTGCGCCGTCTCGAGCGCCGGGATGATCCCCTCGAGGCGCGACAGGATGCGCACCCCCTCGAGCGCCTCGCCGTCATCCACGGCCACGTACGTGGCGCGTCCGCTCGCCTTGAGCCACGCGTGTTCGGGACCCACGCCTGGATAGTCGAGCCCGGCCGACACCGAGTGCGCCGGATGCACCTGCCCCGCGGCATCCTGCAGCAGGAGCGAGAGCGCGCCGTGCAGCACGCCGGGGGTACCGGCCGTGAGCGTGGCGCTGTGGCGGCCCGTGGCGAGCCCCTCGCCCGCCGCTTCGACGCCCACCAGCTCCACGTCGGCGTCGCCCGCGAACGGATGGAAGATTCCCATCGCGTTGGAGCCGCCCCCCACGCAGGCCACCACCGTGCGCGGCAGGCGGCCGGTCCGCTCGATCACCTGCGCGCGCGCCTCGTCGCCGATGATCCGCTGGAAGTCGCGCACCATGCGCGGATAGGGCGCCGGTCCCACCACCGACCCGATGATGTAATGGGTCGCGCCGACGTTCGTCACCCAGTCGCGGATCGCCTCGGTGGTCGCGTCCTTGAGCGTCCGCGTGCCGCTCGTGACCGGCACGACCTCGGCGCCGAGCAACTTCATGCGGAAGACGTTGAGCGCCTGGCGCCGCATGTCCTCCTCGCCCATGTACACCACGCACCCCATTCCGAAGCGCGCGCAGATCGTCGCGGTCGCGACGCCGTGCTGGCCCGCGCCCGTCTCGGCGATGATGCGCGTCTTCCCCATCCGCCGCGCGAGCAGCGCCTGGCCGATCGTGTTGTTGATCTTGTGCGCGCCCGTGTGGTTCAGGTCCTCGCGCTTGAGCAACACGCGCGCGCCGACCAGCGACGAGAACCGCGGCGCGTCGGTGAGCGCGCTGGGCCGCCCGACGTAGTCCCGCAGCAGGCCGTCGAGCTCCGCACGAAAGGCGGCGTCCGCCATCGCATCGGCGTACGCCGTCTCGAGTTCGTCGAGCGCGGGAATGAGCGTCTCCGGCACGTAGCGGCCGCCAAATGGGCCGAACCGGCCGTCGTCATGCGTCGTCGTGGACTCGGGAAGAACCGCGGTCATCAGCGCGAGGACGGGAGCGAGAGGGCGACGGCGCGGGCAAACGCCCGCATCCGGTCCGGCGACTTCACGCCGGGCGCATCCTCAACGCCAGACGAAACATCCACCACGTCGGGAGCCAAGGCACGAACGGCATCAGAAATATTGCCGGAATGCAGCCCGCCAGCCAGCACGATTCTCGCATGCCGTCGCACGGCGGACAGGGCCGTCGCGTGTCGCGTCCAGTCGAATTGTCGCCCCGTTCCGCCCAATCCTCCTTCGGTGGCCGTGTCGGCCACCAGCGCGTCGGCGACTTCGGCCAGCGCGAGAAGCTCCGTTTGCCGATCCGCGTGCCCTAGGCGAACAACAGCCCAGATCGCCCCCGGCCAGTGTGCGCGCAGCGCCGTGAGCACCGCTGGCGTGGGGTCGGCGTGCACCTGCAGGATCGAGGCGCCGGATGCCGCCCCGAGCGCCGCGATCTGCGCGGCCTCGCCGATCGGGACCACCGCGACGGCTTCGGCACCGGACGCCGCTGCGTAGACCTCGCGCGCCCGCTGCGGCGTCACGAGACGCGGTCCGCCGACATGGATCGTCCCCACGTACCGCGCGCCCAGGGACACCGCGAGCGCGGCGTCCGCTGGGCGCGTCAGCCCACAGACCTTGAACTCAGGTGGATCGGCCACGCCGCGGCACGCCCGCCAGCGTCCGCACGGCAGCCACCGGCTCGGCCGCCGCCGAAATGCTGGAGCCGACGAGCACGGCATCGGCACCGCGCTGGGCGGCGATCTCGACTTGTGCACGCTCGGAGATCCCGCTCTCGTGCACTGCCAGCCGGTCGGCCGGAATGAGGGGCAGGATGCGCTCGGCCGTGGCGGGATTGACCACCAGCGTCTCGAGGTTGCGATTGTTGACGCCGATCATCGGCGCGGCCGAGGCCCCGAGCGCCACGGCGCGCGCCAGTTCGTCCTCGTCACGCACTTCAACCAGCACCTCGAGGCCCATCTGCACCGCCTCGCCGGCCAGTTCGGCCAGGCGCGAGGGCTCGAGCGCGCGGGCGATGAGCAGGATCGCGCTCGCGCCGACCGCGCGCGCCTCGAGCAGCTGCACCGCGTCCACGTGGAAGTCCTTCTTGAGCGTGGGAAGCGGCACGCGGCGGCGGATGTCCACCAGGTCCTGCACCCCGCCCTGGACGTGGTCGGGCTCGGTGAGAACCGAGAGCGCGGCCGCGCCACCCTCCGCGAACGCACTGGCCAGGGCCACCGCGCTCACGCCCGGATTGATCGGACCCTTGGACGGGGAGGCCCGCTTGACCTCCGCGATGACGGCAACCGCGTCTCCGCGCAGGGCGTCGGCGAATGCCGGTCCGGCGGCGGTATCGGCCGCCAGTGCCTTCAGGTCGGCGCGCCGACGCTCGAGCAGGGCGGCGCGCTGCCGGGCCTCGTCCAGGAGCTTGCCGAGGGTGCCCGTCGGGGGGCGCCAGGTCTTTGATGCTTGCACTTCGGTATTCGTTCGGCTACTGTGAGGGGAGATTCGGGAAACGTTCGGGAACCCCGAGTCGTCTAGGTAACGTACGCACCCGCCACCCAAGGGGCCACCCATGCCGCTCACACGGCGCCAGCGCGAGATCCTGGACTACCTCAACGAATACTCCGCCGAGCACGGGTACGCCCCGAGCTTCGACGAGATCGCGGAGCGGTTCGACTATGCCTCCCTTGCCACGGTGCACGAGCACCTGAGCAACCTCGAGCGGAAGGGCTACATCAAGCGCAGCTACAATGAGAGCCGCGCCATCGAGATCCTGCCATCGGACGTCTTCCCCAAGGCCGTCGAGCTTCCCCTGCTCGGCGCCGTGGCGGCCGGCATGCCGCTCGAGGCGCAGACCACCGGCGAGACGGTGAGCGTCCCCGACTCGTTCGTGCGGCGCACGGGCAATCATTACGTGCTCAAGGTGCGCGGAAACTCGATGATCGACGCCCAGATCGCCGACGGCGACTTCGTCGTGGTGCAGGACAAGCCCGCCGCCGACAACGGCGAGATGGTGATCGCCATGCTGGGCGACTCGAGCGCGACGGTCAAGCGCTATTACCGGGAGCGCGATGGCCGCATCCGCCTGCAACCGGCCAACGACACCATGCAGCCGATCTACGTGAACGAGCACGAGGTCTCGGTGCGCGGCGTGGTCGTGGGCGTGCTTCGCCGCTACTAGGCGCGCTGCGGGGAGCGTCGCGCTGAGCGTCGGGCGACTCGCGGGAGTCGCCCGACGCGCGCGTTTCAGCTGGTGGCGGCCTTGAGCCGGTCGAGCGCCGCGCGCGCCGACCCGTCGTCGATCGCGCGCGTGGCCAGCGCCACCCCTTGCGCGAAGTCCTTGGCCTTCGCGCCGACGTACAGCGCCGCCGCCGCGTTCAGGACCACGGCCGCACGTGCGCCGCGCGGTCCCCCGCCCCCAAGCACGTCCTCGATGATGCGCGCGTTGTCGGCCGGCTCGCCCCCCGCCAGGTCGTCGAGCTTGACGCCGCCGAAGCCGAACGCCGTGGGGTCGATCGTCCAGTTCTTGCGCTTGCCCTTGATGACCTCGGTCACCTTGGTGGGGCCGAGCGGGGACACTTCATCGAGCCCCGGCTCGCCGTGCACGACGAGCGCGTGGATGGAACCGAGCGCCTGCAGGGCCCCCGCGATGAGCGAGACGCGACCCGGGTCCGCGACGCCGACCACCTGGCGCCCCGCGCCGGCCGGGTTGGCCAACGGGCCGACGATGTTCATCACGGTGGGAATCCCCAGCTCGCGGCGGATCGGGCCCACGTGCCGCATGGCGGGGTGCATGAGCGGGGCGAACATGAACACGATCCCCGCCGACTCGAGCGCCGCGGCCATCACCTCGGGCGTCACGTCGATCCGCACGCCGAGCGCCTCGAGCACGTCGGCCGAACCGGACCGCGAAGTGAAGGAGCGGTTGCCGTGCTTGGCGATCCGCACGCCGGCCCCCGCCGCCACGAAGGCGGCCGCCGTGGAGATGTTGAACGTCGTGACCGCGCCGCCCCCGGTACCGCACGTGTCCACGAGGCCATCGGGATCGGTGGCCGGCAGGCGGATCATGGCCTCGCGCAGCGCGCGCGCCGCCCCCGCGACCTCGTCGGCGTGTTCGCCCTTGATCCGGAGCGCGGTGAGGAGCGAGGCGACCTGCGCCGGCGTCGCCTCGCCGCGCATCACGTCGCCGAAGGCTCCCGCGGACTCCGTCGCCGAGAGGGTGCCGCCGTGCGCGAGCTTGCGGATCGCGGCGACAACGGCCTCAGCGGGCACTGAGGCTCTCCAGCAGCCGCTCCGGGAGGCGCGAATGCACGGCGATGAGCGACATCACCATCGCGAGGATGCGGACGCGCTCGACGTCGTCCTCCACGAACACGCCGAACCGGGCGCGGTTCGTGAGGTTGAGCACCCCCACCAGTTCGCCGCGATACGCCAGCGGCGTGGAGATGAACGAGCCGGTCGTGAAGAACTCGTCCTGCAGCAGCGCGTGGGCCTTGGCGTCGTTCACGTCCTGCACGAGGAGGGTCTCGCGGGTGCGCGCCACCTTGCCGGCCACGCCCGTGCCCAGCGGCACGCGCTGCCCCACCTCCACGCTCGGCGCCACGCCGCGGAGCGCGGCGAGGTAGAGCATGTCGGTGCCCGGCTCGACCAGCATGAGGGACGAGCGCTGCGCCTGCATGTCGTCGCCGGCGAGGTTGAGCAGTCCCTCCGCCAGCGCGCGCGGATCCTCCGCCTCGGCGTCGAAGCCGAGCATGCGGTCGATCAG
>JACQES010000291.1 GCA_016200495.1 Gemmatimonadota bacterium
CCATTCCGGCCCCTCGCGCATCCACGGCGCGCCAAGTCGTTGCGACACCTTGAGTCCCGCCGCGAGCCCCACGTTGAGGCCCCACGCCCGGAGCGCGAGGTGTCCCACGTTGTACGGCACGAGGAACGCGGCCAGCACCCCCCACCACGATGCCCCCGCCGCGAACACGGCGAGCGCGAAGATCGAGCAGAACGGGAGCCACGCCGCCCAGACCAGCCGGTCGCCCAGCGAGCCAAGCGGGCCGCACAACGCGGTGCGGAACCGCTCGATCCGCGCCGGCGGCTCCCCATCGAGTTCGGCGCGCGCGAGCGCCCCCACCGCGACCCCGGCCAGGTACGGGTGACAGTTGAAGTACTGGCTCTGTCGCGCGAGCGCGGCCCGGTAGGCGGGCCCCTCGAACCCGCCGGGCAGGAGCCGCAGCGCGGGCTCGGTGCAGAAGCCGATGCCGGTGCCCGAGAGCAGCTCGTAGTTCCACGACCCCTGCACCATCAGCAAGCGGAAGAGCATCTGCCACCACGTGCGCGCGGGCACCGCCGCCGGTCCGGCGGGGATCGCCGCGCGCGGCGGCGTGGACGGCGGGGCGCTCGCCACGAGGCTCACGCGAGCGCCACCAGCGCGAGGCCGGCCAGGAGGCCGCCCGCGAACAGCCAGCGCGCGGCGCGCGACCCATGGAAGATCTTCCAGCACGCGGCGACGGCCACCGCTGCCAGCAGCGTCACTGCCGTCGCGCGCGAGACGGCCGGGTCGAGGGTCCAGCCGCCGATCGCGGCCTGCATGACCGGCACGAACACCAGCAGCGCCAACAGCGTGACGAGCCCGCCCCGCAGCAGGTCCAGCGCGATGCCGCCCAGCATGAGGCCGCGCACCGCCGACCAGGCTCCCGCGTCGACCTCGGCCCGCACCGCGCGCGCGCGACGCGCATTGAGGCGGCGGAGGGCCACCATCGAGCCGCCGCCCAGCCAGGCCACCGCCAGCGCGCCAAGCACGGCAAGCGTGAGCGCCCCGGCCCGTCCAGTGGGTTGCATCGCGAACAGGGCGCCACCGACCACCGCCGCCGATCCCCACTCGGGATAGCGCGACGCGCCGAACGGCAGCGTCTCGAGCGCGATCAGCTCGAGCGCCGCGCCGGCGAGGACGCCGTTGGCGGGCGCGCCCAGCACGAGCCCCGCGAGCGTGGCGGCGACGATGGGTCGCGAGACCATCGCCTGCGGGAAGCTCACGACATCGAGGCCGAGCAGCGCACCCAGCAGCACGATCGGGACGAGCGACTCGAGGCTCACGAGAGGTCGGTCCCCGCGAGCACCTGCTCGAGCGGCACGGGCCGGGAGGCGGGCACGTCCTGCGCGGTGATGGTGACGCCGGACGCCGCCATGTCCCGGAGCGCCGCCTCCTCCGCGCTCGAGAGGAAGACGTAGCGCAGTCGCTGCGTGCGGCCGGGGGCGTGATGCACGCCGCCCAGGTTGACCGCGCGCACCGCCGGCGCCCCCGCGGCGAGCCGCTGCATGGTGGCGATGTCGCCGGTGAGCACGAGCCCGTGTCGCGCGTCCGCCTGCAGCGCCGGCAGCGCCGCGATCGCGCCCTCGACGCTCAGGAACGAGACCGTCATGCCCGGAGGCACGCCCATCCGGTAGAGGTCCTGCTCCCAGTCGGAGTCCGCGACCGCGTCGTCCACCAGCACGACGAAGGCGATGTCGAGCGGCTGGCCCCAGCCCACGACCACCTGGCCGTGGATGAGCCGGTCATCGATGCGGAAGACGTCAACCGGCATGGGGCGGGATGATCGCCGCGAGGGCGTCCTTGCCGCGCTGCACCGCCCGCTCCGCCGCCTCGCGCGGCGGCACGCCGTCGGCCATCGCGAAGTCGAGCAGCGTGGCGAGGTTCACGCCGGTGACCACGAGGAGCGACGGGCGGAGCCGCTGGACCTTCCGCGCCGCGATCGCGCAACTGCCCATCGGGAGGTCGGTGAACACCACCTCGAGCGCCGCCCCCTCGACCGTCTCGCGGATGGCGCGCTCGATGTCGGCCGGCGCGAGCCCGCGGTTCGACAGCGCGATGAAGGCGCTGCCGCGCCCGCTGATCGCCTCGACCCCCGAGACGAGCCCGGCGGCCACGTCGCCGTGGGCCGCCACCACCGCGCGCACGGGGCTCACGTCACTCATCGTCCTGCTGGAGGTACATGCGCACGTCGGCCTGCTGCTGCATCCGGCCGATGAGCCGCTTGTTGAACTGGTCGGCCGCGTCCACCCCCGCGTAACGCAGCAGGTGGTTCATCGCGATCACCTCGGCGATCACGGTGATGTTCTTGCCCGGGTTGAGCGGCACCGAGATCCGCGGCAGCGGCACCTCGAGGATGTCGGTCGTGGTCATGTCGAGTCCGGTGCGATCCACCGGCATCCCCTCCTTCCACTCGACGAGTTCCACGACGACCTCGATGCGCTTCTGCTGGCGCACGGCGCGGATGCCGAAGATCGCCGGCACGTCGATCAACCCGACGCCGCGGATCTCCATGTAGTGGCGCTGGAGCTCGTGGCCGCGGCCGATCACCACGTCGGCGCCGCGGCGCGTCGCGATCACGAGGTCGTCGGCCACGAGCCGGTGGCCGCGTTCGACGAGGTCGAGCACGCACTCCGACTTGCCGATCCCGCTCTTGCCCGTGAAGAAGAGTCCGACGCCGAACACGTCGGCCAGCGAACCGTGCAGCGTCACGGTCGGCGCGAACTCGCCCTCCAGGAACGGGTTGAGCCGCCGGTAGAACTCCGCCGTCTTGAGCTTGGAGCGGATGACGGGCACCCCGCCGTGCATCGCGGCGGCGAGCAGCCCCGGCGGCGGCTCGAGCCCCTTCGTGATGAAGAGCACCGGCACCGCGTACGAGAAGAAGCGCTCGAGGTTCTGCTCGCGCACGGCGTCGGGCAGCCCGTTGAGGAAGAGGATCTCGGTCTCGCCCATCACCTGCACGCGCTGGTACAGGAACCGGCCGACGAAGCCCGCGAGCACGAGCCCCGGCGACGCCGACTCGTGCGTGGTGATCTCGCGGCCGAGACCGCCATGCTCGGCGAGGATCTCGAGCTGCAGCGGCTCGGTGAGGCGCTCGACGAGCGTGCCGACGGTGAGCCGCGGGGTCATGCGACCGCCTCCAGGTGACGTTCCGTTTCGAGCGCCGCGCGGTCCCAGGTGAATCCCTCGGCGAAGGCGCGGGCCGCGGCGCCCATGCGCGCCACGAGTGCGGCGTCGCGCGTGAACCGGGCGAGCGCGCCGGCCATCGCCGCCACGTCACCGTGCGGCGTCAGCAGCCCCGTGACGCCGTCCTGCACCGACTCGCGGATCCCCGGCGAGTTCGACGCCACCACCGGCGTGCCGCACGCGGCCGCCTCGAGGTTGGTGATGCCCCACCCTTCCTTGGGGCTGGCCAGGGCGACGACCCACGCCCGGCGCAGCAGCGCGCGCTTCTCGTCCTGGCTCACGAATCCAAGAAACCGTACGCGCTCGGTCAGGTCAAGCGAGCGCACGAGCGCCTCGAGCGCCGGCCGGTGGTCGCCGCCGCCCGCGATCTCGAGGCGCGCCGACGCGTCGCCCAGCTGCGCGAAGGCGCGGATCACGAGGTCCACGCGCTTGTACGCCTTGAGGCGCCCGAGGTACGCAATGACCGGCGTCGCGCTCCGCGCCGTGGGGTCGGGGGTGAGGTCGCGGGCGTCGATGCCCGGCAGGATGACCGCGATCCGCTCGCGGGCGATGCCGCGCGCGACGAGGTCGTCGGCCGTGCTCTGGCTGATCGCCTGGAACGGGCAGTCGCGATACACCCACGGGATCGGCCGCTCGGCGAGCCAGACCGCCGCCGCCATGGGGGCGGCGAGCTCCTGGAACGCCGTGCCGCCGAAGAGGTGCGGCACGAGCCCCACCACGCGACGCGCGCCCCAGGACGGGGTGAAGAGCGGCACCTTGTTGATGTCCTCGACGAGCACGTCGGGGGCGAGGCGCGCGACGTCGCGCCGCCACGTGCCGCGCGCGACGAACGGCCACGAGCCGCGCGTGCCCGCGCGGATGACGCGCATCCCGTCGAGCTCGACGCGCGGCGGGCAGCCCGCCCACCCGCCGCAGAAGAGCGTCACCTCGTGCCCGCGCCGGGCGAGCCGCCCGAAGATCTCGTGGAGGTGCACCTCCGCCCCGCCCGCCATCGGGTGCTCGCGGTCCTGCCAGTTGACGACGACGATCTTCATCCGGCGGCGCGTGGCGAGGCTACAGCCGGCCGAGCTTCCGGGCCAGCGCGTCGAGCACGCCGTTCACGAACCGCGCGCTCGTCGGCGTCCCGAACCGCTCCGCGAACGTCGTCGCCTCCTGCAGGACCACCTTGGGCGGCGTCTCGCCGATGGCGAGCTCGGCGGCGGCGAGGCGCAGCACCGAGCGCTCGATCGCGCCAAGGCGCTCGAGGCGCCAGTTGGTGGTCACGCCGGTGATCATCGCGTCGAGTTCGCCCTGCCGCGCCTCGAGGGCGTGGATGAGCGGCGTCGCGTGGCGCCGCACCTCGGCGTCCACCGCGAGGTCGTCCCACACGCGCTGCGCCACGCGCGAGAGCGGCTGCCCGTCGCGCATGTCCCACGCGTACACGGCCTGCAGCGCGCGGGCGCGCGCGCGGTGCTCAGTCCGCCGCATCCGCCTCACCAGCCGCGTCGAGGCGGGAGAAGAGGTCGGTGAGCTCGAGCGCGGCGAGCGCCGCGTCCCACCCCTTGTTGCCGTGCTTGCCGCCGGCGCGGTCGAGCGCCTGCTCCATCGTGTCGGTGGTGAGGAGCCCGAGCGTGACCGGCAGGTCGAAGTCGCGGCACGCATCGGCGAGCCCGCGCGCCGCCTCGCCCGCGACGATGTCGAAGTGGGGCGTCTCGCCGCGCACGACGGCGCCCACGGCCACGATCGCGTCGTAGCGATCGGTGCCCGCGAGCTGCCGCACGGCGAACGGGAGTTCCCACGCCCCCGGCACCAACACGACGTCCACGTCGTCGAACGCCGCGCCGTGCTTGACCAGCGCCTCGACGGCGCCCTCGGCGAGCGGCCGGGTCACGGTCTCGTTGAACCGGCTCGCCACCACCGCGAACCGGCGCCCGGCGCCCTGCGGCGCCCCGTTGAATTCGGGCATCGGCTAGATCGCCCGCAGGTGACCGAGCTTGGTGCGCTTGGTCTCGAGGTACGCCGCGTTTTCCGAGTTCTCCGGCGCCGCGATGCGCACCGAGTCGGTGATGCGGAGGCCGTAGCCCTCGAGCCCCGCGAGCTTCTTCGGGTTGTTCGTGAGCACGCGGATGGACTTGAGGCCCAGGTCGAGCAGCACCTGCGCGCCGATGCCGTAGTTGCGGAGGTCGGGCGCGAAGCCGAGCGCCTGGTTGGCCTCGACCGTGTCGGCGCCGTGGTCCTGCAGCTCGTACGCCTTGAGCTTGTTGAGGAGCCCGATGCCGCGGCCCTCCTGGTCGAGGTACACGACGACGCCGCGGCCCGCCTCGGCCACCTTGCGCATCGCTTCCTCGAGCTGCCAGCCGCAATCGCAGCGCATGGAGTGGAAGACGTCGCCGGTGAGGCACTTGGAGTGCATGCGGACGAGCACCTCCTCGCCCCCCTCGACCTCGCCGTACACGAGCGCCACGTGCTCGGCCGCGTCCACGTCGTTCTTGTAGCCGACGATGCGGAACTCGCCGAACGGCGTGGGGAGCCGCGCGTCGGCGACGCGGTGCACCAGGCGCTCCGTGCGGAGCCGGTATGCCACCAGCTGCGCCACCGTGATGAAGGTGAAGCCGTGCCGCGCCGTGTACGCCTCGAGCTGCGGGCGCTTCGCCGTCGAGCCGTCGGTGGTGAGGATCTCGCAGATGACGCCCGCCGGCGTGAGCCCGGCGAGGCGCGCGAGGTCCACGGCCGCCTCCGTGTGCCCGACGCGCTGGAGCACGCCGCCATCGCGCGCGCGGAGCGGGTGGACGTGCCCGGGGCGGCGCAGGTCGGACGGCACGCTCGCCGGGTCCACGGCGACGCGGATCGTCGTGGCCTGGTCGGACGCGCTGATCCCGGTGGTCACGCCGTACTTGGGCGCGCCGTCGATGGTCACGGTGAACGCCGTGCGCATCGCCTCGGTGTTCTCCTCGCCCATCAGCGGGAGCTCGAGCCGGTCCGCCATCTCGTTGGTGATGGCGAGGCAGATCATCCCCTTCGCCTCCATCATCACGTTGATCATCGCGGGGGTGATCTTCTCCGCCGCGCAGATCAGGTCGCCCTCGTTCTCGCGATCCTCGTCGTCGGCGACGACGATGAACTTGCCGGCGCGCAGGTCGTCGAGCGCCTGTTCCACGGTTCCGAATGCCATCAGTCGATTGCTCAGGTCAGGGTCATGCGCGAACGGCTCGCGTCGGCCTGCGCGAAGTGCGGCGCCGCCAGCCGTTGCACGTACTTGCCGATCAGGTCCCCCTCGAGGTGCACCTCGCTGCCCACCGCGAGCTCGCCCAGCGTCGTGTGCCGGAGCGTGAACTCGATGAGCGAGAGCTGCACCACCCGCGGCGCGGGGAGCGCGTTCACGGTGAGGCTCACGCCGTCGACCGTGATCGCGCCGAGCGGCACGAGCAGCGCGGCGATCGCCTCGGGCACCGCGACGTCCACGAGCCGCGCGTCGCCCTCGGTGCGCACGGCGCGCACCGTGCCCACGCCGTCCACGTGCCCCTGCACGAGGTGCCCACCCAGCCGCTCGCCCAGGGCGAGGGCGCGCTCGAGGTTCACCCGACGACCGGCGCTCCATGCGCCCATCGTGGTGCGGCCCAGGGTGGTCGTCACCGCCGCCACCGAGAACCAGCCGTCGCCGAAATCGCGCACCGTCAGGCACGCGCCGTTCACGGCGATGCTCTCCCCCTCCACCAGCCCCGTGAACGCCGTCCGGATGCGGAACTCCCGCCCGGCCGCCGTCGAGGCGACCCGGTCGATCGTGCCGACGTCGGTGATCAGTCCTGTGAACATGGCGGGTGGTGCGAGGGCGCTCGCCCCGGTCACCCGCCGCTCAGCGACGTGGGGCCCAGATGGCGAGCGTATCGTCGCCGATCGGCCGCCGGACCAGTTGGGTCCAGCGCTCCGGGGCGCTCAGGGGATCTCCGATGCCGGCCGTGAAGGCCGGCACCGCACCCGGGCCCAACCGGGCCGGGCTGTGGAAGATAATCACCCGGTCGGCGAGCGACTCGCGCACGAGGGCCGACGCGAGCAGCGCCCCACCCTCGACCAGGAGGTGCCGCACCCCCCGCTCGTGGAGGAGACGGAGCCCGTCGGCGAGCCCGGCCACCTGCTGGACGTCCACCCCGGCCTCGATCAGCGCCTTGGCGGCCGCCGGGTCGGGACGCTGCCCGAGGACCAGCACGGGCTGCGCCCGCGACGTCAGCACCAGCTGCGCCGTGATGGGGAGCCGCGCCTCGGAGTCGAAGACGACCCGCACCGGGTTGACCCGCGGGCGCGACCAGTGCCGCACCGTCAGGAGCGGATCGTCGGCGATGGCCGTGCCGACCCCGATCCCGATGGCGTCCGCGTTGGCGCGCATGCGGTGGACCTCGGCGCGCGCCGGCGCGCCGGTGATCCACTGCGGCTCGCGCGAGGGCGGCGCGATGAACCCGTCGGCCGACACCGCGAGCTTGACCGTCACGAAGGGGCGCCTGGCCCCAGTGGCGGCGAAGAAGAAGGGGGCGTTGAGCTCGCCTCGAGCGACACGTACACCGTCGCTCCCTCGGCGCGAGCCCCCGCCGCCTCGAGCGCGACGCGTTCGGCGTGCGGGCCGCCGTACCGCGCGTGCCAGCCCTCGCCGACGACTTCACCATCACGAACGACGACGGCGCCGACCATCGGGTTCGGCGCCGTCTGTCCCCAGCCACGTTCGGCCAGGGCGAGCGCGCGCCGCAGGAATTCGACGTCGCGCGCCGCCTGGCCTTCGTCCTGCATCAGAATCCGATCCGCACGCCGGCGGAGAAGTAGTTCTTGCTGTCGTTCACCGTCTTGGTGCCGCCACCGAAGTTGTTGTAGGTGGACAGGTCGCCGCCCGACACGTTGCCGTACTCACCGAAGAGCTTGAGGATGAGCAGGTTGAACGTGGCGCCGACGAACCAGTTGGTGCGCGTGACCTTGGCGGCCGCCGACTGGTTGCCGGTCGAGCCCAAGCCCGTGACCGTGGCCGAGAAGCCGGTGGACGCGTCGTACGTGTCCTGGCCGTAGCCGGCGTTGAGCCCGAGAATCAGGAGCGACTGGCTGGCCGTCACGCGCCACGACGTCGTCTTGAGGTCGAGGCCGGTGAGGGTCACCGTGCCGCCCGGCGCGCCCGAGGCCGTGGCCGCGAGCGTCGTCTTGGGCAGCGAGCGCTGGAGGTACGAGGCGCCGACGCTCGGCAGGAGCGCGGTGCCGTCGAAGAGCGCGACGCGCGCGCCGTAGCCGATCGAGATCGGGTTGTCGGGCTTGACCGAGAACGAACCCTGCGTGACCTCGGGGACGTAGCTCGCGCTGACGAGGGCATCGACGCCGAGGATGGAGCCGACGCCGAGGTTGATGCCCGAGAAGATGCCGAGCGCGGCATCCACGGCGCCGAGGCCGAAGGCCTGCGACTTGAGGGCGATGTTGTCCGGCGGCGTGGCCGACGCGCGGAAGCCGATGTTGGCGAAGTCGGGGAGCTTGGCGTCGGGCGCGCCGGTGGCGCGGATCGCGATCGCGAAGTGCGGGAAGCCGCCGAGCGAGCCGCCCTGGCCCGGCGTCGTGTTGCCGCCGGCGAGGCCGTTGCCGAGCTGCGGCGTCATGAACGTCAGGATGTCAGCGCCCTTGAGGCACGCGTCGGCGAAACCCGCCGCCACGCCGCCACAGCTGTTCGACTGCTGCGCACCGAGGCTGGAGGCGCCGGCCACGAGGGCCGTCAGGACTGCAACCGGTCGGACGAATCGCATCTCGAATCTCCTAGGTGAGGATGACCTGGCCGGAGCCCGCGACGACCTGTCCGCAGCTCCACGCGTGCACGCCCGCGGCCTTCGCCGCACCGAGCACGGCGTCGACGTGCTGGCGGTCGACGACCACCACCATGCCGACGCCCATGTTGAACGCGCGAAACATCTCCTCGCGCGCGACCTGCCCCGCGTCCATGAGGACACGGTAGAGGTTCGGGACCTCCCAGCTGCCGGTCTCCACCACCGCGTCGCAGCCCTTGGGCAGCGCGCGGTTGAGGTTCCCGGGGAGCCCGCCCCCCGTGATATGTGCCATCGCACGCACCATGCCACGTACGGGGCCCAAAAACGATCCGACGGGCCAGCGAGTAACCGTTCGTGTGGAGCCCGGAGGCCGCGAGCGCCACCAGCGCGTCGCCCACGCGGACCCGATCGGGCCCCAGGATCTGGTCCTCCTCGACGACGCCCACGATGAAGCCGGCCAGGTCATAGTCCGGCGGCGTGTACAGCCCCGGCATCTCTGCGGTCTCGCCGCCGACCAGTGCGCAGCCGTTCTCGCGGCACCCCGCTGCCACCCCTGCAACGACCCCCTCGACCGCCGCGGGTTCCAGCTTCCCGAACGCCACGTAGTCGAGGAAGAACAGGGGGTCCGCCCCCTGCACGAGGATGTCGTTGACGCAGTGGTTGACCAGGTCGTGTCCGATCGTGTCGTGTCGGTTTGCGTCGATCGCGACCTTGATCTTGGTGCCGACGCCGTCGGCGCTCGACACGAGCACCGGCGCGCGCATCCCCGACGGAACCCGGAACATGCCGCCGAAGCCGCCAAAGGAGCCGCGCGTGCCGGCGGTGAAGGTGCTCTCGACGTGCCGCCGGATGCGCTCCTTCGAATCCTCGGCGGCGTCGATGTCGACGCCGGCCGACCGGTAGCTGAGCGGCCCCGTCATGCGAGGTTGGCGGCGTCGAAGGCGACGAGCCGCGCGAAAGCCTGCACACGCCGCTCGATGTCCTCGCGACCGATCTCGAGGAGGCGCGTCGTCGAGAAGCCTTCCACGGCGAAGCTGCCCATGGCCGACCCGTAGACGACGGCCCGGCGGAGGTTCGCCTCCGACAGGTCGCCCGTGCGCGCGAGGTAGCCGATGAAGCCGCCGGCGAACGAGTCGCCCGCGCCCGTCGGGTCGAAGATGTCCTCGAGCGGATAGGCGGGCGCGAAGAAGATCGACTCGCGCGTGAACATGAACGCGCCGTGTTCCCCCTTCTTGATGATCACGTGCGTCGGGCCGCGATCGAGGATCCAGCGCGCCGCCTTGACGAGGTTGGCGTGCTCGGTGAGCTGGCGCGCCTCGCCGTCGTTCAGCGTGATCAGGTCGACCTTGCCGAGCAGCGTGAGCAGGTCGGTGCGGCGGCTCTCGATCCAGAAGTTCATCGTGTCGCACGCCACGAGCTTGGGGCGCTCGACCTGCTGGAGCACCTCGAGCTGGAGCCGCTGGTCGATGTTGGCGAGGAAGACGAACGGCGCGTTGCGGAACTGCGCGGGGATCTTCGGCTTGAAGTGCGAGAAGACGCCCAGGCGCGTCTCGAGGGTCTCGGCCGAGTTGAGGTCGTGGCGGTACCGGCCGCGCCAGCGGAACGACTCGCCCTCGGCGTGCTCGAGCCCCGCCATGTCGACGCCGCGCGCGGCGAGCGGCGCGAGCTTGTCCATCGGGTAGTCGGAGCCGACCACGCCGACGAGCTGCACCGGCACGAAGTGCGAGGCCGACGAGGAGAAGAAGGTGCCCGAGCCGCCGAGCACGTCATCCGCCTTGCCGAACGGGGTCTCGACCGAGTCGAGCGCGACGGATCCGACAACGAGAACGGTCATGGGGGCCAGGGCTACATGCGCTCCGGCGCGCCGATGCCGAGCAGCGAGAGCCCGGCGGCGAGCGAGAGCTGGGTGGCGCGCGCGAGCACGAGGCGCGCGCGCATGATCGGCTCGGGCTCCCCGAGCACGTGGTGCTTGTGGTACCAGGTGTGCGCGAGGCGCGCGGTCTCGAGCAGCCAGGTGGCGACCCGATGCGGCTCGAGCGCCTGCGCGGCGCCCTCGACCATGGCCGGGAAGTCGAGCAGCGCCTTGACGAGGAGCTGCGCCTCGGGCTCGGCCAGCTGCGACAGGTCGGCGTCGGCGCCGCGGATCGCCGCGACGTCGCCGCCCCAGTTGCGGAAGATCCCGCTCATCCGCGCATGGGCCATCTGGATGTAGTAGACGGGATTCTCCTCGGACTGCGAGCGCGCGAGGTCGACGTCGAAGACGAGCTGCGAGTCGCCCTTCCGCATGAGGAAGAAGTAGCGCACGGCGTCGCGCCCGACCCAGTCGATCAGGTCGCGCACGGTGACGTACGACCCGGCGCGCTTGGAGATCTTCACCTCCTCGCCGCCCTTCATGACCGTCACCATCTGGTGCAGGACGTACTCGGGGTAGCCCGGCGGGATCCCCATCTCGAGCGCCTGCAGCCCCGCGCGCACGCGCGTGACCGTGCTGTGATGGTCGGCCCCCTGCACGTTGATCGCTCGCGTGAAGCCGCGCTCCCACTTGCCCACGTGGTACGCCACGTCGGGCACGAAATACGTGAAGTCGCCGCCCTTGGCGGCCGACTTCCGCATCACGCGGTCCTTGTCGTCGCCGAAGTCGGTGGTGCGGAGGAAGAGCGCGCCGCCGTCCTCGAAGGTGTGGCCGCCCTTCACGAGCGCCTCGACCGTCTGCGTCACCTTGCCGTCGGTGTAGAGCGACGACTCGAGGAAGTACGTGTCGAACTTGACCCCGAACGCCTGCATGTCGAGGTCCTGCTCGCGCCGCAGGGCCGCGACCGCCTCGAGGCGCAGGCGGTCGAACAACGGCGCGTCGGCCGGGCGGCGACCGGCGCTGATCGCCTCGGCGCCCTCGCGCACGTGCGCGAGGATGAGTTCGTCGCCCTTGTCGGCGATGACGGCCGCGGCGATCTCCTTGATGTACTCGCCGTTGTAGCCGCCCTCGGGGATCGCGACCTCGATGCCGAGCTGCTGCGCCATGCGGATCCAGACCGACTTGGCGAGGTTCTCGATCTGCGTGCCGGCGTCGTTGTAGTAGAACTCGCGCATCACCGACCAGCCCGTCCACTCGAGCAGCGTCGCGATCGCGTCGCCGAGCGCGGCCTGGCGCCCGTGACCCACGTGCAACGGCCCGGTGGGATTGGCCGACACGAACTCGACGTTCGCGCGCTTCCCCGCGCCGACATTGGAGCGGCCCCAGTGCGCCGCGTCATCGACGATGCGCGCGATGCCCGCCGCCTGCGCACCGGGGTCGAGGCGGAAGTTCATGAAGCCCGGGCCCGCGATCTCGACCTTGGCCACGCCCGCCGCGCCCAGGTCGAGCGCGTCGGAGAGCGCCTGCGCGATGTCGCGCGGCTTCCGCCCCAGCGGCTTGGCGAGCGTCATGGCGAGGTTGGTCGTCCAGTCGCCGAATGACGGGTCGCGGGGGCGCTCGAGGATGACGTCGGTGGTCTCGGGCGCCCCGACCGACCGCGCGGCCGCGAGGAGGGCGCGCTTGAGGGGATCCGCGCTCACGACGCGCTGCTCGCGCCGCCGGAGCTGCTCCCGCCCGTGCTCGATCCGCCGCTGCTGCCGCCCGAGCCGCTCCCGCCGGAGCCGCTGCTGCCGCCGCTCGATCCGCCGCTCGCGCCGCCAGTGGAACCGCTGGTCCCGCCCGACGTCCCACCGCTCGCTGGCGTGGTGCCGCCGTCCGACTTCGGAGCGTCCGACTTGGTCGCGGCGGCCTGCTTCTCGCGCAGGTCCTTCTTGCCGTCCTTGCCGTAGTCCGTGATGTAGAACCCCGAGCCCTTGAAGAGCAGCGCCGCGCCGCCGGAGATCAGGCGCACCGCGTCGCCCGACCCGTCGGGCGCGGGGATCGAGTCAGGCACTTCGGAGATCTTGAAGGAGCGTTCGATGATGGTGCCGTCGGGGCACCGGAACTCGTACGTCGGCATGGGGTGCGATGGTGCGGAATGGTGCGGAACCAGCCTCGTAAGCTAACGCTGGCGGGAAGGGTCGCCGAGGACGCCGGTACGCGTTCCGCACGCCTCGCCGGGCCCGTGCGCGCGGCTACGGCGCCCGCTCGTCGCCCCGCCCGAGCCGCGCCTCGATCCACCCCGGCACGAGCAACGTGTCGGCGATCGCCGCGACCTCCTCCGCCTCGCGCCAGCGATCGGTGAGCTCGTCGAGCTCCCCCTCGAGCCAGCGGCGCTCGTCGTCCTCGTGGAGCGCCATCTCGAGGGCGAGCCGCACCTGGAGCGGCACCTCCGGCAGTCCGGCGTGGCTCACCTTCCCCTTCTTCCCGACGATCCGCTTCGGGACCGCGGTGTTCGCCGCCATGACCGCGAGCCGCGACAGGTCGGCCCCGCGCTCGAGCTGCGACACCGCGCCCTGCACGTCGGCGGGCTTCGCGCCTGCCGCGTTGACGTGCGGGAGCAGCCGGCTCATCAGCTTGAGCGCTGCCGCGTCGCGCAGCACCACGGGCGGACCCGCATCGAGCGAGCCGAAGAGCCGCGCGCCCAGTCCCTCGTGCTGCCGGAGCGTCGGCAGCACCAGCTGCCAGTCGCTGTCCGGGTCGCGCACGATGCCCGCGCGGCGCA
>JACQES010000283.1 GCA_016200495.1 Gemmatimonadota bacterium
CGGGTGCGCCGGGCGATGGCGCAGGCGCGGGGCACGCCGGGACGGATCGCGCTGCTGGGCGCGGCACTCGCGCGGCACCACGCGTCCCGCGCGGGGGCCGATGCGCGCGTGGTGCGCGCGGTCGAACGGCTGGTCGCGTCGCACGGGACGGCGGACGTCGGGGCCCTCGCGCGCGAGGTCGCGACGACGCCGCGTCACCTGCAGCGGCTGTTCGCACGGGACGTGGGGGTGAGTCCCAAGCACCTGGCGCGGATCCGCCGCGTGCAGCACGTCTTCGCCGCGTGGCGCGACCGGCCGCGCGCCTGGGCGCAGGTGGCGGCCGAGTGCGGCTACGTGGACCAGGCGCACCTCGCGCGCGACATGCGCGCCATCGCGGGCGGCGCACCGGCGGGGCTCGTGGCGTCGATGACCGCCTTCACGCGGGCGTTCACGCCGCTGGGGACGGGTGCGCGCCGAGTCGGGTGGCCCGACGCGTCGCCCCGTCGCCGGCACGCGGTCCGCTAGCGCGACAGGGCGTCGAGCAGGCCGTGCGCCAGCGGGGTGGCGGAGGCGCTCGCGTTGACCAGCACGACGATCACGATGCGGCGGGCCGGCACGACGAGCAGCGCCGAGCGGAAGCCGCGGTCGGCGCCGTCGTGGGACAGGATCGTGTCGCCCGCCCGCGACTGGAGGAGGAACCAGCCCAGGCCCATGTCGACGCGCGCCAGCTGGTAGCGGGCCATGTCCACCGCGAACTTCTCGGACAGGTCGATCTGGGCCGTGGCAAGCTGCTCATGACCGGCCGGGGGCAGGAGGCGTGCATCGCGCGTCGCGATCGCGGCGCCATAGCGCAGCATGTCGGCCACGTCGGCGTGCAGGGTGCTGCTGCCGGCGTGGCGCCGATTGTACGGGTAGGCGCGCCGGCGGCCGCTCGGGCTCGATTCGTGGCCCAGGGCGAGGTTCGCGGAATCGACGTCGGCCATGAGGAAGCTGCTGTGCGTCATGCCGAGCGGCGAGAAGACGTGCCGCCGCACGTAGCCCTCGAACGTCTCGCCGGAGACGGTGGCCACGACGTGCGCGAGCAGCTCGTATCCGATGTTGCTGTACTCCCACGCCGCGCCGGGCGCCGCGATCAGGGACGAGTCGCGCAGCGAGCCGATCCAGCGCTCGAGTGCGCGATCGTCGTACTCGGGATGATCCCACCCGTAGTCGGTGACGTCGGGCATGCCGGCGGTGTGCGCGAGGAGCCGGCGCACCGTGACCTCCCGCGTCCGCGCGTCATGCAGCGTGAAGCCCGGCAGGTAGGCCGTCACGGGCGAGTCGAGCGCGACGCGTCGCGCCGAGACGAGCTGCAGGATGGCCGCCGCGACGAAGGTCTTGCTGACCGACGCGAGGTGGAACACCGTGCGCGCGGTGACCGGTCCCGGCGCGCCCGCGCGTCGCACCCCGAAGCCGCGTGCGAGCACCACGCGCCCGTCACGCCAGACGCCGACGGCGAGTCCCGGCGTGCCGGTGGACGTGAAGAAGTCGCGCGCACGCGCGACGAGGCTGTCGCGCACGGCGTCCGTCGTGCGCTGGGCGTGGAGCGGCCGCGCGACCAGCACGGCGGAGGACAGGGTGAGCAGCGTGGTGCGGCGCATGCGGGCGGCGAGCGTCGCAACGACGTTCGCGATCAGGAGTCGGCGTCGCATCGGGGCGCGGGCTGAGGGCATGGCGGGATCGGCGGGCGTGGCGCACCGATGCGATGCCCGCGGCGGGCGAACGGTTTGCAGGCCTGACCCTCCACTGACATCCCGCGGTGCGTCCGTCACCGCCTCGCCGTTCCGTCCGCCAGCCACGGCGCGGGGTCCGCGCGCGCCGCTACCGCTTCGTCGTCCAGAGCAGCACGCTGCCGCAGTTGCTCCCCGCGGGGCGGTACTGCACCGGCACGGCGCCCGAGTTGTAGACCTCGATGCGCTCGATGGCGTTGAGGTCCACGAAGCTGTCCCAGTCGAACTGCTCCAGGCGCTGGGACATGCCGTTGAGGAAGATCGCGGGGGTGCACCGGCCGCCGGGGCCGATCATGGAGAGCTTCCGGAGCATCATCGGGCTGCCGTTGCGCACCGGATAGGTGAGCACGGAGAGACCCGGCACGTAGCGCACGACGTCCATCCACATGCTGGCGCCGGTTTTCTCGATGTCGGCCTTGCTGAAGTAGTGGCCGCCCATGGCGAGCCGGCGATCGGTCTCGTCGGTGACGCGCGGGGCGGGGGTGGTCTCGACGCGCACCCCCTGGAGGTTCTGCGCGGCGCGGGCGCTGTCGGTGCGCGCGCTGTCGGGGCGCGGGCGCCGGACGGTGTCCGCCGGCGACTGCGCGTGCGCCGAGGGCGCGACGACGATGACGGCGGCCAGCACGACCGTCTGCCAGAGGTGCGAGGGAAATGCGCGCTGCAGAGGATGCTCCGGGGGTCGCCGGTCGGGTCCGGGTGACGTCCTGACGTGCATACCCCGAAGATTGGCTCCGGGGTGCGGCCGCAGGGAAGCGGTACGATGGCGCGACGCGTGGGGCGGTGCGCGGCGGGCCATGTCAGGGGACGGACAGAAGCGGTCGTCCGCTCCGCCTCGGGGGAGCGCATGCCTTCAGGCCCCGCGCCGCGCGCCCTACCTTGGGGCCATGTCCGTGGCCCTGCCGCTTCGTCGTCGCCTGGAGGCCGTGCTGCAGGGTCGCGCGGAGGCCGCGCTCGTCGTGCTGCTCACGGTCGCGCTCGTGCTCGTGATCACGGGGCTCGGGGCGGTCACGATCCGCACCGTGCGCCAGCAGCGCCAGTTCACCCAGCGCACGCTGCGCGAGATCGCGGGGATGGGGGCGTGGGGATTCGCACGGCGCACGCACGGCATGGCGCTGGGCGTCGCGCTGACCTACGCCTCGATGGAGGCGCTGGACTCGCCCGAGCGCGGCCCCGATCGCGTGCGCATCCTGCACGCGATGGACTCGCTGGAGCGGTGCGACTGCGGCACCTTCGCGCGGGCGCGCGGGGTGGCGACCGGGCGGTTCGGCGATCCGGCGTCGGTGCGCTACGTGCCGCTCGTCGAGGGGGCGCGGCCCGACAGCGCCGCGCGGCTCGCGGCGCTGCGCCGCTACGCGAGCGACACGCTGGGGCGGGGCACGGAACTCCGGTTGCTGGCGTGGACGCCGGACTCGGTGCGCGCGGTGTCGCTCGTGATCTCGTGGGCGCGCATCGTGCAGACGGACCGGTCGCGATTCTTCGTGGTGGACCTCCTGCCGGACGCCTTCGCGCGGCAGGTGCTGGCGCGGCAGTTCGCCGAGGCGTACGTGCTGCCCGCGGGGCTCCTGGCGGGGCTGCTGAACCCGGACGCGGTGGTCGTCGACGTGCGCGCGGCGGGCGGGCCGCTGCTCTGGCGGAGCGCGACGCGCGCGGACACGTCGTTCAGCGCGCGCACGGCGATGCCGGCCAAGAGCGAGTTCGACGTGACGGTCGCGCTGACGTCGACCGCGATCGCGGCGATCGTTCGCGGCGACGGCGCGGCGCCGACGGGCTGGGTGATCTGGGGGGGGCCCCTGCTCGCGCTGCTCCTGCTGGCCGCGACGGCGCTCGCGCTCCGGCGCGCGCTGGTGCTGGCGCAGGCGCGCACGCAGTTCGCGACGGCCGTGAGCCACGAGCTGCGCACGCCGCTCACGCACATCCTGCTCAACGCGGAGACGCTGCAGTACGGCCGCGTGCGCGACGAGGCGGAGCGGACGGCGACGACGCACACGCTGGTGCGCGAGGCGCGGCGCCTCGTGCACCTGATCGAGAACGTGCTGCACTTCTCGCGGGCGGAGCGGTGGGCGCTGCGGGTGCGCAACCGGCCGGTGCGCCTCGACCTGGTGGTGGCGACGCGGGGCGAGGAGCTGGCGCCGCTGGTGGAGGCCGCGGGCGGGATGCTCAACGTCCACGTGCCGGACCCCGTCCCGGTGCTCGCCGATCCCGACGCGATCCAGCTCGTGCTCACCAACCTCGTGGACAACGCGGCCAAGTACGGGCGGGGGCTGGTGGAGGTCTCGGTGCGCGTCGCCCCCGACGGACGCGGCGAGCTGCGCGTCGACGACCGGGGCGCGGGGATCGCGCCGGAGGACCGGCGGCGCGTGCTGGAGCCGTTCGTGCGGCTGCGCGACGCGCAGTCCCGGC